>JAVVFG010000129.1:0-10042 GCA_032260445.1 Anaerolineae bacterium | reverse complement strand
GTCCCAGGTCGGCATAGACCGGTGCGACGGCCGAAGTGGTGTGCGGTAGCCAGTGACCCATTGCCACGATTAGCGCTGGATCGGCAGCCAACGTGGCCGCAGCTTCTGCAGCAAGCTGCGGATCGCCCCGATCGTCCAGGGCGACGAGCTCGACGCGATAGCCGGCAACGCCGCCGTTCTCATTCACTTCGCGTACGGCGAGACGTGCGGCGTAGATGGCATCGTAACCCACGTCGCGCCACCGCCCTTCAAATGGCGCCACCAACCCGATTTTCACGGTCGGGGGCACTGAGCGGCAGCCGGCAGCAAAGACGACGAGTAGCACGCAGACCACACCGGCGGAGGCCCGAGGCCAGCTGGCGCGGCTGCTAGCGGCAACGTTCGACATTCTGCACATGCTCTTCGTAGGTAGCGCTGAAAACGTGAGCGCCGGCCCGGCCGCAGTCGGCGACGAAGTAGAGAAATTCGGTCTGCTCGGGTGCTGCGACTGCCTGCAGCGACGCCAGCCCAGGATTGGCGATCGGCCCGGGCGGGAGCCCTTCGACTAGGTAGGTATTGTACGGGCTCTCCATCCGCAAATCGTCCGCCGAGAGAGGTGACTTCCACCAGGTAGCTGCGCCGGGCACGTAGCCGAGCGCATACTGCACGGTCGGGTCGGCCTGCAGGCGCATCGGAATACGCAGGCGGTTAAGGAAGACGCCGGCGACACGGGCACGCTCTTCAGCCAGCGGCGTTTCCCGCTCTACGATTGAAGCGAGCGTCACCGCCTCATGCAGCGTCAACCCCTGCTCGGCAAAGCCCACCTGCAGACCGGAAGCGAGCTGGCGTTCGAAGTTTGCCAGCATCATGTGCACCAGATCGTCTGCGCGCGCGTCCAGCTGCACACGATAGGTATCGGGGAAAAGATAGCCTTCGAGGCTGGCATCCAGCGGCAGCGCCTGGAGAAAGCCATACTGCTCAAGGGGAAACGCGGCACGCCGCTGGACGAGCGCCAGAAAGCGGTCGGCGTCAATCTCCGCGGGAGTCGTCGTCGCCAGGTATGCCGCCATCTCTTCGCTGCGCCACCCCTCGAGAAAGCGCAGCGCGATCTCCTGAGCCCGGGCATCAGTTAACTGCTTGGCCAGTTCCGGAATCGGAAGGGCCGGATCGACAATGAACGTCCCTGCCTCTAGCTGGGAATCAAGCCCATAGTAGCGAACGTAGTTCAGGAAGAGCTCCCTGTTGCGGAGCATGCCGATGGCCTCCAGATTGGCAGCAACGGCAGTGGCGGATTCGCCCGGAGCAATGACGAACTGGACCGGAGAACCGATATCGCCGGCCGACCCTGTCAATGCCTCAACCTGCGCCACAAGATAGGATTGCAGGTAGAGACGCTCTGGAAGACTTAAACTGGGGCTGCCACCTTCAATGCGAATGACGGCGCCGTAGGCCGCCGCCCGCCACCGGTTGTAGAGAAGGAATAGGGCAACGGCGAGCACCGTCGTCACGACGAACAACAAGATCACTCGTGCTACCCAGACGGCGCCAGAGGTCGTTCTGCTCTTCGTCGTAGCGATAGTTCACCTCTCCAGGTCGGAAGCTAACGGAGGCAATCCGCCGCGGCTCGCATCCAGGTAGTCCTGCAAGATAAACGCCGCCGCTACCGCATCGAGCCAGCCGCGCTGTTCGCGCGCTTTCGTCCCACGAGCGCGCATGCTGGCACTGGCCTGCTGCGACGTGAACGTTTCATCCCAAAAGGCGTACGGTAGCTGCAATTCTGCCGCCAGCGCGGCGGTGTAATCACGGATCCAGGGCACGAGAGGGCCTTCCTCGCCGTCTAGCGTCAGCGGTAGCCCGACAACCAGGAAGCCCACGTCCTCGCTACATGCGATTTCTTTCAGGCGAGCAAAGTCCGCCTTTCGCGACGTCCGCGGTAGGACTTCATAGGAGCGAGCGAGCAGCTGCGTTTCGTCGCTGAGGGCGATGCCAATCCGTTTTTCGCCCATATCAATGGCCATGATACGCCGGCCGGGCGGCGGGCCGTTTTCCGCTTGCATAGGCCGTTTTGTACCACACAACAGCACGGACCTGTAATACGCTAAGCCTACGGCACGCCCGTGCCGCGGCCAGCAGCCACTTACCCGCCGCTCGTGGCAATCTCTGTGTGGATGCGGACGGGAAGGTATGGCAGCCGGCCGAACCAGTCTGGAAAGATCCGGGCCGATGGATAGGTTCGTAACGGTAGCCTTTCATAGAGGTACGCCATGGCTACCCCGGTTTGCTGCCCAGCGATTGCCTCCAAAGGCTGTTCGAGCGAAAGTGCTGCCGCGATCTGCCCGTCGCCAATCATGTCGAACGTGACGCGTCCCTGGCTGTCAACACCCAGTACGTCGCCGGGCTGAAATTGCAGGCTCTCGGGCACCAGTTCGTACCCCGGCTTCACCGACTGCGCGATCGCTTCGTAGATCAAGCCGTTGGCCTGCGAAGCGTCCACGGCTGTACCCTCAAGCTCGGCCCGTAATTCGAGGGCTACGCGGTCACTCAACTCGCCCGGAAAGTGGGAATAGGTCTCCTGTAACACTTGCCCAATCTGCAGCGAGTCGCGCGCGAGGAATTCACCCGGCTGTAGCAGCGCCTGCATCTCCGTCGCCGCCTGCGACTGCAAATACTGCAACACCTGTGACCGTAGCCGCTCGCGATCGCCCTCCGTCACTGCGGCAACGTCACGGACACCGCCGCCCGTGAGCGGCGCGAGATTACGCACGTCCAATTGCAGGGCGAGCGCACCCTCAACACGGTTGATGAGATTTGCGGCGACATTTCCTGCAGGCCCAGGCGTTGTCGCCACCACCTGCGCTTCGGCCGTCGCTCCGCTGACGCCGGGGACGGTAACGGCCTCGACCGTCTCGAAGAACTGCCGCTCGCCGGCACTCGTACGCACGCGCGTACCCACCGGCACGACCACTTCTTGCTCTTGCCGGTTCACGAAGACGACCGTACCGCGCGCGGGCGCCTCGGGCACCGGCTGCGTACCACTTGTCTCGACCTCTGCCTGCCACAAGACGATGACTGTGAGCAGCCGCCCTGGCACAGACGCGCCGCTGAAGTTGACCGACTCTAGTTGAGGGTCAGCCACAATTTGGCGCACAACCCGGATCTGCTCGACTTCAGGATGGAGGGTGATCGTGGCGCCAGGGATCGTGTAAGCGGCGGCGACAACGACGGTTGCCGCAGTCAGAAAGAAGAGCAGAATGCCGACATAGTGCCACAGCCAGCGCTGCCACGTCGGGCGCGGGCTCATGCGCCGGTACATTTCGCGCCGGTCGGCGACATCTGGTAGTGCTTTGAGGCGACCGCTTTCCCCCAGCCGCACGGCCGCCCCCGGGCGGCTAGGCTGGTGCCAGCCCCGTCGTCCCCGCCACCAACGCCGCCCCTCTGCCTCCCCGGCGCGCACCGTACGGAATACCGGCATCCCCAGGGCGCGCGCCTGGCTACGGATCGCCCCTTCGCGCGTTACCAGGCCAATCTCAAGCCGCAGCCCCTCGGCGCAGCGTCGCAGCCGCACGAGATCGAGCCAGGCAGCGAGCGGCGGCGCTGCCTCCCCCAGCACATCAGGCAGGACGAGGAGCACGCGCTGCTGGCCGGCCAACCACGCCAGCCGATCACAGGTGCTGACAATATCGTCTTCGTCCGAGAGGTAAATGGTTTCCATCAAGCACAGGCAGCCGGGATAGCGAGGCTATGCCAGCCGCTACCCGGGCTACAATCCTTTGTGCTGCAGGATGCTGCGCCCGGTCATCTCATCTGGCTGCGAAATCCCAAGCAAAGCCAGAACAGTCGGAGCGACATCTGCCAGGATGGCACGCGGGCGAGGCGCAAAGTAATCGTCGCCGATCATAAAGAATGAGACGGGGTTGGTGGTATGGTACGTATGGGGTCCCCCGGTTTCCTCATCGAGCATCCGTTCGGCGTTGCCGTGGTCAGCCGTGACCAGAGCCACGCCGCCTTTGGCGACAACTGCCTCGACCAACCGGCCTGCACAAGAGTCGACGGCCTGGCAGGCGGCAATGGCCGCTTCCAGGACACCCGTATGCCCGACCATGTCCGGGTTAGCATAGTTAACCAGGATAAAAGCGTCGTCGTGGCTTTGCAGGCGCTCCAGCACGGCTTCCGTCAACGGCTCGGCGCTCATCTCTGGTTGCAGGTCATAAGTTGCCACCTTCGGTGATGGTTCGAGGTACCGCCCTTCCCCGGGGAACTGCTCTTCGCGCCCTCCGTTAAAGAAATAAGTGACGTGCGCGTACTTCTCGGTTTCGGCCGCGTGAAACTGCGAACGGCCCGCCGAGCTGATCACCTCGGCAAGTGGATTGACGACGTTCTCGTCAGGGAATACGACTTCAGCCGGGAGGTCATGTTCATAGGATGTGAAGGTAACGGCGCGCAGATCTTGGATGTAGCTGCGGGAGAAGCCATCAAACGCCTCGTCGACAAAGGCCCGGACAATCTGTCGCATGCGGTCGGCACGGAAATTGAAGAAGATTAGCGTGTCGCCCGCCTCAACGGCCACGTTCAGTTCCGAATGGATCACCGTAGGCTGGATAAACTCGTCGGTGACGTCCGCGGCGTAGGATTGGCTAATCGCCTGCTGCGCTGTCTCAGCCTGCACGCCTTCACGGTCAACCATTGCCCGGTAGGCCTGCTCGGTGCGCTGCCAGCGTCTGTCGCGGTCCATCGCGTAATAGCGCCCGCTCACCGTGGCAATCGTACCGAAATGGTTCTCCAGGAACGCCTCAAGGGTCTGCAGATAACCTAACCCGCTCCGCGGCGGGGTATCGCGCCCATCGGTGATCACATGCAGGATTGGCTGCATCTGATACTCGCAGATAAGCTCGATCGTTGCGTAGAGGTGCTCGATATGGCTGTGGACACCTCCAGGGCCAAGGAGACCGATTACGTGTACTTTACCGCCGCTCTCCTCCGCGTGTACGATGCCTTCGAGGAGCGGCGCCATCGAGAAGAACTCCCGCTCCTCGATGGCCATGTTGATCCGGGTGAAATCCTGGTAGACGACGCGCCCTGCGCCGAGATTAAGGTGGCCTACTTCGGAGTTGCCCATTTGGTCTTCCGGCAAGCCAACAGCCATGCCTGAGGCATCCAGAACACAGCGCTCCACCTCACGTAGCCAGCTGTCATGGTTTGGCGTGTTTGCCTGAACGACGGCATTGCCGTGTTCCATCTCGCGAATTCCCCAGCCGTCCAGAATGATAAGCGCGACCGTGGGGTAAGTCTTCATTTTTCTTATGCTCCTTGGCACGGCAGCCACTGCCGCGAATCTCATTAGCGACGCCGCAGCGCTTGACTCGCCGGACCGGCCGGCCAGGTCTATGGCTGCGGAACACCGTCCTCTGAATTCTACCAACTCCGCCGTGCGGCACAAATCACGGACACAGACGACTCCGGTAGATAACAAAAAAGGGACGGCAGAAAAATCCGCCGTCCCGATAGGCTCCTCAGGCTGGACTCGAACCAGCAACCCTGCGGTTAACAGCCGCATGCTCTGCCATTGAGCTACTGAGGAAAGCAGCACCGATTATTCTATCAGAAGCGCTAGGGAAGTCAAACTCCTTCATCTCCGGTTTAGGGTGGTTATTGCGGTCGTTTCAGTCTACAATCCGCTCCCGGCGCGGACCCAAAACTCGCGTCGATCCCATAGTACGGAGGGAGATGTGACCATTGCCATCATCGTTCACGGGGGAGCCGGAGCCTGGAAGCTCGAGGAAGAGAGGATCGTAGAGGCAGTTGCGGCGTGCGAGCAAGCCGCCAGCGCAGGACGGGACGTCCTCGTAGCTGGCGGCAGCAGTATGGACGCTGTTGAAGCCGCCGTATGTATCCTGGAGGATTCACCGGTCCTCGACGCCGGGCGCGGCAGCTATCTCAACAGCGAAGGCCAGATTGAGATGGACGCAATCGTTATGGACGGGCGCACACTCGCGTTGGGTGCTGTCGGCGCTGTACAACGGGTTCGCCATCCGATCAGCCTGGCCCGCCGCGTCCTCTCGGAGTCAAAACACAATCTCCTTGTCGCCCATGGCGCCGACGCCTTTGCCGAAAAGATCAATTTCCCACGCTGCGATATCACCGAGCTTCTCGCCGGCGAGGAGCTGGAGCGCTTCCACGCCCTACAGGCTGACCCTGACTACGATTTGCAGGCGATGATTAGTGGCGAGGGACAGATGGGCACGGTCGGCGCGGTTGCGCTGGATAGTCACGGCGATGTCGCCGCAGCCACCTCGACCGGCGGCACGCGCCTGAAGGCCCCCGGACGGGTTGGGGATACGCCCCTCGTCGGCAGCGGCGCCTATGCCGACAACTGGCACGGTGCTGCCAGCGCCACCGGCTACGGCGAGGACCTGATGAAAGTCCTGATCAGTAAGCGCGTCTGTGACTTCATTGCCAATGGGCTACCGGCAGCAAATGCCTGCCAGGCAGCGGTTCAAGTGTTGTCCGAGCGCGTCGGCGGGCATGGTGGCATCATCGCCGTCGATGCGCGTGGCAATGTGGGCTTTGCCTATAACACCGTTGCCATGCCGCATGCATGGGCTACAGGCGACGGCTCGGTTACCAGCGGTCATTGAGGCGGTTATTGCTAGAAGGAGAGTCTCCCGAAATCAGGAGACCCTCTGGCTGCTCTTTGCGGTAGCGCGGGCCACGACCAATGCTGAGTGAACAGTGCGGTCGCAGCACCGGAGCTGCTACGACTCCTCGACATGCTCCGCGCGGAACCGCTGGGCGTACCCGTACAGAAAGTGGATGACGGTCTCGATGCCCTGGTAATAGTTAGGCAGGTAGAAGCGCTCATTTGGCGCGTGGATCTGCGCATCGGGCGAGCTGAACCCCATCAGAACGGTTTCGAGCCCCAGGTGCGATTGTAGCTGCCCAACAACGGGGATGGAGCCTCCTTCGCGCATCAACACCGGCTTCTCGCCATAGACTTCATAGTAAGCGTCCGCCGCAGCACGGACGGCATCCGTGTTATAGTCAGAGATACTGGCAAAGGAGCCGCCGCCGGTCGTTTGAACCTCAACGCGCACCTCAGGCGGCGCGATTTCCGTCACATAGCGGGTGAACGCATCGGCAATTTCCTCTGGATTCTGGTCTGGCACGAGGCGCATTGAGATCTTGGCGTGGGCATGAGCCGGCAATACGGTCTTGCCTCCTTCGCCCGTGTAGCCACCGACAATGCCGTTGACGTCTAGGGTTGGGCGCGCGCCGATGCGCTCGATCAGCGTGTAATCTGGCTCGCCCCACGGCCCCAACACGCCGATTTCCTCAGCCCACGCCTGCTCGTCGAACGGGAGCTCACTGAGTATCTTGCGCTCCTCCTCGTCGAGTGTGCGCACGTCGTCATAAAATCCGGGGATGAGCACCTTGCCGCCTTCGTCCTGGAGGCGGGCAATGATGTGCGCTAGCGCATTGATCGGGTTCTTCACCGCGCCACCATAATGGCCGGAATGAAGATCACGCTTCGGCCCGTATACGTCGACCAGCATATACGCCAGACCGCGCAGCCCATAGACAATGGCCGGTTTGCCGATGGCAAGCATCGGCGTATCTGAGATCACGGCCACGTCGGCGCTCAACAGCTCTTCCTGTTCGGGGATGAAGGCTGCGAGCGATGGCCCGCCGACCTCTTCTTCACCTTCTGCCAGGACCTTGACGTTCACCGGCAGCCCATTGCGACAACGGACAAAAGCCTCAATGGCTTTGACGTGAATGAAAAGTTGGCCCTTATCGTCGGCTGAGCCCCGAGCATAGACATAGTCATCGCGCACATCCGGTTCGAAAGGAGGTGATTCCCATAGATCCAGCGGCTCGGGTGGCTGCACATCGTAGTGACCGTAGATAAGCACAGTCGGAGCGCCCGGCCCGGCCTTGAGGTTGTCCCCATATACAAGCGGGTGGCCGTCCGTCTCGATAATGCGTACATTTTCGAGTCCAGCAGCAGTCATTGAATCCGCCAGCCACTCGGCGGCGCGGGCGACGTCCTCGCGGTGCTGCGGTTGGGCGCTGATGCTGGGAATCCGGAGAAACTCGAAGAGCTCCTCCAGATGGGCACTTTGGTGTTGGGCAGCGTAGCTGAGGGGAGCTTCTAGGGCACGATCGGTAACCATCTTTCTTCTGACTCCTGAGCAGTTCGTCTTTCCGTTATAATCAAAACAGATATTATAGTAGACGATGGCAATGAGCGAAGATCCGATGAACGATATGACTGCCGCCACGCACGAACCAGATGTGGCTCACCTGCTGGAGAGCATTCTCTTCGTCGCCAGCGGCCCGGTGAGCCTATACCGCTTGGCCCGAACCCTGGACACGACCCCTACTGCTGTTCAGGGGCTGCTACGCTCGCTAGAGGATGACTATGCCCGGAGAGGCCTGCGCCTGCAGTGGAGCGGTAACGAGGTGCAGTTGACCACAGCGCCGGAAGCGGCTGCTGTCGTCGAACGCTTTTTGGGCCTGGAGGCATCTGGCCGGCTCAGCCAGGCGGCCCTTGAAGTGCTGGCGATCGTCGCCTACATGCAGCCAGCGACCCGGCCGGAGATCGACGAAATCCGCGGCGTCAACTCCGACGGCGCCTTGCGCACACTCCTGAGCAAAGGGTTGCTAGAGGAGGTTGGTCGCCGCGAGACGCCAGGACGCCCCATTCTGTACGGCACCACGCCCGAGTTTCTCCAGTACTTCGGGCTGGTGTCACTCGCCGAGCTACCAGCACTGGCTCGTGAAGATGAGGAGGAGTAATGGTCGAGCGGTTGCAGAAGCTCATGGCCTATGCCGGCCTCGGCTCGCGTCGTGCCAACGAAGCGGTAATCCGCGCGGGGCGCGTACGGGTAAACGGTCGGGTCGCGAAGCTGGGTGACAAGGCAGACCCAGAGAAAGACACGATCACGGTCGATGGAAAGCCGATTGCCGCACAGCGTCCCATCTACGTGATGGTGCACAAACCGCGCGGCGTGCTGTCTTCCACAGAAGATGAGCTTGACGAGGACCGTCCGACAGTGCGCGAGCTCGTGCCCCTCCCCGGTCATCTGTATCCCGTAGGCCGCCTCGACAAGCCGAGCGAAGGGCTGATTCTGTTAACCAATGACGGGCGCCTCGCCCATCGTCTTACCCACCCGCGTTACGAACACGAGAAGGTTTATGAAGTAGAGGTTGAAGGCCGGATGGCGGATGAAGCCCTCGAGGAGTGGCGACGCGGCGTGATGCTTGACGGGAAGTTGACGGCACCGGCAACGATCGACGTCGTGCAGCGGGGCGATGACAGCACGCGGCTGCGCGTCACCCTGCGCGAAGGGCGAAAACGGCAGATCCGGCGTATTGCCGCCGCCTTTAGCCATCCAGTGCAGCGTCTCATGCGCACACGCATCGGCCCCCTGGCACTTGGTGACCTCGAACCGGGGAAGTGGCGCCACCTGACGCTGGCCGAAGTTGCCGTGCTGAAGCGCACGATTCAGCAGAAGGAAGCAGGGCGCCAGCGGCGCCGGCGTGACACAGAACGAGCCAGCTCGAGTTAGGAGGTCTGCAGTGCACCCAATCGCCACCTTTTCCATCGTTGCTTATGACCCCGGGCGGGAAGAGTGGGGTGTCGCCGTCCAGTCCAAGTTCCTGGCAGTCGGCGCGCTTGTCCCCTGGGCTCGTGCCGGCGCAGGTGCGGTGGCCACGCAGTCCTACGCAAACCTCCGCTACGGGCCAGAGGGGCTGAAGCTGATGGCTGATGGCGTGCCCGCCTCGCAGGCTTTACAGCAACTACTCGATGCCGACGATGGGCGCGCGCAACGTCAGGCCGGCTTTGTCGACCGCGCTGGCAATGCCGCGGCGTTTACGGGTGAGGCGTGTTACGCTTGGGCGGGCCACGTGGTCGGCGAAGGGTACGCCTGCCAGGGGAATATCCTGCTACCCGGTACCGTCGAAGCGATGGCCGAGCGGTTCGAGGCGGAGCGCGCCAGCGGCGAGGGCGAGCTTGCGGATTGGCTGGTCGCTGCGCTCGCCGCGGGCCAGGAGGCTGGCG
>JAVVFG010000128.1:0-10061 GCA_032260445.1 Anaerolineae bacterium | reverse complement strand
GCTCCTTGCGTGCCGGGCGCAGGCTCTTGACGAGCTCGCGCAGGGCCGGCACGCGCGTATACACGGCAAGCAGGCGGCGCAGCAGCTGCCCGCGCAGGTTGAGGGCAGCGCTGCGGCCGCCGCTGTAGGTCAGGTAGCCACCCGCTGCCAGCCGCTCGAAGAGAAACTGGCGAGTGTATACGCTGCCAAAGCCGTGGTCGGAAATGACGAGCACATTGGTTGCTGCCGGAAGCGCTTCTAGGAGTTCGCCCAGCGCCGCGTCACACTGCTCGTAGGCGCCGAAGAGCGCTTCGCGGAAAGCGGGCGCCTTCGGCCGCGCGTAGTTAGGATGCGCCGGGTCGAGAAAGGTCCAGAAGACGTGGGCCATGTTGTCGGTGATGCTGAAGACGGCGAAGAAAAGGTCCCACGGCTCGTGGCGCGCCAGGTGCACAAGCAGCCGCCGCCGCCCATCCATAATTGTGCGCCACTCGTCAATGAAGGCCTGGCTGCGGTCGAAGCGATGCGCCGGCAGCGCCACCCGTATCTGGTCGTGCAGCGCCGCCGGCAGCTTGGCGTGCAGATCGGACGGGTAGCTAAAGACCGTGTCCGGCCGGCGCGGGGTGGCATAACCGGTAATCATCAGCCCTTCCAGCGGGCGCGGCGGGTAGGTGAAGGGCACGTCGAGCACGATGCTGCGCCGCCCGCTTTCGCCCAAGAGCTCCCACAGGTTCTTCTGCCTGTGACGGCGCGCATGCACCGGCCGCCGCTCGTAGGTAGCCGGGTCCAGCTCTTGGAAGCCGTAGATGCCATGCTTGCCCGGGTTTTTGCCGGTGAACACGGTCGTCCAGGCGGTTGGCGTAATGGGCGGGACGGTGGAAGCGAGCGTGGCGATGCTGCCACGCCGCATCAGCTCGGCGAGCACAGGCAGCCGCCCTGCTTCCGCCAGGGGCCGGATGACGTCAAACGTCGCCCCATCCAATCCGACAAGCAGCAATAGACGTTGCAAGTTCACCTTTTGTGCATCATGAGAAGGTGTTATGGCCCCTATGATCTACTGGCCTTCGACCGGCAGCGCCTCCAGCTTGAGCTCGCTGTTGCCGATAGTCAGCACGTCGCCAGGGCTGATGATCGTCGCTGCCTCCAGACGCTGCCCGTTCAGCAGCGTGCCGTTGCGGCTGTTCAGATCCTCAACCCACCACTGGCGGCCGCGCAGCATGAGCAGCGCATGCTCGTTCGAGGCATAGCTGTCCCCTAGGACGATGCTGTTGCCCGGCGCCCGGCCGATACTCGTCACCGGTCCCAGCGGGTAGACACGGCCGGCGTCGCCATCGAGAAGCCGCAACAGACCATGCGGCTCTTCCTGCGCTGCCGCTACCCGCGTCGCGTTGCGCACGTCAAGGTAAATGAGCCAGGCGATAAAGGCGAGAAACGCCAGCAGGATGAGCGCACCCACCAGCCGCAAGATTAATAAGACAACCGCCAGGCTCATGCGAGGTCGTCGCGCGTCAGCGTCAGCGTCTCCTGGCTGACAGTGCGGCGCGCCGGCAGCTCGTCACGCCGCTCCAGCCCCTCCCCGTAAATCAGGCTGACGCGCCCGGAGAGGGTGATCAGGTCGCCGGGCTGCAGCACGCACTCGCTGCACGCCTCGCCGTTGACGGCGACGCCGCCGCGGCTGCCGGCGTCATAGAGGACAAAGCGCCCGTAGCGCCAGCGAATCTGCGCGTGCTCGCGGCTGACCACCGGCGAATCGACGATCACGTCGTTGTCCATGCGCCGGCCAATGGTGAGCACCGGCCGGTCGAGCGGCACGTGGCGCCGCCCGTTGACGATGAGGAACGCGTCGAGGGCGCGCAGCCGCTCGTAGGCCAGGGCTACTTCCTGGCCGAGGACACCGGTGACCGTCTCTTCGGGAGCGCGCTGGCGCGCTTCAATACGCACGCCGCGCCACGCCACACGGTCATCCTGCTCTAGGACGACACGGACGGGCCCGCTGAGCGCCACGCCCCCCTGCTGCGCCAGCTCGCGCACGTAGGTCGCCAGCCGCGCCTCCAGATCCTCAGGTTGCTGCAGGCTCGCGAAATCGCCTGGATGAAAGAAGAGATGAATTTCGTTGGCCGTCTCCCCGGCCTGCCAGCTTTCTTCCAGATAGTCGGCTAACTGCGCCGCCACGTCGGCGGCAAGACTGCGCCCGCCGAAGAGCCGCCCAAAGGCCCCTTCGACCAGCCGCTGCGCCAGCGTCTCGAACCGGGAGAAAGCTCTGGCATCCATGAGCCGCATTATAGCGCTTCACCTTAACGCGTCAACGCAATTGCCCTGCCTACTCACGCTCTGTATACTTGCCGTCAGGTAATCGTAGCGATATCCGATTTCAGAGTCACGGGAGCTATCCGATTTCTCCGAGAAACCGGATAGCTTAACACCTGAGCTTATGACCGAAGCTAAGAAAATCCGGCTGACCGCCTACGCCTCGTGCGCCGGTTGAGCGTCTAAGCTCGGCCCGGCCGAGCTGGCGCAGGTGCTGCAGCCACTCCGCGAGATCTTCGCGCCAACCGCATACCCCGACCTGCTCGTCGGCCTGGAACGCGCCGACGATGCCGCTGTCTACCGCCTCAACGACGAGCAGGCCATCGTCAGTACCACCGATTTCTTCCCGCCCATCGTCGACGACCCCTACGACTTCGGCGCCATTGCCGCGGCCAACGCCATGTCCGACATCTATGCCATGGGCGGCGACGTTCTCTTCGCCATTAACCTCGTCGCCTTTCCTGCCAACCTTGACCTTTCCATCCTGCGCGAAATCCTGCGCGGCGGCGCCGAAAAGGTGGCCGAGGCCGGCGCCGTCGTCGTCGGGGGGCACAGCGTGGACGACCGCGAGCCGAAGTACGGGCTTGCCGTCACCGGTCTCATCCACCCCGATAAGATTAGCCGCAAGGGCGGCGCGCAACCGGGCGACCTGCTGCTGCTGACCAAGCCGCTGGGCACGGGCATCATCGCCACGGCGCTCAAAGCGGGCGCCGCGACAGACCAACACGTCGCCGCGGCTGTGACCAGCATGAAGCTCCTCAACCGCGACGCCGCAGCGGCCAGCCTTCGCGCCGGCGCCCACGCCATGACCGACATCACCGGCTTTGGGCTCCTCGGCCATGCGCAGGAGATGGCGGCGCAGAGCGCCGGAACGCAGGGCGGCGGGCCCGAGCCGGGCGTGGACCTTGTCTTCAGCGCCGCGGCGCTCCCCTTCCTCCCCGGTACGGTAGGCTACGCGGAAGCGGGCCACTTCCCCGGTGGCGCCGGCCGCAACCAGGACTACTTTGCTCCCTTCGTGACCTTTGCGCGCGACGTCAGCCCGCTCACTCAGGACATCCTGTGGAATCCGGAGACGTCTGGCGGCCTGCTGGTGGCGCTACCCCCCACCGCCGCCGCGCGCTTCCTCGACGAGGTACCCGCCTGGCAGGTCGGCCACACCATTCCCGGCCACGGCCGCCTTCAGGTCACCGCCTGATCAACAGCCGGCTCGTCTTCCACCGCCAACGGCAGCGTAAAGTTAAACTCCGCCCCCTGCCCCTCCACGCTGTTCACCCAGATGCGCCCGCCGTGCGCTTCCACCGCCAGGCGACAAAACGCCAGGCCTAGCCCTGTCCCCCGTTCGCGCCGGTCGCCGGTCACGAACTTCTCGAACACACTGTCGCGCAGGCCATCCGGCAGGCCCGGCCCGCTATCGCGCACCGTGACCACAAACTCACTCCCCTGCAGACGCAGCGCAGTGTGCACCAGCCCGCCGACCGGCGTGAACTTGATCGCGTTGCTGAGCAGGTTGTGCAGGACTCGCTCGACCAGCGAGGGGTCGACGTACGCGGGTGGCAGCGGCTGCTCCACCTCCGCCGTCAGGCGCAGGCCCTTCTCCACCGCCAGCGTCATCTGCTCGCCCATCACCTCTTTGACCACCGCATCGAGGCAGGTCACCTCGCGCTCCAGCGGCATCCGCCCGCTCTCCAGCCGGCTGATGTTGAGGATATCGTTGACCAGCGCCAGCATCCGCTCGGTGCTGGCGGCGGCGATGCCCAGCAGCTCGAGCACACGTGGTTCCTGGCGGGCATCCAGCTCGGCCTGCGCCATCTCCAGGCCACTGGAGACGACGTTAAGGGGATTACGCAGGTCGTGCACCATCATATGGGTCACGTCTTCGCGCATTTGCTGCAGCTCGCGCTCGCGGGTTACGTCTTGCAGGACAATCAGCCGGCCGAGCAGGCGCTGCCCCGCGATGACCGGCAGGTTGGCCCAGTGCAGGCTGCGGCCGTGGACTGCCAGGTCGCCTTCGTGTGCCGCCGCGTCGCCGCTCGCCACCCGGCGCGTTTCCTCGTCCACGGCAGCGGCGGCGGCCGGCTCGCGCTCCTGCAGCGCCGCGATCAATCTCTGCAGCGGCGCGTTGACCCACGCTTCCGGCTCGCCCGGCAGGCCCCAGTAAGCCAGCGCGCGCGGGTTGACCACCAGCAGGCGGCGGTCCACCCCCACCAGCATGATCCCGTCGCGGCTGGACTGGATCAGCGCCTGCAGCCGCGTCTGCTCCTCGCTCACCGCCTGGAAAAGCTGGGCATTGGCCATGCCCAGCGCCACGGCCTCGGCGAGCAACTCCACCATGCGCAGGTCCTCCTCGCCGAACGCGTCTGGCTTGTCGCTGCCGGCGAGGAAGACGCCTAGCCGCTCGCCGCGCCGCAGCGGCACCGCCACCATACTGCGCATCCCCTCAAGCCGATAATAGCCAGGCTCGGCCTCCAAGTCACGCACCAGCCGCGCCTTGCCGCTGCTGTGCGCGCCGCCCGCGTAGCCCGCGTCCAGCGGCATTTCCGCGCCGCGTGCCGGCTCCAGCAGCCCCGTCGCCGCGCGCACCACAAGCGTATCGCCCTGCGGCACCAGGATGGCCAGTGCCGGCCAGCCGGTCAGCTCCTGGATCGTCTCCACGGCGACCTCGGCGACGCTGCGCTGGTCGAGCTTTTCGCCAATCGTCGCCAGCACGTGGTAGACGGTCTGTTGTTGCGCAGCCAGGCGCCGCTGTTGTTCGTAGCTCTGTGCGTTGTGCAGCGCCAGGGCAATCTGGTGCGCCGCCGCACGCATCAGCGCGACGTCGCCCTCGTCAAAATGGGCCGGCTGCGAATGCTGTAGCGTTAGCACGCCCGGGACCCGCTCGCCGTCTTCAATGGGCGCGACGAGCGCCGAACGGACCGTGTAGGGCTGGTCCGGCAGCGTCAGCCAGCGCGGCTCGTCCTCTGTGTCGCGCACGAGGACCGTTTGCCGGTGGCGCACCGCCCAGCCGGCAAGCCCTGCCTCCATAACCATCCCTAGCTCCGGCTCGTCATGCTGGTCGACGCGCGCCAGGATGCTCGCCGTGATGCGCAATTGGTCGTCGAGCAGGAAAATGCTGCCCTGTTCGGCGCCAGTCACGTTGCTCGCCACGTCGAGCACGTTGTTCAGCGTCTCTTCCAGGGAGAGCCCGGTGGCCGTTACGCGCGCCACGGCGAGCAGCTTCTCGAACATGATCTGGCGCGCCAGCAGCGCCTCACTGGCCTCGTGCCGCTCGGTGACGTCGCGCCACACGACCAGCCGGCCCCGCGCCTCGCCGCTGCGACGGTATAGTGGCGAGACGCGCAGCTCATAATGGCGCCACGCGCCGCCCTGCTCCATGGCCACCTCCTCCTCCACCGCGCCCTCTCGGCTCCGCTCCCAAATGGCGGACCAGACGGGCAGCGCCTCCTCCAGCGCCATCCCGCGCAGCTCTTCTGCCGTCATCTGCAGCAGCCGCTCCGCCGCCGGGTTCACGTCGACGATGCGCTCCTGCACATTGACCACGAGCACGCCATCGACCATCTGGTCGAACACCGTCTGGTGCGCCACTGGCACCAGCTCCCACAAGCGGCCGCGCATCAGCCCCCAGGCGATGACCGCGCCGCTCGCGGTGAAGACGACGGGCCCGAGGTCGACCGTAAAGCGGCCGAGCTGCGGGATCAGATAGGCGGGCCACAGCAGCCACGGCGCCAGCAGCATCACGCCGCGCTGGAGCCATCCCTCGCGCGCCATGCGCCCCTGCAGCCCTGGCTGCAGCAGCAGCGCTCCTAGCGCCAGCAGCACGGTGCTATAGATGGCGTGTACGCGATACCACGGTCCAACCGTGACCACCGCGGCCGCGAACTCGCCTGTCTCCGCCACACCCGCGTCGCGCCAGAACAGGCCGTCCGCCATAGGGAAGGGCGAGGCGAACGCCAGCACGAGCGTGACCAGTGCCGGCAGGGCCACGAGCAGGGGAATCGGCTGCCGCAGCCACCGCTCCTGCCCCGCGAATTGCAGCGCAAAAAGAAACCAGGCAACCGGCGCGATGACGATGCCGGGGAGCTGCACCAGCGCCCAAAACACCGTTGCCGTCGCCCCCAGCGCTTCCAGCTCCAGCACCTGCCCCAGGCTCCACTGGGCGACCGCCAGCATCAGGATCGTAAACGAGGCCCAGGGCCCCACGCGCCGCTGCCAGGCAAGGAGCGCCAGCCACGTCGCCCCCAACGTGGCCACAAAGAGCAGCAATAAAACCGTCGCCAGCAGCCAGGACATCTATGTTTTCCGGTTCGTACCTACTCTGGATTATAGGATCATTACTGCGTAGCCAACAAAGCCTATCAGTACCATTTTGACCGGGGCGGCACGCCGGCTGAACCCGCGAGGGCCTTACTGGCCGCCGTTCTCGTGGCGCGGCTGCCTCCTTTCGGCTACAAATAGCCCGTCGTGACCATCAATGACAGGAGCGATCATCCATGACTATTGAAGAACGTCTCGCCACGGTGCGTGCCGCATTCGACGAGTGGGGCGTCGACGGCGTCCTGATTAGCGATCCCCTCAACCGGCGCTGGC
Organism: Anaerolineae bacterium; assembly: GCA_032260445.1. Classification (GTDB taxonomy): domain Bacteria; phylum Chloroflexota; class Anaerolineae; order Promineifilales; family Promineifilaceae; genus JAAYYY01. The sequence continues at coordinate 3,194 of JAVVFG010000128.1, read as the reverse complement.
TCAGCGGCTTCACCGGCTCGGCCGGTTGGCTGCTCATCCTGCCCGACGCCGCCTGGCTGGCCACCGACTTCCGCTACTGGGAGCAGGCCGCCCACCAGGCACCGGACTACGCCGTTCATCAGATGGGCGAGCAGCGCAAAATTAGTGAAACCGTGCGCGACGTCGCCGCCGGCTACACCCTCGGCGTCGAAGCAACCCACCTCACCCTGCGGGCCTTCGCCGACCTGGAGGCCGTCGACGAAGTCACGTGGCAGAAACTTCCCGAGACGGTTGAGCCACTGCGGGCCGTCAAGACAGGTGCCGAGTTGGAGAGGATCCGCCGCGCCGCGGCGATCACCGACAGCGTCGCCGCGCGCATTCCCGAACTGGCCCGCCCGGGCATCAGCGAGAGCGAGCTTGCCTGGCTCATCGAACGGTCACTACGCGAGGCTGGCGCCGAGGCCGTCGCCTTTGACGTCATTGCCGCCTCCGGCCGCAACGCCGCCCTGCCCCACCACCACCCCGGCGACCGCCGCCTGCAGGAAGGCGACGCCCTAATCATCGATATGGGCGCCCAGGTCGGCGGCTACAAGAGCGACCTCACCCGCACCTTCTTCCTCGGCGCCGAGCCGGACGCCCGCTTCCGCGACATCTACGACCTCACCTTGCGCGCGCAGCAGGCCGCCCTCGACGACCTCCGCCCCGGCCTCAGCGGCGTCGCCGCCGACGCCTTGGCCCGTGACGTCATCGGCGCTGCCGGGCACGCCGGCCACTTCGGCCACGGCCTGGGGCACGGCGTCGGGCTGAACATCCACGAAGCGCCGGGGCTCGGCCCGACCAGCACCACGCCGGCCCTCGAGCCGGGCATGGTGGTGACCGTCGAGCCCGGCATCTACATCTCCGGCTGGGGCGGCGTGCGCATCGAAGATCTCGCCGTCGTCACGGGTGACGGCGTTGAGCTGCTCAGTCACGCGCCCAAGGAGCCGGCAATTGCTCTGTAACGCCGCAGCACACCCTGTGCCCGCCCGCCGGCCTGCGCTACAATAAAGGTTATGGAGCGACGGCACAATCTCCTCTTCGCCCTCCCGATAGGCCTCGGGCTGCTGGCGTTCTTTGCCAGCGGCAACCTGCTCTATACGGCGCTGGGCTTCATCGCCGGCTATTTCCTCATGGAAGGGCTGCGCTTCCTCGTCCTGCCGCCGCACCTGCACCGCGCCGTGCGCCTCTTCCAGGGCGGCCAGATGGAAGAAGCGCTTGCGCTCACCGATCGCTCGCTGCGAAAACGGCCCGACCGCTGGGAGACGCACTACCTGCGCTCGCTCATCTTCTTTGCCCTCTCGCGGCTGCCCGATGCCGTCGCCAGCGCCCGGCGTGCGGTGAGCATCAATCCCAAGAGTGACGCCAGCCACGCCCGCCTTGGCCAGGCGCTCGCTGCCGACGGCCACCTCAATGAAGCCCGCTCCGCGTTAGAGCGCGCCGTCGCCCTGCGCGACCGCGACCCCGGCTACCACTATCACCTCGGCGCCGTCCTCTTCCAATTGCACGAATACGGCCAGGCGATTCCCCACCTGGCCATTGCCGTCGAGCGCGGCCTCGACAGCCCGCAGCTCGGCCTCCTCGCCAGCTACTACCTCGGCCGGGCCCTCGAACACCAGGGCGGCGATGCCGAAGCCAGCGCCGCCTACGAGCGCATGCGCCAGCGCGCCGAAGCCCTGCCCGAGCTACAGCAGGATCTGGCCAACGCCCCCGACTACCCCGGCCTCGCCGCCCTGCGCCACGACGTCGCCGCCATCGCCCAGCGCCTCGGCCGCTCCGCCGACCTGCCGCGCAAGGCCACGCCCAACAGCTAGCCCCCCGGTCCGTACCGGATCGCGAGCTTCCAGCTCGCATTACGGGCGATGGCGGCCAGAATGCCCGCGGTCCGGTGGCCGTCCGGGAATGGAGAGAGATTTGATGCGTTGGATCGGTCTAGTTCTGATAGCACTTTTCCTCACCGGTTGTGGCGGCGGCACAGGAGCACCACCACCCGAAGCCCCTACCCTCGTTCCCGCCGCGGCGCTGCCGACGGTAACGCCCCCGCCGACGAAGAGCCCGGCGGAAGTCGCCGCCACGGTGACGATCACGATTACCGCGCCGGCCGAAGGCGAGCGGGTCGACATGGGCCAGCCGCTCACCCTCGTCGCCGAGGCGGCAGCGTCCAGCGGCGTGCGCCAGGTCACCTTCACCTCCAACGGGCAGAACATTGGCCAGGCGCGCGGCATGGACCAGCAGACGGTACGCGTGGAGCAGCCGTGGACGCCGCCCTATGCCGGCACTCACCACGTGGTCGCCACCCTCGGCGACCGCGAGGGGCACGTCATCCGCAGCGAGACGCTGCGCCTGCACGTCGTCGACCAGGCGCTGCTTGCCGCCAACGCGCCCTTGTGGAACGCCGTCGAGTCCAATGTCACGGCCATGCGCGGCCTCGGCAAGCAGGAGCCAATCGTGCCTAACATCCTCTCGCGTACCGAGCTGCGCCAGCGGCTGCGTGCCGAGTCTTATTACACGGAACAAGAGGCGCGCCGTGACGTGCTCGTCTACAGCGCCTTCGACTTCATGCCGCGCAACTTCGACCTCTATTCGCTAACGCGCCGCTACATGGGCGACAGCCTCGCCGGTTTCTACGACCCCGCCACCAAGGAGTTCGTCGTCGTCAGCGACGACGACGAGATGAACGCGCTCGAACAGTGGGTCTACGCCCACGAGTTCATGCACGCCCTGCAGGACCAGCACTTCGACCTCGCCCTGATTACGGACACAACGCTCAGCTTCGACGGCAACATGGCCATCCGCGCCATCGCCGAAGGCGAAGCGGAGCTGCTGCAGGAGCACTACATCACGCAGGGCTACCTGAGCGACGACCAGCTCATCGAAATCTTTAACCTTGTCACGCGGCGGCGCCAGAGCGGGACCAATTACGTCCCGCCGATCCTCTCTACCAGCTTCCTCTTCCCCTACGAGCGCGGCCTAGAGTTCGCCGAGGCGCTCTACACACGCGGCGGCTGGGCGGCCCTCAACCAGGCGTGGCAGAACCCGCCCCGCTCCACCGAGCAGATCCTCCACGTCGATCGCTTCCTCGCCGGCGACGCGCCGCAGATCGTCTCGCTCGCGCCGCTGACAGATACGCTCGGCGCCGGCTACGAGCTGTTGCAGACCGACGTCTTTGGCGAATTCCT
>JAVVFG010000127.1:0-10072 GCA_032260445.1 Anaerolineae bacterium | reverse complement strand
TGCGCCTTCTCCGCAATTGCCCGATAGGTTGGGCACGCGCGATGGTCTCCAGCTACCCCCGCTACTCCGTTCTCATCGGCGAACGACGCGATAGCCAGCAACACCCGGAACGCCGAGTAGTCCTTCCGCTCCTGAAATCGGCTCTCTTCCAACACCGCTTCCATCGCCTGCCAGCTCATCGCATCACATCCTTCACGGACGGCGGCACCTTAGCCCGCCGCCGCGCCAGTTCCGTTCAACTTCACCTTCCCGCTACTACTTCCCTCCCCGGCACGCGTTCCACCATCGCCCCTCTGTCCCGCCCGCGCCTCGCGGCTGCTCTCCGCATCTCCGCTTAACTGCCGCATGTACGTCGCCACATCCTGCGCTCGCAACTCCGCGGCCCGCACCGCCGCCAGCGCCCGGTTCGCCGCATTCTCCGCCTCCAGCGCCAGGCGCGTTCGCTCCGCGCTCCCACCCAGCCGGTACAACAGACGCGACGCCTCCGCCGCCGCCGCCAATGCCGCGGCGGCCTCTCCATGCGCCTCCTGCGCCCGCTCCACATGCCACAGACTCGAATCCACATATTGCTGCGTCGCCGGCCCCGGCCGGATCCGCTTCGTATCGATATCTGCCATCGTCCTGCACCTCCCATGAAAAGCCGTTCGTATCCTTTGAGCCACTAACTTCACCATTACTTCGCAATTACCTCGCAGTTGCGTCAACATCAAGACTCCCATGCTATGATTCAGCTTGAAGTCCCCCGACCATGCCCGTTACCAGTTGGCATAGGGCAGGGGCAAAAGCTTCACGTACCGTTCACGTCCAACCTTGCCGGCCCGGGCTAAACTTAGAACGTTTGTTCTACACATCTCATGCCGGGCAAGGAGGAACACTATGCCGACCGTCGCCGAAGCCATTGCGCTTTACATCCGTGACCTCGAAATTCGGGATACTAGCGCCGCTCACCGCCGCACCGAACAAAGCCGGCTCGCCCCCTTTGTCGAAGAGTTCGGCAGCGGCCCCATCGCCTCCGTCACCCGCCTCACCATCATCCGTCATGTCAAACAGCTCAGCGCCAACCGCGGCTACACGCTCGCCACTCAGGCCAGTCTTCGCAAAAGCCACCGCGCCTTTTGGGGGTGGGTAGCGCAGCAGGGCTGGACGGAAGAGAACCTTGGCGACCGCCTCAAAGTACGGCGGCAGGACTGGAAACCGCAGATGCGGCGAGCCGCTCCCGAGTCCGATCTCATCGCCCTCAAAGCCGCCCTCGATCCCTTCGTCGAGCGCCGCGCCCAGCATCCACAGGATGTACGTGACGCCCTCTTCGTCTCACTTTCCCTCGATTCCGGGGCCCGGCTTGGCGCAATCGCTGCCCTCCGCGTTACCGACATGGAAAACGCCCTTCAGCGCACGGTTGCCGGTCGCTACGTCGCCACGTCCCCTGGCAAGACCGGCCGCGAGCGCATTGTGTTTGGATCCCACTCCGCGCGGCTCTACCATCTCTGGATGGACCTCCGGCCCGGGCGCTCCCCGTACGTCTTCGTCAGCATGCGCAGCGGGCGGCATCTCTTGTCCACTAGCATTGCCAAAGCCCATCCCCGGCTCTGCAAGTTCGCCGGTGTGCCCCCCTTCCGCACCCAGGCCATTCGCAAGCGCAACGTCACCGAAGTCCGGCGGCACAAAGGCCTCACCGTTGCCCAGCGCTATGCTGGGCACAGCGACCCGCGCACTACCATGATCCACTACGACGACATCGACGACGAAGAAATCATCGAAGCCGCCGCCGCCATCGACCGTCAGCGGCAGCAGCCACAGCCCGACGAAGAAGAGCGCAACGAGATGGCCCGCCTCTTCCGGCTCCCCAAAGACACCTGATCCCCCTCATCTCCGGCGGCGCGTCCACCCCAGACGCGCCGCCCCTCTGTCTCCCACGACACTGTTGCCGTCCACCACCCATCTGCTACCATAGCTTCGGCATCGCGAACCGATACAATCGCATACACAACCCGGGACGATGTAGGCCCTCGCGCCAACATCGCCTAGAGCCTTAGCCCCCACCTGTCCAACCTCCGGCCCCCTCTGGCCTCCGGAGCCAAAGGCCCAGGTTCGACTCCTGGTCGGGGTACACGGGTACAAGTTAGTTCCTTGACATCGTCCCCTGGCTCGCCGATGCGGGTGAGACAGGGGGCGTTTGCGTTCGGGCCACAGGAGGGCTGATGACCGATCCCCTGCGCATTCTGTTCCTCAGTGCCGAGGTCGCACCCTTCGCCAAGCGCGGCGGGTTGGGCGACGTCGCGGGTTCCCTGCCAAAGGCGTTGGCAGCCGCGGGCCATGACGTCCGCGTCGTGATGCCGGCTTATCAGGCGATCGAACGTGGTTATCCGGGCGTAGAGCCCCTGGGGCTTACTCTCAACGTGCCCGTCGGCGGGCAGCTTATCCCCGCAGGTGTTTTTCACAGGACGCTTCCGGGGAGTGACGTGCGTGTCTATTTTGTGGCCGAGCGCCACCTCTTTGACCGGCCGGAAGTTTATGGCTATTGGGATGACGTCTATCGGTTTGCTTTCTTCAGCCGCGCGGCCCTCGACCTGACATTTGCGGCCTTAGGCTGGCGACCGGACGTCGTGCACGCCCACGATTGGCACACTGCGCCGGCGATCACCTGGCTGGCAACCGCGGGCCAGCACGACACGCGGTATGCCGGGACGCCGACCGTGTTTACCATCCATAATCTAGCGCACCAGGGGCGCTCACCGTGGCACGTCCTAGAGTACCTCGGCATCTGGACGCATTCGCTGCACGAGGAGCCTTACGGTGAAGTCAATTTCATGGCGCGCGGCATCTACCATGCCACGATGGTGAACACAGTGAGCCCGACCTATGCACGTGAGATCATGACCGCCGAAGGTGGCGCCGGGCTGGACGGCTTGCTCCGCCACCGCAGTTTTGACGTGCATGGTATCCTCAATGGTATCGATTATGAAACGTGGAACCCGGCAACGGATCCGCGACTGGCGCAGACCTACAGCAGGGACGAGTGGGAGCTGCGGCAGGTGAACCGGCGGGCGCTACAAGAGCTCGTGGGGTTGCCGCAGCGCGACGACGTTCCGCTGGTGGCCATGGTCTCTCGCCTCGACTGGCAGAAGGGGCTAGACATCACCGGACACGTCATCCACCGCCTCCTCAACGGCGAAGCTGGCGATGCCCAATTTGTCGTCCTCGGCACAGGGGAGAAGCAGTACGAGGATATGTTTGCCCATCTCGCCAGCTACCACCGCGAGAAGATGACGGCAATCCTGGAGTATAACGCTGGGCTCGCTCCCCTACTGTACGCTGGCAGCGACATGTTCCTGATGCCCTCGCTATTCGAGCCATGTGGCCTGGGCCAGCTCATCGCCATGCGCTACGGCAGTGTGCCCGTCGTGCGCGCAACGGGTGGGCTTGCCGATACGGTCGAGGATGGTATCACCGGCTTTACTTACAACCAGCAGAGTGCTGACGACTTCTGGCGTGCCCTTGAGCGTGCTATCTATGTATTTCGGGACGATCGGGAGAACTGGCGGGCAATCCAGACGGCCGGGATGAACAGCGACTTCTCGTGGGAGCGTTCAGCACGCGGCTACGAGCAGTTGTACGGCTGGGCGATCGCCCGTACCCGCGGCTGGTAGATCGCACTTAAGCGCTAATCGTCATGCGCGCAGCCGGTTGTCCATTCGTGACAATGGGCGGCGAGTAGCTCGGTAGCGGCGGCGGGGCCCCAGCTTCCAGGCGCGTAGTGTTGCAGCGCTGGTGCCTCCGGCCCTTGCCAGCCGGCGATCACGTCGTCAATCAATGCCCAGGCGAGCTCAATCTCGTCGGCCCTGGTGAAGAGCGCCGCATCCCCGCTGAGCGCGTCGAGCAGGAGCCGCTCGTACGCTTCGGGAATTGGCGCGCCATCAAAGTTGTCAGCGTAGTGGAACTCCATGTCCACCGGCTCCATCTCGGCAACGGTGTCCGGCACCTTGGCTTCAAAACGCAGATGAATTCCTTCGTCCGGCTGGATGCACAGCGCAATGTAGTTCGGCCTCAGCTCTTTGCGCCGGGCAGCATCGAAAAGGATGTGCGGTGGTCTCTGGAAATGGACTACGATCTCTGTTGATTTCGTTGCTAAAGCCTTCCCGGAACGCAGATAGAAGGGGACGCCCTGCCAGCGCCAATTGTCGATATAGAGGCGGAGTGCGGCGAAAGTCGCCGTCTGCGAACCGGCGTCAACATCCGCGATCTCGCGGTACCCTTCATACTGACCACGAACGCTGTTCTGGGCGAGTGCGTGCGGGTCGTGATGTTGCAACGCGGCAAGTACTTTTACTTTCTCGTTGCGTAGCGCGTCGGCGTCAAAGCTAACCGGCGGTTCCATTGCCACCAGCGCAAGGAGCTGCAGGAGATGGTTCTGGAACATATCGCGAAGGACGCCAACCTCATCGTAATAATCGCCCCGATGCCCGACGTCGACGGCCTCTGCTGCCGTGATCTGCACGTGGCTGATGTAGTTACGGTTCCAGATCGGCTCAAAGATGGCATTGGCGAAGCGAAAGACGAGGATATTCTGAACAGTCTCCTTACCGAGGTAGTGATCGATGCGATAGATCTGTTCTTCATCTAGGACGGCGTGAATGCGCTCGTTGAGGGTCCGTGCCGACGCCAGATCGTGCCCGAAAGGCTTCTCAATTACCACGCGACGCCACCCATTGCCAGCTTGCGTCAAGCCGACTTCGCCGAGCGTCTCGACAATCGACGCATAGAGAGCTGGCGGTACCGAAAGATGGTAGAGGCGACCGGCGCCGTCAGGCTCCAGATCTTCAAGGCGCTCCTCCAGGCGGCGCAGTGATTCGGCTTCGTCGTACTGCCCCTGAACGTAGGAGAGCCGTGGCGCGAAGTTCTCCCAGGTCTCCTCGCTGAACGAGTCGCCGAACTCGCTAATCCCGTCGCGCATCCGCTCGCGGAAGCTCGTATCGTCGAATTCTGAGCGGGCGAAACCGACAATGCGGAAATCGTCCGGCAGTTTGTCCTTTTCGAAGAGGCTGTACAGAGCGGGCACCAGCTTGCGCTGTGCCAGATCGCCCGAGGCGCCGAAAATGATGATGGATGGGGAACCTCCTTCTATCTGCTTATTCATCGATTCGTTTCACCGCATGCCCGCCGAACTGGTTGCGCATCGCCGCGAGCAGTTTCGCCGCATAGCTCTCTTCGACACGACTGGCAAAGCGGGTTTGCAGCGAAAGGGTGATGACGGGCGCCGGGACGTCCAGGGCGATGGCCTCCAGCACCGTCCAGCGTCCTTCGCCGCTATCGTCAACCCAGCCGCGCAGCTGCGATAAGGTGACGTCGTCCTCCAGTGCCAGCGCTGTCAGATCAAGAAGCCAGGAGCGGATTACACTACCGAAGCGCCAGATGTTGGCGATCTGATAGAGATCCAGGTCAAAATCCGTCTTGGCGCGCATGATGTCGAACCCTTCAGCATAGGCCTGCATCATGCCATATTCGATGCCGTTATGGATCATCTTGACGAAATGGCCGGTGCCGTTCGGGCCAACGTGTCCCCACCCTTTGTCAATGCCTGGCCCGAGCGCTTCAAACAGCGGACGCAGATGAGGCACCGCCACGTTGTCGCCACCGATCATCATGCTGTAGCCAAGCTCCAAACCCCACACACCGCCGCTCGTGCCCACATCGACGAAGTAGATACCTTCCCGGCGGAGCTCCGCGGCGCGACGCATCGTCTCCTGATAGTTGCTATTGCCACCGTCAACAATGATGTCGCCTTCGTCTAGCAGGCCTGCAGCCTCGCGGACAACGTTTTCGGTGGGGTTGCCTGCCGGCACCATCACCCATATCACACGCGGTCTCTCAGTTAGCTGAGCGATCGCCTCGGCCAGGCCGGTCGCAGGGGCCATACCAGTCTCTTCAGCCAGGTCGCGCACGGTGCTCGCATCGAGGTCTGTCCCAACCACGCGGTGACCGGCGGCGATCAACCGCCTTGTCATATTCGCTCCCATCTTACCCAATCCAACCATTGCCAATTCCATAAGTGATTCTCCCGATCTTTGGTACAGAAAGGCGCCGCCGCTAGCGACGCCCCTACTGATGGAAGTCATGCTTGCAGGGCGGCTACCAGTGCTGGCAGCGAACTCCCTGTGTGGAACCGGATCACCTGGCGCCCGGCATCGCGCAGTGCTTCGGCGTCGCCAAGAGCCTGCGCCAGCTTCAGCGTGCCAAATGTCAGGCCGCTTGCCGTGTCGCCGGGCGCGTCGGGAATCGCCACATCAGGCTGTGACTCCGTCGTTATCTGCACGAACAGACCGTTGCCCGCATCGCCCTTGTGCAACTGGCCGGTAGAATGGAGGAAGCGCGGGCCGTAGCCGACGGTGACAGGCACCCCGGCTTCTTCGCGAATGTAATTACGTAAGTGGGTCAGGGCCGCATCATTCTCTGCCGTCGGCGCCGCGTATGCCTGAATGGCGACGTAGCTATCGCTATGAACCAGCTCGAGGAAATTCTGTAGTGCCTGTGCCGCCGTGCGTGCGGGCAGCGATGACTCGTAGACCTTGACCGGACCTTCGCTCAGAACCGGCGTCGGTGCCGTCAGCTCGCGCGTTGCTTCGTTGTCCGTCTCCCCGGACGAGGCGAGGATCGCGCGTGTCCGCACTTTGGCAGACTCGACGTTCGGCTGGTTGAAGGGATGGATGCCGAGGAGATGGCCGGCGACCGCGGTGGCAATTTCCCAGACGAGGAATTGCTCGGCAACGTCGTAACGATCCAGAAGCGTAATCGTGACGACGGGATGTTTCGCCGCGATTGCCGCGACTTCCTCATCATAGAGTTCATCGCCGAGGAGTCGCATATAGACGATAAGCTGGTGATCGCCGTAGGCATCCGGAGCCAGCGGCGGCTCGCCCACGACCGGCAGGATCCCTTTGCCGTCCTTGCCGGTACTCTCGGCGATGAGCTGCTCGACCCAATCGCCGAAACTGGTCAGTGCGGGTGTTGTGATGAAATTAACCATATGCCGCTCGTCTAGCGCCATCGTCCCCAGAACCGCCCCAAGCCACAACGCCTGTCCAGCCGCTTCAGGGCTATCGATACGCCGCGCACGCGCCAGCAGCTCCGGCACGTCAAGACCCAACAGTGCCGCGGGAACCAATCCAAAGTGTGACAAGGCTGAGTAGCGCCCGCCGATATCAGGATTGTTGGCAAAGGCGACACGGAAGCTATAGCGCTCGGCCAGGGTAAGCAGACGACTGCCTGGGTCACTGATCGCCACAAAATGCTCCCTGGCAGCTTCGGCGCCCATCCTATCCGTCATCCAGGTGTAAAAGTACTTGAAGAAACTCAATGTCTCAACCGTCCCGCCGGACTTGCTGGAAACGACGAACAGCGTGCGCTGGGGATCAAGCTGTTTGCGCAGATTACTGACTGCCTGCGGATCTGTGCTGTCCAGCACGAACAACTGGGGATAGCCTGCTGCTGGGCCGAACATCCGCGCGAAGAGCTCTGGGGCCAGGCTGGAACCCCCCATGCCTAGCACGACGACCTTGTCGTAGCCCGCATCGCGAATCTCAACGGCGAGTGCCCGCAGGTCTTGCGTGGCGCTTTCCATCTCCTGAGCAATCGTGAGCCAGTCGAGGCGGTTCGTTATCTCATCTGCCGAATCTGCCCAGAGCGTATAATCGTGCTGCCACATACGCTGCAAGACATCATCGTCGACGAGCTTCCGCACTGTGGCCTCTATAGGCGCGGCAAGTTCGCCGAGCTCACCTTGCCAACGCGCCGAACTGAGCATGCCGTCCCGCTCTGCGCGAATCGTCGCAATCAGGCTGCGGAATGGTTCCGCGAACTTGGCGACCCCTTCAGCGAGCAGCTCATCGGTAATCTGATCCAGGCTGATTCCCAGCTCGGGAAGACGGTCGAGAGTCGCGATGGCGTCGTCCAGCTCCGCCGTGAGCGTTGGCGCCACCGTGCCATGATCAAGAAATGCGTCAAGGGTATGTGGCGGCACCGTGTTGACGGTATGCGAGCCAATCAGCTCGTCGACGTACAGCGTGTCGCGATAGGCAGGGTCCTTGGTGCTGGTACTGGCCCACAGCGGTCGCTGTACGCGGGCACCCTGTGCTGCTAGGCGCTCCCAGCGCTCGCCGCTAAATAACTCGAGAAACCGTTGGTAGGCCAGCTTTGCGTTGGCGATCCCGACCTTGCCGCGCAGATCGTCCGCCCCGGCGGCATCGAGCTTCTTGTCGGCATTGGTGTCGACGCGGCTTACGAAAAAGGACGCAACCGAACTGACCTTGCCCGGGTCGCCGCCGTTGGCGATAAGCTGCTCGACCCCGCTGATATAGGCTTCAGCAGCCTGCTCGTACATGGCGCGTGCGAAAAGCAAGGTTACGTTGACATTGATGCCTTCGCCAATTAATTGCTGTATCGCCGGGATACCGGCCGGCGTTGCCGGGACCTTGATGTAGACGTTCGGCCGGTCCACGCGGGCAAAAAGCCGGCGCGCTTCGGCAACGGTTGCTGCCGTATCGTGGGCCAGCTCGGGGTTGACCTCGAGGCTAACGTAACCGTCCTCGCCGCCTGTCTGGGTAAAGACGCTCTCGAAGATGTCTGCGGCACGCTGGATATCCTCGATGGCCAGGCTTTCGTAGATCTCGATTGGCGACTTGCCTTCGCCGGCTAGCAGCCGCAAGGCGTCCGTATAAGCATCACTCTCGGCAATCGCCTGCTGGAAGATGGCCGGGTTGGAGGTGACGCCACGCACCCCGGTCTCACGAAGTTGGTGCAATTCGTTATTGTCCAGCATGTCCCGGTGGATGTAATCAAGCCAGATCGACTGTCCTATGTCGGCAAGCTTGTGTAGTTTGGTCATGCGAATCTCCTTTCCTATGAATTGGCGACCGGCGGTGGAGTGGTGCGGGGCGTCTGCTGCAAGCGAGCGGCCGCGTCGCGGTCAAGAAACCAGGATAACTGGCCGTGCTCGGGCTGGATACGGCGGGCGGGCAACGCGCGCGGGTCTCCCTTGGGCGCCAGCGTTTGGGCGACAGCACCGGCCTTGTCGCTGCCGGTAACGAGGAAAATAACGTGGCGGGCGCTGTTGATCGCCGGTGGCGTCAGCGTCACGCGTTGTGCGGGCCTGCCGCCGTAGTCGGCTGTCACGGGGAGGGTGGGTGTCGCCGCGGGAAGGGGATGGGGCGAGCCAGGGAATAGGCTTGCCGTATGGCCATCGGCCCCGAGACCGAGCAAGACGAGGTCAAAGCGGGGCCAGGCGCGCCCGGGAGGAGCCATCGCTGCGAGCTTATTCGCATAGTCACCAGCTGCACTCTCTGGCGTGAGCTCTCCGTCGATCGCGTGGATCTGTTCTCGCGGGATCGGCACGTGCTGCAGCCAAACCGACCAGGCCTGATGGTAGTTACTCTCATCATCTACCGGCGGCACCATGCGCTCATCGGCCCAGAACACGTGCGTCTTGGCCCAGGGCAGATCGTCGCGGTAGGGTGGCTGCGCCAGGAGCCTGTAGAGTGGACGCGGCGTGCCACCTCCCGAAATCACCAGAAGAAAACGGCCGCGTGCGGCGACAGCGACGGTAGCCTGCTGGGCCAGTGCCGTGGCTGCGGTCGCAAAGAGGTCATGTTGATGCTCAAAGACAAGCAGATCTGGTCTCCGCATATTCCTCCGGGGCAAGTCCGGAAATCTGTCTTAATCCAGCTCGGCCGGCAATTGTGCCGGGCTTGAGATGGCATGCCCCGCGTTGAGGAGAAAGCCATCCTGGGCAGCACCTAATAAAGCAGCTTCCGGGTTCGTGATCACCCGCAGGGGAACCTGCTCCAACAGTGGGCGGAACCGGCCCTTGTCCTGGAACTGGGCGATGAACGTCTCTGTATGCAGCAGGTCGAGAATGCGCGGCGGAATCCCGCCACCGAGGTAGATGCCACCGGTCGCCAGCAACTTGAGGGCAAGGTTGCCGGCCTCCCTCGCCAGGATATTGACGAAAAGCTCGAGCGTGGCGCTGGCGATGGTCGCACGCTGATGTTGTGCGGCACGGACGATAAACGGGGTGGGGTCT
>JAVVFG010000126.1:0-10109 GCA_032260445.1 Anaerolineae bacterium | reverse complement strand
ACCTATACGCCCGTCGCCGTAACGGGCACCGCGCCGCTGCGTCTGCAGATGGAGGAGCCGCTTCCCCAGCGCGTAACCCTCGCGCTCAGCCCGCCCGACGAAATCTTCGCTCTTGCCACCACCGACCATAATGACCCGCAAGACACGATCCTCGAGTGGGTACCCGAGGGGGTTGACCCAGGAGATTACGTCCTCGTTGTCCTCGCCTACTGGGGTGAAGCCGGCGGCGCTGTCTACTACTATCCGGTTACGTTACAGTAGCCCTGTTGTCCCTAGCGGTAGCTCTGCGCCACCTCATTACGTAGGAGCACATAGATTGGATGTAGGCAGACGATGATCTCCGCCAGCCGCTGGCCCACCGCCGCCTGATAATCTGGCGTTAGCGTCCCCGCCGGATAGACCTCGTAGACCTTCGTCCAGCCGCGATCCCACATCTCGGCTTCCATCCGCTCCCCCAACGTATCCTTAATCTCAAACAGGTGGCGGCGGAACCCGGCCAGCAAATAGCGATTGAGCCGGCGGTCCCGCGACTCGCAGTGGAAGCCCAGCTCCCAGCCACGCTGGTATTTCGCCGACGATACTTCATAGTGCAGCCACGGCTCGCCATAATGGAACTGCACCAGCCAGCGATACGGCTGGCGCGATTCTATCGTTTGCATGGCAGCGGGGAGGTGAGGACGGACTTTGTCCGGCAATCCCGCAAGAAACTGCGCGTGGGACAACTTTTCAACCGCCATCGTGTTTGCACTATAGCACCGCTGTTAGCCGTCGCCAACTAGAGGTATAATCCCTCCAGGGAGGCGGCGATGACCGACAAAACGCGCACATTCGGCCAGTTTGAGACGCCCACAGACGTAGCGGACCTGTTACTTGCCTTTTGCCTGCGCCGCGCCAGCGATCGCGTGCTCGATCCAAGCTGCGGGCGCGGCGCCATGCTGGCCCGCGTGCTCGGGTGGCAGACATGGCTTGCCAACGTTGCCGCGGCGACACCTGGCCCCCTTCATGGCGTCGAGCTCGACCTCGAGGCTGCCGCGACCGCCCGTGCCCGGCTGCCCGCAGCACACATCCTCCAGCAGAACTTCTTCACCCTCCACCCGGCCGATCTCGCTGGCGACTGCCCCTTCGACGTCATCGTCGGCAACCCGCCCTACACACGCGCCCAATGGATCGCCCGCCTGCAACAGGAATCAGCCGAGCAGCTGGCCATGTTTGCCCCGCCGGAAGACGGTGCGCACGCGGGGCCGGACCATAGCCGCACGCCCATCATCCCCCCTCATCTCTGGAACCGCTACGTAGATCGCCGCGCTGGGCTTCACACCTACTTTCTACTCCACGGCCTCTCCTTCCTCCGTGAAGGCGGGCGTTTCGGTTTTGTCCTCCCCAACAATTGGCTCGACGTGGCCTATGGCGAAGGACTCAAGCAGTTCCTCCTCGACCACTTCCGCATCGTCGCCCTCGTCGAATCGAATGCCGAACGCTGGTTCAGCCAGGCACGGGTCAACACCTGCCTCCTCGTTCTCGAACGCTGCAGCGATCCCGCCGGCCGTGCCGCCAACCGCGTCCGCTTCGTACAGCTCCGGCGCCCTCTTGAACGACTACTACCCCCATCCCATGACGATTCCGCCCGTTACGACGCCCTCGAACGCCTCGTCGTCCGTGTCTTAGCGCCGCAGGACCTCAATTCCGGGCCCTTGCGGGTGCGTGTTGTGCCCCAGCGCGAGCTGCATGCCAGAGAGAAGTGGGGCGTCATCTGGCGTGCCCCGGCCGCGTTCCTGCACGCGCGCCGTGAAGCACGGCGGCGACGCCTCGTGCCCCTGTCTGAATGGGCACGGGTCCGCCGCGGCTTCACGACCGGCGCCAACGACTTCTTTTACCTCGACGCCGGCACCATCGCTACCTGGGGTATTGAGCCAGATTTCCGCCGCCCGCTCCTCAAATCGCTGCGTCACGTTGACGGCCTTGAAGTGCCAGCCGGGGCCAGCGAGCATCAAGTCTTGCTCATCCCGCCCACCGCTAGCATTGCCGGCACCGCCGCCGCCCGCTACCTCGCCTGGGGCGAGCAGACTGGTGTCGCGCAGCGTTCGACCTGTGCTCGCCGCCATCCGTGGTACGTCCTACCGCTCCAGGAGCCTGCCCCGCTTGTCCTCCCCAAAGGCATCTGGGACCGTCATCTCGTGCCCCTGCTTAGCCGGGAAACCCTCGTCGACCAGCAGCTCTATCAGATCCAGCTCCAGCCTGGCGTCGCCAGCCTGGTGGCTGCCGCCCTGCTCAATAGCAGTTGGACGGCGCTGCAGCTCGAGCTGGTCGGCCGCATCAACTTTGGCGAAGGTGTGCTCTGGCTGGCAAACTACGAAGTCGAGAAGCTGCTACTGCCCGACCCGCGCTACCTTACCCCGGCTGAGACTGCGAGGCTGGTCACCCTCTTCCGTGCCGTTGCCGCCCAGCCGCTCGCCGCGGAGCTCACGGTCGAGATGGCCCGGCCCGAGCGGCAGGCGCTCGACGAGGCTGTCGCCGCGCTGTGTGGCTTGAGCAACAGCGAGGGCCAAGAGGTGCGCGAGATGCTCTTCGAGCGGGTCACGATCCGTCACCGCCGCGCCCGCTCGCGCCGCCGCCTGCCGCAACGCTGAATCCACCGAACTTCCCATTACCGGGATCTCCACGTTCCAGTTAAAATGGACACATGGCGAGGCAGATACCGGGCGCGCGCGATAAGGTCGAGGCTATCTACCCGCTCTTGGTCGAGCTTTACGGCGAGCCGCGCTGGCGCTGCTACCTTCCGCCGGTCGACCAGCTGGTTGCCACCATCCTTTCACAGCAAACCAGTAGCATAAACCAGCGCCGCGCCTTCGCCGCTTTGCGTGACCGTTTCCCCACCTGGGAGGAGGTCATGGCAGCGCCACTAGAGGCGGTGCAGGCGGCGATTTACCCGGCCGGCCTCGCCTCGCAGAAAGGGCCGCGCATTCAGAAGGCATTGCGCACGATCTGCCGCGAGCGCGGCGAACTCAACCTCGATTTCCTCGAGGAGCTGCCGGTGGATGAGGCCAAGGCATGGCTGCGCAACCTGAAGGGTGTTGGTCCGAAGACGGCGGCCATCGTGTTGCTCTTTACCTTTAACCGCCCGGCCTTTCCGGTGGATACGCACATCCATCGCATCGCCCAGCGTATTGGCCTCGTTCCGCCGCAGACGTCGGCGGCGAAGACGCACGATCTTCTGGAGGCGATCATTGATCCCGAGCGTTACTATCCGTTTCACATCATGGTGATCCGCCACGGGCGCGAGATCTGTCTTGCGCGCGAGCCGCGCTGCCATATCTGCCCGCTGCAGGATTACTGCGACTACTATCAGGATTACAGCTATTAGGACGGCATCCTCATGAACCAGCCACAGGATACGAGCCAGCAAGAACGGCTCGCGGCGCTGTACGCGCTTAGCTCGCGCCTCGGCACCACCCTCGAGCTCCCGCTCCTGCTGAATCAGGTCATGGACGCCATCATCCAGCTCACCGGCGCCGAGCGCGGCTTCCTCGTGCTCGTCGACGAGGCGACCGCTGCCCTGGAGACGGTCGCCGCGCGCAATGTCGAGCACGAGACGATTGACAGCAGCCAGCCACAGATCAGCCGCACCATCGTCGAACGCGTCATCGCCAGGGGCGAGCCCGTACTCGCCGACGATGCCCAGGATGACGAGCGCTTCGCCAACCGCCAGAGCGTGATGGGGTTGCGCCTCCGTGCCATTATGTGCGTGCCCTTGCGTGCGCGCGGCAAGATCATCGGCGCCGCCTTCGTCGACAACCGCCTGCAGCGCGGCATCTTCTCCCACGACGATCTCCAGCTCCTCATCGCTTTTGCCAGCCAGGCAGCCATCGCCATCGAGAACGCCCGCCTTTTCCAGCAGACCGATCAGGCGCTCGCCCGGCGTGTCGAAGAACTCACCCTCTTCCAGCGTATCGACCAGCAACTTAATCGCTCCCTCGACTTGGCTGAGGTTCTCGATCTGGCCCTGACCTGGGCCGTGACCCTGACCGGCGCCGACGGCGGTTCGATTGGGCTCTTGCACAGCGCTGCTGCCGGCGACACCGCAGAGGGCGCCCAAGCCCCACCGGCTGCCGTCACCGGCGATAGCGCCCCGGCCCTCCGGCTGCTGGCCTTCCGCGGCGCCAGTGCCACTGCCCCTCGCCGCGACATCCCGCTCAGCCACCCCATCCTGGCCGCCGTTGCCAGCCAGGGCGGCTCCGTGCTCACCCACGACGTCACCGATGCCCTGTCCATCGACGGCAGCCCCGCCGCGACCCAGCTCGCCGTCCCCATCCGCCGCGAAGGGCTCGACGTTGGCCTGATTGCCCTGGAAAGCCGTCACAGTGCAGCCTTCGCCGAGGAGGATATCCTCTTCGTCGAGCGGCTCGCCGATCGCGCTGCCGTGGCCATTGAGAACGCCCGCCTCTACGACGAAGTGCGCCGCGCCAATAAGGCCAAGAGCGACTTCATTTCGCTTGTCACCCACGAGCTCCGCGTCCCCATGACCTCCATCCGCGGCTATACTGATCTCCTCCTCGGCGAGATGATTGGCCCTCTAAGCGCCTCGCAGAAGGAGTTCCTCGCCACCATTCGCCGCAACCTCGACCGCATGGCTGTGCTCGTCCGCGACCTCTCCGACATCAACCGTATCGAGAGCGGGCGCATGTCCTTTGAGTTCACTGACTTTGACGTCAATGAGGTCGTCGAAGAGGTAGCCCGCGATCTGCGTGAGGCGGTTGAAGGCCGCCGCCAGACGTTGACCCTGTCGCCGGCAACGTCGTTGCCGCCCGTCCATGCCGACCGCACACGCATTGGCCAGGCGCTGACCAACCTGCTCAGCAACGCCAACAAATACACGCCCGAAGGCGGCGCCATCTCTGTCCGCACGCAGCGCAGCGGCCCGATGGCCGAAATTGCCATCGGCGACAATGGCATCGGCATTGCGCCGGAAGACCAGGCACACCTCTTCACCCAGTTCTTTCGCTCGGAGGATGAGGCCGTGCGCGCGCAGACCGGCTGGGGGCTTGGCCTCTCCATCGTCAAGATGCTTGTCGAAGCACAGGGGGGGCAGATTGCGTTTGACAGCACACTGGGCCAGGGCAGCACCTTTACGGTGGCTGTCCCGCTTTCCGGAGGAATGAGCGATGGCCGGTGAAGAGCCGCTGGGCTATAAGCTCGTGCTCACCTATCACGTGAATGAAGAGCTGATGCAGGATTACTATCGTTTCATGCTTGGTCGTTACGTCCCCATGATCCAGGGGCTGGGTCTGGAGATGACCGACGCCTGGCATACGGCCTACGGTGACCAGCCCAACCGTCTCGTCGTCTTCGCCGCCCGCGAGCGCGCTGTCATCGACAAGGTCCTCGCCTCCAGTGCCTGGGAGTCCCTCATCGAAGAGTTGGAGCGCTTTGTCACTGATTTTCACTACAAGGTGATCCCTTACCGCGAAGGTTTCCAGTTGTAGTCCTTGGGGCTACAATGGTTGTATGAAGCTGTTTCAGCAGGCTCGCGAGCCACAAATTGAAGGAGAAGCGCCCCTCGCTCACCGCGTCAGGCCGCGCACGCTCGACGAGTTCATCGGGCAGGAACATATCGTCGGGCCAGGGCGCCTGCTGCGCCGCGCCATCCAGGCCGACCAGCTTTCTTCACTCATTTTTTACGGTCCTCCCGGTACCGGCAAGACGACCTTGGCGATGGTCATCGCCAACACCACCGAGAGCCATTTCATCACGATCAACGCCGTTCTCGCCGGCGTAAAACAGATCCGCGAAGCGATTGCTGAGGCCGAGGAGCGGCGCAATCTCTACAACCAGCGCACGACGCTCTTCGTCGACGAGGTGCACCGTTGGAATAAGGCACAGCAGGACGCGTTGCTGCCGCACGTCGAGCGTGGCACGATCATCCTCATCGGCGCCACCACCGAGAACCCTTACTTCGAAGTAAACCGTGCCCTGGTGAGCCGCAGCCGCATCTTTCAGCTCAAGCCCCTCACGCCGCAGGATTTGCGCGGGGTCGCCTGGCAGGCGCTGCGCGACCCCGAACGGGGCTACGGCAGCCTGCCGGTCGATCTCCACGAAGACGCGCTCGAGCACCTGGTCAACGTCGCCAACGGCGATGCGCGCGGCGTCCTCAATGCCCTCGAGCTTGCCGTCGAGACGACGCCGCCGCGCGAAGATGGCACCATTGTCGTCGACCTCGCCGTCGCCGAGGAGTCGATCCAGCGGCGCGCTGTTCTCTACGACAAAGATGGCGACGCTCACTACGACACGATTTCTGCCTTCATCAAGAGCCTGCGCGGCTCCGACCCGGACGCGGCCCTCTACTGGTTGGCCAAGATGGTCTATGCCGGGGAGGACCCGCGCTTCATCTTCCGCCGCATGGCCATCCTGGCCGGCGAAGATGTTGGCCTCGCTGATCCCAATGCCATCAACGTGGTCGTGAGCTGCTGGGAGGCGTTCGAGCGCATCGGCATGCCCGAAGGCGCATTTCATCTGACCGAAGCCACCCTCTATCTGGCCACCTGTGCCAAATCGAACTCGACGCTCGCCTTCTTTGACGCCATGCGTGTCGTCGAGGAGGAGCGCGAAGCCGAAGTCCCGACCCATTTGCGCGACGCCAGTCGCGACAAGGAGGGCTTTGGTCACGGCAAAGGCTACCTGTACCCGCATGCCTTTCGTGATCACTGGGTTGCCCAGCAATATCTCCCTGGCGCCCTACAGGGCAAGCTTTTCTACCAGCCCGGCGACCAGGGCTACGAGCGTGCCATCGCCGGGCAGGTAGCCCGGCGTCGCGAGGCGCAGCTCGCCGCGATGATTGAAGCCGGCTTGGCCCAGGAGCCCGAAGTGTTAACCACCGGCCCGCAAGATCGGCGCCGCGATGCCTGGCTGCAGCGCACCGTCAGCAATGCTGGACGCAATCTGGCCCACGTGCGCGAGCGCCTTTTCGACCTCGCCGAGGTGCAGCGGCACCACCTGCTGCTCGTACTCAATGCCGGCAGTGGCTTGCTGACCTGGGAGGCGGTGCGCCGCGCGCCCGAAGGTGGTGTCTGGGCGCTGGCAAGCGACAGCCAACTCGGCGATATGTTGCGCCAGCAGGCCAGCAGCCTCCCAGCGCTTGAGCGCCCCGCTATCCTCATCGGGGCCCTGGACGAGATCGACTACCTTCTCTCGCTGCGCGGCGAACAGGAAGTGCGATTCGACCGTGTCCTCGCTCGCAATCCCTTTAGCCGCACGGCCCATCCCTGGCCCGACCTCACCGCACGGGTTGCTGCCCTTTTGCTGCCCGAGGGCCGATTCTGTTTTGCCCAGATCGTGCCCCGGCGCGGGCAGCGCCTCTCCGCACTCGTCGACTGGGAGGGAACCGATCCTGGCCTGCTCCAGCGCCTGCGTGCCGCCGAAGAGGCAATTTTCCACGACGCGGAGGACCCGCTGGTCAACTGGGACGTGGCCGAAGTGGAAGCTGCGTTACGCGCTGGTGGCCTCGAGCCCGAGCAGGTCCGCGTCGAGCGGCACGAAGAGCAGCGCACGCTGACTGCGGAGCACCTCGCCCGCTGGTTCGAGACGGAGACCGTCGATGGCGCGCGCCCCAGTTATGCTGCCCGCCTTGAGGCTGGTGGCATCACAGGCCCGGAGCTCCAGGAGGTCGCCACGCGCTTCCGGCGGCAATTGCAGGGCGTGTCCGTTGCCTGGGAAAGCTCTACCGCCTACGTCATCGCTACACCTGCCCCGTCCTGAACGGTGAGCGTACGACAGTCGGTATTCACACCCGAAGAAGGAGGGCCGGGACGATCACCATGAACAGCCAACCGCCACTACGGACATCAGGAGAACGCCATGGATTCCACGAACCAACGGCCGCGCGACGCGCTGCGGCCGGTCAGCTTTGCGCTCCACTACACCCGCTGGGCCGAAGGCTCTGTGTTATGTAAATTCGGCCAGACGCACGTCCTCTGTAACGTGACCATCGAGGCAGATTTGCCGCGCTGGCTCAAGGAGCGCGAGCAGCCGCACGGCTGGCTCACCGCCGAATACCAGATGCTGCCGCGCAGCACCCACCGCCGCCGCACCGAAGGCCTCTGCCCCGGCGGGCGCGTGCAGGAGATCTCGCGCCTCATTGGCCGCAGCCTGCGCATGGCCCTCGATCTCCACAAGTTGGGCGAGCGCCAGCTGATCGTCGACTGCACCGTGCTGCAGGCCGACGGCGGCACGCGTACCGCGGCGATTACCGGCAGCTGGGTTGCCGTCGCCCTCGCCCTGCAGCCGCTGATCGCGGCTGGTGCCGTTCCCGCCGAAGTGATGCGCCACCAGATCGCCGCCATCAGTGTCGGCCTGGTCGCCGGCGCGCCCACCCTCGACCTCGATTACGAGGCCGACTCTCAGGCAGACGTCGACCTCAACGTCGTGATGACGGCGGATGGCGATCTTGTCGAGGTGCAGGGTACCGGTGAGCGCAACCCATTTAGCCGCGCAGCGCTCGGCCATCTGCTCGACCTCGCCGCGGGTGGCGTCGAGCAGCTTGTTGCCCAGCAGCGCGCCGCGCTCAATGGCGCGCCGACCGCCGGGGCACAGCCACAATGAGCCGGCCCGAATTCGCCCGCGCAGCAGAAGCGCTCTCCGCCCGGCTCGTGGCCTGGCGCCGTGACTTTCACCAGTATCCCGAGCTGGGCTTCGAAGAGACACGCACGGCCGGTATCATCGCAGCTCACCTGCAGGAATTGGGACTGGAAGTACGAACTGGCGTCGGCCAGACCGGCGTGGTCGCCACGCTCGACGGACCCATGCCCGGGCCGACGCTATTGTTGCGCTTCGACATGGACGCGCTGCCCGTAACTGAAGCGACAGATTTACCCTTTGCTTCGCGCCATCCGGGGCGCATGCATGCCTGCGGCCACGACGGCCACATGGCGATTGGTCTTGGCGTCGCCACCCTGCTCGCCCGCTACCAGGAGCAGCTTGCAGGTCGCGTCAAGTTTGCCTTCCAGCCGGCCGAAGAAGGGTTGGGCGGCGCCATTGCGATGATCGCCGATGGCGTCCTCGACAATCCTCGCCCCGACGTGGCCCTAGCGCTGCACCTCTGGAACCACCTTCCTTGCGGGCAGGTGCGCGTTACGTCAGGGCCGGCGATGGCCTCATCCAGCATCTTCTCGCTTACCGTCCGCGGCAAGGGCGGGCACGGTGCGACGCCACACAAGGCAAATGACCCAGTGCTCGCCGCCGCCCATATCGTCGCCGCGCTACAGAGCATCGTCAGCCGCAACATCGATCCGCTCAACAGCGTCGTCGTCACCATCGGCGAGTTCAGCGCCGGCACCACCTTCAATGTCATCCCCGAGACGGCGCTGCTCAAGGGAACGGTGCGTAGCTACGATAGCGAGACGCACCGCCTTATCTACCGCCGCATCCTGGAGATGGCCAAGAACATGGCCACGGCTTTTGGCTGCCAGGCGTCGATGGAGACGGTGGCCATCGTGCCCGCCGTCGTTAACGATGGTGCTGCGGCTGACGTTGTCCGCCGCGCCGCGGCACGCATCGTCGGCGCCGAGCACGTCGTCGCCGGGCGCGATATGGCCTCTGAAGATATGGGACACTTTTTGGAGGAAATTCCCGGCTGCTATTTCTTTGTCGGTTCCGCCGGCGAAACAGAGGAGCTAAGTTTTCCGCACCACCACCCCCGCTTTACTTTCGACGAACGGGCACTGGCCATCGGTGTCGCCACCATGGCGACGGCGGCAGCGACCTATCTCCTGCCCGGGGAATAAGGATTACAGATCTTACTTAGCTCTTACCGCTATCATTTATAGTATAAACGTCAGGTAGACGTAGGGCAGTTACCTTCGGCACGACATACCGACTATGATAGAGTCTTCATAACCATGTCCCAACAACCTGTTTCCATGACGCCTGCGTCAGGCTCGCACCGGAAGGTCGTTGTCCTCGCTGGCGGTGTCGGCGGGGCGCGAATGGCTGACGGCTTTTCCCACTGTTTGCCCGCCGAGAATCTCACCGTCGTCGTCAACACTGGCGATGATTTCCAGCACATGGGGCTCACGGTCTGCCCCGATCTCGATACCGTTACCTACACCCTTGCCGGCGTG
>JAVVFG010000125.1:0-10126 GCA_032260445.1 Anaerolineae bacterium | reverse complement strand
CGGACGAAGTAGAGGATGAAGACGAGGTCCCGGCGATCGACGATCTCTCTGCACCCTTGATTGACATTGTCACGAGGGACGAGCGGAAGCGGGAAGAGAAGAAAGGTAAGGTTGTCGTGGTCTCTCGCTCGGATGCCGGCGCGGACGACGACGACGAAGATGAGGAAGGCGCGCGGCAGCGCCGTGGGCGCCAGCTCGTCTTCGACGAAGAGGCCGGCCGGGTCGTTGCCAAGCGCAAGCGCAAGAAGAGCCGCCGCCGGCCCGAATGGGAAGACTTGACCGATCTGAATATTGACGAAGTCATCGACGAGGATCTGGACTAGCGGCGATTGCGGATAGTCTCATAGCCAGACCGTAACATGGCCGGCAAACAGAGACGAGAGAAGCACGTACCGCAGCGCAGCTGTATCGTCTGTCGAGAAAAGACGGACAAGCGGCGTTTGAGCCGGCTGGTGCGGACGGCGGATGGTGTCACCGTCGATGCCAGCGGCCGGCTGCCTGGCCGGGGCGCTTATTTGTGTGACCGGCCTGCGTGCTGGGACCGGGCTCTGCAGAGTGGTATCCTAGAGCGTGCACTACGCACCACGTTGCCGCCGGAGGCCCGGGCTGCGCTGGCTGAGCACGGTCCGCGAGACAATGAATAGCTAAGTTAGACGCGGGCAGTACCGCGCCAATTACATTAACACCGCAAACAGGCAGCGACACGGAGAGAGGGGTGCACTCCGTGTCGCGTTTTGTAGCGGAAGGCCGGCGTCGCGGGGGCCGGTGTGCCAGGACGACTGAAGGATAGGTATAGGTAATAGAGCATGAGTAACACGAACACCAAGAACGTAATTGAGATCCCTGATTTTCTCACGGTGCGTGAGTTAGCCAGCCTGATGCAGGTCAGCCCAATTGACGTGATCAAGGAGCTGATGGCTAACGGGATCATGGCGAACATCAACCAGCAGATCGACTTCGACACGGCGGCGATTGTTGCCGAGGAGTTCGAT
The DNA here is from genome assembly GCA_032260445.1 of Anaerolineae bacterium. Lineage (GTDB taxonomy): Bacteria > Chloroflexota > Anaerolineae > Promineifilales > Promineifilaceae > JAAYYY01. The sequence goes on along the minus strand of JAVVFG010000125.1, from coordinate 9,134 downwards.
TTTGAGGCGACGCGCCCTGTTGTCGTCGTGGAAGAAGAAGAGGAACTAGGTGAGCAGCCGGTGTGGCGGCAGATCCTGGCCGAGGAAGCGGCCTCCGATCTCGAGCCGCGCCCGCCGGTGATCACGATGCTGGGTCACGTCGACCACGGCAAGACGTCGCTGCTGGACGTGATCCGCCACACAGACGTGCAGTCCGGTGAAGCGGGCGGCATTACGCAGCACATGGGCGCCTATCAGGTTACGCACAACGACAGTGTGATTACCTTCCTGGACACGCCGGGCCACGAGGCGTTCACGGCGATGCGTGCGCGCGGCGCGCAGGCGACCGATATTGCCATTCTCGTCGTCGCGGCCGACGACGGCGTGATGCCGCAGACACGCGAAGCTGTGGACCACGCGCGCGCGGCGCAGGTGCCGATCATCGTCGCCCTCAACAAGATTGACCTGCCGAACGCCAATCCGCCAGCGGTCAAGCAGCAACTGGCGGATGTCGGCCTCGTGCCCGACGAATGGGAGGGCGACACGATGGTCATCGAGGTGTCCGCACGCGAGCAGTGGGGGATCGAGGATCTCCTCGAAGCGATCTTGCTCGTCGCGGAAGACATCGAGCCGCGTGCGAATCCCCATGCCGAAGCGACGGGCACGGTCCTGGAAGCCCGTCTGGAGCGCGGTCGCGGCGTTGTGGCGACAGTGCTTGTCCAGAACGGCACGCTGCGCCAGGGAGACACGCTGCTGATCGGCGAACATTACGGGCGGATACGCTCTATGGTTGACTACCGCGGCAATGCGGTCAAGGAGGCCGGCCCAGCCATGCCGGTGAGTGTCTCCGGGCTGAATGGTATGCCCGACGCCGGCGACCAATTTGAGGTTGTCGAGAGTGAGAAGGGAGCACGGAAGATCGTCGCCGAACGCGAGCTGGAAGCGGAAATTGCGCCGACTGAGCGCCGCGGGATCAGCCTCGACGAGTTCTTCAGCCGGCTGCAAGAAGGCGAGACGAAGACGCTGAACCTCATCGTCAAGGCCGACGTGCAGGGCTCGCTTGAGCCGGTGGTGACTTCGCTGGAGAAGATCAGCGCCGAGAACGACGAGGTGGACCTGGAAATCCTGCACGCGAGCACAGGCAACGTAACCGAGAGCGACATTATGCTTGCCTCGGCTTCTGATGCCGTGGTTCTTGGCTTTAACGTGGACATCGACAGTGCGGCGCGGGTGACGGCGAGCAACGAGAATGTTGAAATCAAGCTTTACAACATCATCTACAAGCTGCTCGAGGACGTCGAGCTCGCCATGAGCGGTCTGCTTGGCCCGACCTTTTCGGAGACGATTATTGGCCGGGCAGAGGTGCGCGCCGTTTTCCAGATCAGCGGTGTCGGCGCTGTGGCCGGCTGTTATATGCGAACGGGTGTGGCGCGCCGCAATGCGCAGGCCCGGGTCATTCGTGACACGCAGTTGCTGCACACCGGGCCGGTCAGCAGCCTGAAGCACTTACAAGAGAACGTGCGCGAGGTCCGCACCGGCTTTGAGTTTGGCGTCAGCGTTGGCGGCTTCAACGATTACGAGCCGGGTGACATCATTGAGTTCTTCGAAATGCAGCGAGTTGAAGCAGCCTGATGGAATCACTACGACAGAAACGAACGGCTGAGCAGATCCGTACCCTGCTCAGCCAACTCCTCTTGCTGGAGATGAAAGACCCGCGACTGGCCGGGCTCACTGTGACGCGCGTCTCGATTGACCGTGAATTGCAGTACGCCGATGTCTATGTGCATGCGCTCGCAGAAGATGAGCGCGAGCCGGAAGTCATGGATGGGCTGCAGAGTGCCTCGGGCTATCTGCGGCGCGAGATAGGCAACCATCTGCGGTTGCGACACGCGCCCGTGCTCCACTTCCATTGGGATCCGTCGCTGGCCCATGCCGAGCTTATTAACCAATTGCTTGACGAGCTTGACATCCCCGCGGAAGAAGAGTAAGCGCTCTATGGCATATGAAGAAGCATGTGCGGCAATCCGGCCGTTGCTGGAGGATGCTGAGCAGCTGCTGGTCGTCACGCACGTGGGACCAGACGGCGACGCGATAGCCTCGCTGACGGCGACCGGTGTAGCCCTGCAGCAGCTGGGCAAGCAGTTTACGCTGGTGTGCGATGACGGTGCGCCTGCTCGTTTTGACTATCTGCCGCTGTATACGAAGATCCAGAAGCACGTCGATCCCGGGGAAGCGTACGACCTGATCATAGCGCTCGATTGCGGCGATATGAGCCGGATGGGGAATGCCTATGCGCTGTTGCAAGCCTCCCCGCCGGTGATCAATATCGACCATCACGTCACGAATACTCGTTTTGGCGACGTGAATGTTGTCGACAGCGCGTGCACCTCAACCGCCGAGCTCCTTTACCATCTCTTGCCGACGCTGGGGGCGCGGCTGACGCCGGAGCTAGCGACCTGCCTGCTGACCGGCGTCGTGACGGACACGCTGGGCTTTCGTATCCCGGGTGTTGACGCGGGCACGCTGCGGACGGCGGGCATGCTGATGGAAGCCGGCGCGGATCTGGGCTTCATCACTCAGAATGCGCTGCTGATCAAGCCGCTGTCCACGTTACGTCTGTGGCGGGCCGGCCTCAACCGGATGCGACTCGAAGAGGAAGGCGTACTATGGACGGCGATCAGCGAGGAGGAACGGGCAGCGGTTGGCTATACAGGCAGCAGTAGCGGCGGTCTCGTGAACATGATGGCGAACATCGACGAAGCGGCGATGAGCGCCGTGTTGATCGAGGAAGATGACAAGGTTTACGTTGGCTTTCGCTGCCGCCCCCCCTTCAACGTCTCGGAGCTGGCCCTGAATCTTGGGGGCGGCGGCCATCCGCTGGCGTCCGGGGCCACGCTGGAGGGCCCGCTCAACAAAGTGATTTCGCTCGTGGTGCCGATGGCGCGCGAGACAATCCGGCAGCAGCGGGCGCTATTGCGCGACGTCGCGTCCTGACCGTCGAGCCATGCGGGAACAGGCCGGCATCCTCAACGTCGATAAGCCACTGGGTCTGACATCGCATGATGTTGTCAACCGGATCCGGCGCGTGGCGGGAACTCGCCGCGTTGGCCATGGGGGCACGCTGGACCCCCTCGCCAGCGGAGTGCTGATCGTCGCCGTGGGTGTGGCGACGCGTTTGCTGGAGTACGTCACCGGGCAGGCAAAGACGTACGAAGCGGCTGTGCGCCTGGGCCAAACGAGCAAGACGTACGACGCCGAAGGGGAGCTGAGCCCGGCGCAACCAGAAAAGGTTCTGGAACTGAGCGCGGCGGCGATAGAAGAAGCACTGGAGCAGTTGCGCGGGCCGATCGAGCAGGTGCCGCCGATGTACTCGGCGGTGAAACGGCAGGGACAGCCCTTGTACGAGCTGGCGCGGCAGGGCGTCGAGGTGGCGCGCGAACCGCGGCGGGTGACGATTTACGAGCTGACTCTGGTGGCCTGGCAACCGCCGGATTTGCAGTTGCTCGTGCGCTGCTCGGCCGGGACCTATATCCGCTCGCTGGCACACGATCTAGGCCAGGAGCTGGAGACGGGCGCTTACCTTGCCGGTCTGCGCCGCACGGCTGTGGGGCCGTTTACCCTTGACAGCGCCATTCCGCTCGAGATGCTGAACGCAGAGAGCTTTGTGGCGTCCCTGCAGGCAGCGGATAGCGCTGTTTCGCATTTGCCGCGCCTTGACGCCAGCGCGGAGGAGGCAAAGCGACTGCGCAACGGCCAGCCGGTGTCAGGCGGGCATATTGAGATGGACGCGGAGCTGGCACGGGTTTATGATCCCGCCGGTCATTTTGTTGGCATCGTCGCTGCGACAGATGGTCATTGGCAGCCGCGCAAGATCTTCAATGTGATGAATAGCCCCTATGACTGAGAGGTTCCAGCGAGTCGACTCGCTTGAAGAGATCACGGGGCGCCGGCCGACGTACCTGGCAATTGGCGTGTTCGACGGGGTCCATCGAGGGCACCAACATCTGCTAGAACGCATGGTAGCAGCGGCGCGCGAGGCGGGTGCAACGCCTGCTGTGCTGACGTTCTTTCCTCACCCGCTTGCGGTGATCCGTGGCCTAGAGGGCCGTATCTACCTGACGGATCTGGAGCGCCGGCTGGAGCTTCTAGCGGCGCCAGGTATTGAGCTGGCGATTGTCCATCCCTTTAACGACGACGTACGACGGACCCGGGCGAAGACGTTTATCGACCGGTTGTGCGCAGCGATGGATTTGCGCCAGTTATGGGGCGGCAGCTTTTCGCTGGGCTATCAGCGGGAAGGAACAGTCGAGTACCTGCGCGACCTGGGAAGCGAACGGGGCTTCACCGTGCAATTGATTAATGATCTCGTCACCTGGAAGGGGGACGAAGTGAGCAGCAGCCGCATCCGGCGGGCCCTGGCCGAAGGGGATATCGAAGAAGTGAACGGCTGCCTGGGACGCCTCTTCGAGATCGAGGGGACGGTCATCAAGGGCGATCGCCGCGGGCACCTCCTCGGCTTCCCGACGGCCAACCTGGCGGTGTGGGAACAGCAACTGCTGCCGGCAAACGGGGTCTATGCAGCCTATGCCTATCTCGACGGCGTGCGCTATGGCGCGGCGACGAACGTCGGCGTGCGTCCGACGGTGAACGGAGCAAACATGTCGGTCGAGGCACATCTCCTCGACTTTGACCGCGAGATCTATGGCGAGAGGCTATCGCTGGCATTCGTGCACCGCATTCGCGAGGAGCGCAAGTTCTCTGACCTGGAGGCGTTGAAGCAGCAAATCAGCGCCGATGTAGAAGCGATTCGCGCGCTGCTCTAGGTGGGCGCAGCGGCAACCGGTAGGCGCCGGTACCAGCCGAGCGCTGCCAACAACAGGACGGAGAGCAAGACGCCGACGATGCCGGGCACAAGCATGGCAGACCAACTATAGAGCAACCCTGCGGGCAGACTGCCGGCGCCAGAGGCAACGGCGGCGACCATCTCGGTTGTTCCCTGCAGGCGCGCCTGTGCTGAACCAGCCGCGGCGCCGGCGACGAGCGCGGAGCCCGCGACGAAACAGAAATTCCAGCCCAGGCCCAACAGGAATAGCGCCAGCGCAAGGAGCGGCACGCCGGAGACGAGCGGCGTCAAGAGGGCAGAGACAGCGAGGAGGACGGCGCCCAGGGCGATGACTGCGTGGCGGCCAAAGCGCTCGACCAGCCCACCCGTCAACCAGGAAAGGCCAAACATGCCCAGCGTATGGGCCATGATCACCAGGGATATGGTCTCGTTGCTGTGGGCATGGTGGTTCATGTGCAGGGGGGTGAGGACCATCAAGAGAACCATGACGAGCTGGCCGATGGCGAGGGCCAACAGGCCAAGGCTCACGGCGGGCTCGCGCAGGAGATCGCGGATGCGCGGCGCCGGGCCGGCTGGTCTGGCGTCGTGGCTTTCGAGGGCAATGTGCAATTGTAGGGGATCGGGCCGCAAGAAAACGAAGAGCAGCGACAGGGCCAGCGCGGCGAGGATGGCGGCGACGATAAAGGGGCCGGCCACGTCCGGGTAGGCCAGGCCCAGAGCGAGCTTCGTGCCGGGGGCGACAAGCAACGGGCCACCGACCGCGCCGATGGTGCCAGCGAAGACGATTAGGCCAATGACACGGGCCCGCCGCTCTCTGGGAAAGATCTCAGCTCCGACGTAACGCGACTGCTCTCCTGCAGCGCGCATGCCGCCGAGGGCGAAGGCGGCTGCCAGAAAGAGCGGAAGGGACCCCTGGCGCACGGCAAGCGCGGACAGGATGGCGCCGGCAACACCGACGAAGAAGCCGAGCGAAAGACCGAGGCGGCGCCCAGCGCGGTCCATGAGCCAACCGGCGGGATAGGCCAGGGCGGCACGGCCGAGGAGCGACAGCGTGCTGGGAAGGCCGGCGTAGCCGTCGCCGCCGCCCAAGTCAGCAGCGATGATCGGGCTGAGGGTGAAGGCGGCGATGTTGGCGGCCGTAAAGAGGATTTGGGCCACGAAGAGGGCGCTGACGATACGCAGACGGATTCGTTCCATGGAATCTTACGCGCCTCCTGGGTAAGGACTGGCGGGGAGTCTGCACGAAGTGAGGCAATCATGCAAACTGGCGGGGGGAAAAGGGCGGGCGCGGCCCCCTGCTACGGAGGCCGCGCCCGCGTGCTCACAGGTGGCGTGTATAGGGCCGTCTACGGCGACGTCACGGGCAGTGCGGCGGCGCTGCCGCTACTGAAGTTGAGGAACCAGCCGGCCATCCAGCCCGTCTGCCCGGCGTACTGGACCTGGATCCAGTTGGTCGCCTGGTTGCGCCCGATAGCGGCGACGGAGGTACCGGCCGGGGCGACCGTCAGGGTCTGGTGTTCGATGCCCGGCCCGGAGCGAAGGCGCAGGTTGACCTGCGTGACGGCAACGGGACCGCTTCCGGGTGGGGTTTCGGCCGACGGCGGGGGCGCCGGCTGGCCGCCACCAGGGATGGTGAGCACCTGGCCGACGCGGATCAGGCTCGGGTTGCTGATGTTGTTGACGCCGACGAGGACTTCAAAGTCAACACCGAAGCGCCGGGCGATGCCGTACATGGTGTCGCCGGCGACGACGGTATAGGTGCCGTCCGCGCCGGTCGAAGGCGCCGGGGCTGGCGCGGGTGCCGGGGCGGGGCTGGGCGTGCCGGCGCCGACGACGACGAGCGCGGCATCATCCCAGTAGACATCGTTGTGCTTGAAGGGGAAGGAGGGGGCGGAATAGGTGAACACGGTGACGGTGCTCCCTTGCGCCTGGGCCTGGACCGAGAATTGCTGGTAGGCGTCATAGGGGTGCAGCGTGCCGGACCAGACGACGTTGCCGCTGTAGGGGTTGGTGCCGCCGGTCGGGTCGATGCCGATGCGCATGTTGATGGGGTTACTCGCGTCTGAGCCGCCGGAGTCTTCATTGGAAACCCAGGCCTGGCCCCAGATAGTGAACTGCACGGTTGCGTTGGCCGGCACGCTCACTTGCTGTAGGAAGCCTGCCTTGTGGGTGCTGTGGAAGCTGAAGTATTGGGCAGCGCGGTCGCCGGAGTGGATGCGGTTGGCGAAGGGCTGGGTCGCCGGCTTATATTCGGGGTTGACGTCTGTGGCCCACTCCTTGGCCCACCACGGCCGCCAGCCGGCGGGTACCTGCGCGGTGTTGCAGATGCCTGAAGGGCAGTCGGTGTGCTCCTGGGCCGTCTGTGGGCGGTAGGCGCTGTACCCGCCCTCAAAGCTGGGATTCTGGAGTAGATTGCCGCTCTGGGCAATCGCCGGGCGGCTAGCCACGGCTGCGGTGAGTAACAACAGCGCTATGATTAGCAGTCGAACGGTTTTTGAACGCATGTGACACTCTCCTTCAGCAGTTGCGCTCCGATTGCAGGAGCCAAAAAACCGGACCCGGCTCGCAAAGGGACCGGCCGTCTCCGCTAACGTTAGCAGAAGTCAGGGGAAGATTCAATAGCCGCTGCGTGCGTCGCATGCAGATCCGGAGGGCCGGGCAGCGTACCGGTTGCTCGTTTCAGGGGGGCGAGCATTGCGATTAGCATAAGAAAGGAGGCGGGCTGCCGGCTGCACGCATGGGAGGAGCGGCTATAATGGCAGCAGCATCCGTTACCAACGTACACACAGTCCACGCACAAAGGAAGCATCATGGACTTTTGGGAAACCTTCCACGGCCCTAACGCCGGGTACGTTCTTGAGCTCTACGAGCGTTATCGCCGTGATCCGTCTTCAGTGGACGAGGCGACACGGCGTTTCTTCGAGACATGGCAGCCGCCCGGCGATGGAAACGGCGCCACAACGGCGGCGATGCCGGCTGCCCCCGGCGCAGCCCCTGGGCTGGAGAAGGTGCGCTGTGCCGTCGATCTGGTGCAGGCGATCCGAGAGTTCGGTCATCTGGCAGCGCAGCTTGATCCGCTTGGCGGTGAGCCGCCAGGGGATCCGGCTCTGTCGCTGGCGTTCTATGACCTGACGCGCGAGGAGCTGCAGCGGCTGCCGGCCTCGATTGTCACGGGTGCGGCAGCCGAAGGGGCCGGCAATGCTTGGCAGGCGGTGGAGCGGCTGTACGCCGTCTATTCGGACTCAACCGGGTACGATTACGAGCATATCCGGATTCCAGAGGAGCGTGAATGGCTGCGCGACGCCGCGGAGCAGGGCTGGTTTCGCCCGCCGCAGGCGCCGGTGGCCGGGCGCGAATTGCTGCAGCGGCTAACGGAGGTGGAAGTTTTCGAGCAGTTTCTCCATCGGTTTTTCCCGGGTAAGACGCGCTTCTCGATTGAAGGGCTGGATATGATGGTGCCGATGCTCGACGAGATCATCGCCGCCGCGGCTGGAGACGAGGTGCGATCGGTGCTGCTGGGCATGGCGCACCGCGGCCGCCTGAATGTACTGGCGCACATTCTCAACAAGCCGTACGAGCAAATTTTGGCAGAGTTTAAAGACCCGGCCAGCAATTATCACACGCTGGAGGAGCTCGGCTGGACGGGCGATGTGAAATACCATACGGGGAAGGAGAGGCGAATGGGCAATAGCGCGGGGAGCCAGACGCTGATCAGCTTAGCGCCCAATCCGAGCCACCTGGAACACGTGAATCCGGTGGTGCTGGGGATGGCACGTGCTGCCGGGACAGACAGCACGCAAGCGGGAACAGCGGACTTCTCTGCAGACGGGGTTCTTTCCATTCTCATCCACGGCGATGCTTCATTCCCCGGGCAGGGGATTGTGGCTGAGTCGCTTAACCTGTCGCGGCTGCCCGGCTACCAGGTGGGCGGTACGATCCACATTATCGCCAATAACCAGTTGGGCTACACGACGCTGCCAGAGCACAGCCGCAGTACGCTGTACGCGAGCGATCTCGCGAAAGGGTTTAAGATCCCGATCATCCACGTGAACGCAGACGATCCGGTTGCCTGCCTGGAAGCGGCACGGACGGCAATTGCTTACCGCAACCGGTTCCAGAAGGACTTCCTCATAGACCTGATTGGCTACCGCCGCTACGGGCACAATGAGGGCGACGAGCCGGCTTTTACGCAGCCGAAGCTTTATGCGATTATCGACGAGCATCCGTCGGTCCGCACACAGTGGGCGGCTGCCCTAGCCGGCAATGGGGAGGTAACGGCGGACGGTGCGGAAGCGATGGTCGAGGAGCAGAT
>JAVVFG010000124.1:0-10134 GCA_032260445.1 Anaerolineae bacterium | reverse complement strand
ACCGCAATCATACCAAACTGAGGTTCTTTTTCTTATGAGTTTGAAAACGCCCTGTGTTTTCCCCGTTGACATCCGGTCCGTCTTTGATTATGATGAAAAGTATCCAAAACGTTTTGGATACGAGTAGGCGCCCGCCTAGCTCGTCTGTATCCGCTGGTCCTTTACCTTGCCGAGGGAACCATGCCCGTCACGCTCAAGGACATCGCGCGGGAAGTGGGAGTCTCCGTCACGACCGCTTCGCGCGCGCTGGCTGGGTATCCGGACGTGGCCCCAACCACTCGACAGCGTGTACAACAAGTGGCTGCGGCGTTGGGGTACGTCCCCAATACCGCCGCGCGCAATTTACAGCGGCAGCGCACTGACACCCTCGCTCTCGTTCTGCCAACGACCGCCGATCTCCGCTTTTCCGATCCGTTCTTCAGCGAATTTCTCTCCGGCCTGGTCCAGGCCACCGGTGAGGCTGGCTTTGCGCTCACAGTCGCTACCGGCAGCCCGAACGACGAGACTGCGACCTACCTGCGGCTGATCCGCAGCCGGCGCGCAGACGGCTTCGTCCTGGTGCGTACTCGCCGCGATGACCGGCGCATCGCTCTGCTCCAGGAAGCCGGCGTTCCGTTTGTCAGCTTTGGTCGCGTGAATGGGACCCCAGGCGTTCATTGCGTGGACGAGGACGACGTCCACGGCATCCACCTCATGGTCGACCATCTCGCCGGCCTCGGCCATACGCGCATCGCCTGTATTGCGGAGCCCACCCGCTTCGTGAAAGGCTACCACCGGTTCCGCGGCTACTGTCTTGGGCTTGAGGCGCACGGACTGTCCTTCGCTCCCGACCTGGTGGTCGAGACAAACTATCGCCAGCGGTCAGGTTACGAGGCAGCGCAGCAGTTGCTGGCCATGCCGGAGCCACCAACGGCGATCATTGCCTGCAACGACCTGCTGGCGCTGGGCGCGCTCAGCGCCATCCAGGCGCGTGGCCTGCAAGCGGGTCACGACGTCAGCGTAACCGGCTATGACAACATTCCCCTAGCGGAACATGCCCAGCCGCCCCTGACCACCGTCGATCAACCTGCTGACAAGCTCGGTACGCTGGTCGCGCAGATGTTGACCAGCCTGATCCGTGGAGATCCCGTTGCCGAAAAACAAGTGATCTTACAGCCGGCAGCGGTTATCCGGCAGTCCAGTGGACCGCCGCCGCGCGCTGCCCGAAGGAGGTGATGCCATCAACACTGTCTTGCTAATTTCCGATTGTGATTTCACGGTTTGCGGTGCCGCCAGGTTGCGAAAATGTGCAACTGGCGCCAACCCAGAGAGCGTACCGTTACCCACGGGGAGCCAGTAGAAGGAGAAGAAAAAATGAGCCGAAATTTGAGATTGCTGGCCGTCTTGCTCGCCCTGTTGCTGCTGGCAGCCTGTGGCGGCAATGAGGTAGAGCCGACCCAAGCACCGGCGGTGGAGCCCGTAGAGGAACCGGTTGAAGAACCAGTGGAGGAGCCGGTCGAAGAGCCGGTTGAGGAACCAGTCGAAGAGCCCGTGGAGGAGCCAGTCGAAGAGCCCGTGGAGGAGCCGGTCGAAGAGCCGGCTGAAGAACCTGCCGCAGCCGGCGACGTCGTCTTCTTCTCCACGCAGTTCGTCCCCGTTGAAGAGCAGGAAAAGTTCCGCGCCATCCTTGCGCCCGGTGGCTTTGACGTCATCGGCACCGAGGAGGGCCCCCTACTTGACCAGTTGCTGGCTGGCAGCGGCGCCATCGACGTGGTTGGCTCCCTGCATGGCACCTTCCCGCCCCTACAGCGTGAAGACGCCCTGATGAACATGATTGATGTCTACGATGACCTGACGGCCGACCGCGAGTTTGCCGAGGCGTTCATCGACACCGGTCTGCTCGGTACCAGCGACTTCCTCTACTACATCCCCTGGATGCAGGCTACGTACATCATGGCGGCCCATGTTGATGCCCTTGAATACCTACCTGACGGCGTCGACATCAACGCCATGAGCTGGGACGATCTCGCGACCTGGTGCCAGAATATCCTTGATGAGACGGGCGAGCCGCGCTGCGGCCTACCGCATGCCGGTCTCTTCCACCGTTTCCTCGAGGGTTACCTCTGGCCCGCCTATACCGGCGGCATGGTGACCGAATTCCGTAGCGACGCTGCGGCAGAGATGCTAGCCTGGGCGCGTGACACCCTGTGGCCGACAATTCACCCGCAGTCGATCAGCTATGAGTTCATGCAGGAACCGCTGCTGTCCGGCGAGGTGTGGGTGGCCTTTGACCACACAGCTCGTCTGTTGGATGCTTTTAACGAGCAGCCGGACAACTTTGTGGCCTTCCCGGCGCCTTCGGGCCCGGAGGGGCTGGCGTTTATGCCGGTTGTCGTCGGCCTCGGCATCCCCGCCGACGCGCCCAATCCCGAGGGCGGCATCAGCCTCATCGAGTATCTGACCCGCCCCGAGATTCAGGGAGACATCCTGCGCGAGCTCGGCTTCTTCCCGGTTGTCGCCGGGGTTGACACCTCTGATCTGCCGCCTGGTGTGGCCATTGAGCTCGGCGCCGTCGAGGCGCAGGCCAATGCAGACAATGCACTGCCCGCGCTGCTGCCAGTTGGCCTTGGCGACCGTGGCGGTGACTTCAACCAGATCTTCCGTGACGCCTTTGACCGCGTTGTCCTCAACGGCGAGGACATTGAGACCGTTCTCGAAGCGGAAGGCGCCAACCTGCAGGCCTTGATGGACGAGACGGGCGCGCCTTGCTGGGCGCCCGATCCGGCCAGCACTGGCCCGTGCCAGGTGAATGAGTAGTTCGACCGGACAAAAAGGTGACAGGCACCTGGCCTGTCACCTTTTTCTTTAGCGGGAGGTGGCGATGAACAACAGGCGCCGTTGGACGCCCTATCTACTGCTCCTACCCACAGTCCTTTTCCTGGCGCTTTTCTTCCTCTACCCGATGGTCCAGGCCCTCAAGCTGTCGGTGTGGAGCGAGAATACAATCCTGGCTCTAAAAGACGAAGCAGACCGCGAGAGCGGCAGCGCGGGGCGGCTGCCGCGCGGGACGACGGTAACCATCCTCGATCGCGAGGGCAATCTGATCCCGCCCGACGAAAGCGACACGACAGCCTTCCTCACCGAACGCTGGTTTTACGTCCGCGGTGACAGCGTTGAGGGCGAGACCATCGAGGGATGGACGTCAGACAGCCGCATCCGTGTGCGGGAGGAGGCTGCCGACGGGACGCCGCTGATGGGTACCGTACGGCGCGTCCTGGGCTCTGGTGCCGATCCCCTCACCAGGCTCTACACAGAAGCAGACGATGACAGCCCACTCGCCGGGCAGATGGAGGCCAACACCGAGGTAAGCATCGTTGATCTGGCGATCCTTGAAGTCTGGTACCAGGTGCAGGGCACGGTGGATGACGAAACCGTGACTGGCTGGGCGCCTTCGCGCTTTATCCAGGCGTTTGAAGGGGGCGACCAGGGTCGCGTCGACCGCGGCAATGCGGGCGAGTTTACGATGGACCATATCCGCCGCATGGTGCAGAACCGCTTCTTTTGGCCAGCGCTGCGGACGACCGTCTTGTTGATGGTGATCATCATCCCGATCCAGTTTGTGTTGGCGATCATCATGGCGCTGGTCATCCAGGCGCGGCTGCGCGGCAATAACTGGTTGCTCTACATTTTTGCGATCCCGCTCGGCGTCTCCGATCTCGCCGTCGGTATCGTCTGGTTTGCCATTTTCACCCAGAACGGCTTCCTCAACAGCATCCTCGACGGCATCGGCCTGATCGCCGGCCCTCGCCCGTACCTGACGGCCAGCACCCGCGGCTGGATCATCTTCGCGATCGTCCTTGCCGAGGTGTGGCGGGCGACGTCGATCGTCATGATCATCGTTGTCTCCGGCCTGCAGGCCATTTCCCAGGAGGTCCTTGAGGCTGCCGAGCTATTTGGCGCGACCCTGTGGCAACGTGTGCGCCACGTCATCTTGCCCTTGCTCAAGCCCAGCCTGCAGGTAGCGCTCATCCTGCGCACGATTCTGGCGCTGCAGGTATTCGCGGTCGTCGTCGCTCTCAGCGGCGGGGATATCGTCACCGTGTTGGCGAATGAGACGTATCGCCAGTACGTCGAGCTGCGCAATCCCAATCTGGCGGCAGCCTATGCCGGCCTGATCCTGGTCATGTCAATGGTCAGCGCGATGATCTACTTGAGACTCGTCCGTACGCAAGAGGAGGCAGGTCTATGAGTACCCTGACCGAACGTACAACTCCGGTCGAGGCAGCCCCTGAAGTCAAGGCGCTCCACCGCCAGATGCAGCGCCGTCAGCGCCGCAGCCGTCTCACCACCTACCTTGTCGGCATCCTGATCGCCCTGTGGATCCTGGTGCCCATCTTCTTCATCGCCTCCATGGCCCTCACGACGCAGGCAACCGTGCGCGCCTATCCCAAAGGCGTCCTGCCGTTTATCCCCTTTTCGCTGGATACGATGCGCTTCTTCCTCAACTCCTACGGCATTCTGCCGGGCATTCGCAACAGCATCATCGTCGCCCTACTCACGCTGGCCCTTTCGACGATCATCGCCGCGCCCGCCGGGTATGCCCTCTCCCGCTATATCTTCCCGGGGCGCGACTTCTTCCGCCTCTCCATTCTCGCCGTGCGCGCTTTTCCCATCGTCATCCTCGCCATCCCGCTGGCGGTCGTCTTCATCAGTATAGGTATGTTTGACACCATTTACAGCTTAGCGCTGATGCATACGGCACTGACTTTGCCCACCGCGGTGCTCGTCATCGGCAGTGTCTTTGCCAGCATCCCCTATGAGCTGGAAGAAGCGGCGCAGGTGTTCGGCTGTACGCCGGTGCAGGCCTTCCGCCACGTCGTGCTGCCGCTCGTGCTGCCTGGTATCGCCGCTGCCGCCATCTTCACCTTCGTGATGTCGTGGAATGAGGTGTTTGCTGCCAGCGTGCTCACCATCCAGAACCGCACCCTGCCGGCCCAAGTCCTCGCCACTCTCAGCTACTCCTCCGAGCCCTACCAGTTCGCCGGCGGCTTCTTCATGATGGTGCCGTCGCTCATCTTTATCTTCATCATCCGCCGCTACCTCTTCAACATGTGGGGACAGGTTAGCAAGTAGATCGCAGGGCCGCTACGAGCCTGCGCCAGAAGGATAGAGAACATGTCCGAAATCAAAATCGAAAATGTAACCAAACGCTTTGGCAATTTCGTAGCTGTCGACGACGTGAGTCTGACGGTGAAAGACCGGGAGTTCATGGTCCTGCTCGGGCCGAGCGGCTGTGGTAAGACGACGCTATTGCGCGCCGTTGCCGGCCTGGGCATGGCCGACGAAGGCCGTATCTGCATCGGCGACCAGGACATCACCTACCTGCCGCCGCGCGAGCGCAACATCTCTATGGTCTTCCAGAGCTACGCCATCTTCCCACATATGACGGTCTTCGATAACATTGCCTTCGGCCTCAAGATGAATAAGGTCGGCGAGAAGGAAACCAAGGAGCGTGTACACCAGGCGGCCGAACTGCTGCACATCGAACAGCTACTCGACCGCTACCCGGATAAGATGAGCGGCGGGCAGCGCCAGCGTGTCGCCGTGGCGCGTGCTATTGCCATGGAATCCCGCGTTCTGCTCATGGACGAGCCGCTCAGCAACCTCGATGCCCTTCTCCGCCTGGAGATGCGCGCCGAGCTGAAGCGCCTGCTGCGCGAGCTCAAGGCGACCACGATTTACGTGACCCACGACCAGATTGAGGCGCTCAGCATGGGCGACCGCATCGCGGTGATGAAGGAGGGGGCCATCCATCAGGTGGACGAGCCATCGGCGGTCTACGACCGGCCGGCAAACCAATTTGTCGGCAGCTTCATCGGCAACCCGCCGATGAACTTCCTCACCGGCGAGGTCAACCGTGAGAATGGTGAAGTCGCGGTGACCGTCGGCGATTTCATGCTGCGACCGGAGCCGAAGATGCAATCGGCCCTCAGGGAGTATGTCGACGACAAGATCGTGCTCGGGATCCGTGCCGAGAATATGGAAGCGCTGACGACCCCTGCCGACGATGCGGTCAAGGTGCGCGTGATCGTCGTCGAGCCGCTGGGTTCGCAGAATCTGCTCACGGTAAACATCGGCGACGACATCGTCAAGGTAGCGACCCACCCAACCTTCCCGGTGATGCCCGATGGCGACATCTGGCTGCGATTCCCAGCCGATAAGATCCGGTGGATCGACCGCGAGAGCCAGCGCGTCCTGTACGTGTGAATGACGGCTACTACCGCTCACATCATTAACCACACGCACTGGGATCGCGAGTGGTTTCTGACATCTGTCTATACCCGCCAATGGCTCCCCGGCCTGATCGACACGCTGGAGGCGCTGGTCGCCGCGAATCCTGAGTTCTGCTTCTTCTTCGACGGCCAGACCCTGGTCATCGAGGATCTGCTGCAGGTTGCGCCGGCCTACGCGGCGCGGGTACGGGCGCTCATCCGTGGCGGGCACCTCCTCATCGGCCCCTACTACTGCCAGCCCGACTGGCAGCAGAGCAGCGGCGAGCTGCTCTGGCGCAACCTCTTGCTTGGGCACGAGGACGTGGCCCGCTATGGCGGAACGGCGGAGAGCGGCTGGCTCGTCGACACCTTCGGCCATATCCGGCAATCACCACAGCTACACCGTCTCGCCGGCATCAGCTCGCTCTACGTCTGGCGCGGTGTTCCCGTCCTGGATCCCTACTTCTGGTGGGAGGGGCCGGATGGGAGCCGGCTGCTGACCATCAATCTCTTCGGCGGCTACCGCAACCTGTATGGGGTGACGCATGTGCCAGAGCTGGCGGCGTCGCGCCTGCACAGCGAGATAGCCAAGCTCCGCCCTTACTATCCTACGCCCGACATACCGCTCTTTGACGGCTACGATCTGGAAGATAACCCGGAGGACCCGGTGACCTTCTACCAGACGCTAGACGGCCTTGGACCAGATGTGGTCGTGCGCGAAGCGACGCCGCCATCGTTCGCCGCGCTGGTGCGGGGCCAGCCGTTGTCCCTGCCAGTGTCGCACAGCGAGCTCAATTCGGGCAAGTACGGGGCGACTTTCCCCGGGACGCTTTCGGCGCGCACCTATCTGAAAATCCTGGCGAGCGACTGCGAGCGGCTACTCTTTGGCCTGTGCGAGCCACTGGCGGCGCTGGCCTGGCTGCGCGGCCGTGTCTATGAGGAAACGCGTTACGAGGCGTGGAGCCGGCTCCTGCTGCAAAACGCGGTGCACGATTGCCTGTGCGGGGTGAGCATCGACCAGGTGCATGAGAAGATGGAGGACGGTTACCGCCGTGCCTTTGAGGCGATGTCGGCCGATGTCGTAAGCTCCTTGCAACCAATCTTCGCTGATTTCGCGCCGGGTCTCTACGCGGTTAACACGCAACCGCTGGCGTCAGAGAGCTGGCAGGTGCTGGACGATCGCCTCGTCAGGGTTAACCCAGCCGGCGTTGGCGTCACGCCCATAGAGGTCGAGACAGCGCTCACGCGCCCGGAACGGGCGGTCGCCAGCTTTAGCTGGAAAAACGATCATTATGAGGCCACGATCGGCGCTGACGGGCTGGTGCAGCTTGGCGCTGCCCGGCTGGGCCAGATGCGCGTCTTTGCCGAGCACGGCGACACCTATTCCGAGCAGCAGGGCGCGCTGCTGGGCGAGCTGCGCCCGGCCGGCCCGCTTATCGTCGAGGAGGAAAACGCCGCCCACGCTGTGGTGCGCTATGAGGCCGCCTGGCACCGCCCGGATGCTGGCGTGACGGCGACCGTGCGCGTTCAGATGGACCGCTCGCCGCTCATCCGCTGGCAGATCGCGCTCGATTCGCGCGGCACGGACCTGCAGGTCGAGATGGTGTTTGCCACAGCGCAGCCCGGCGCCATCTGGGCAGGCATGCCGTTCGACGTGACGCCGCGCGCGGCTGCCGACCAGGACCTGCTGCCGCAGCAATTGCCACCGGAATTGGCCAGCGTCCTGCTGGGCCAGCGCGAGTTGCACGCCGTCACCACGTTCCCGTTCCACGATTTCGTCGCGGTCAGCGACGGCGACGCGACGGCAGCCGTCTTTGCTCGCGGCTTACACGCTTACCGCGCGGACGGTGCGGGTACGGTCACGCTGCACCTGCGCCGCGCCGTCGAATGGCTCACCAAGACGGATCTGGCGGACCGGGAGGGGGACGCCGGGCCAGCGTTTTACGTCCCCGATGCGCGCTGCGAGCGGCAGGTCCTCCATGAACTGGCCTTCGCCGCCGGTACATTTGGACCGGCCTCGACCAGGCTGCTTGCGCTGAACGCTACCTTCCAACAACCGCCCCTGCTGGTGCGCAAGGAGGGGGCCGGCGCGCGCCGCTCGTGGCAGCTTTACCGCGAGTCCCTGCCGCAAAGCAGCCTGCGCGTGGTAGACGAGAAGCTGCAGGCGCGGCTCTACAATCCGGCGCCACAGCCGCAGCCACTCTCGCAGCGCTACGCGGCACTGGACATGACGGGAGCGACACAGGAAGCGATCTCCGCGCTGGCGCCGTACCACATCGTGACGCTACAGGTGGAGGCAGAGAAGGTGGAGCTGGGCGCGGCAGAGGACGGCGGCGTGACGTTACTGGCACGGCCACAGTGGCGTGTTGGGGTAAACCGCAGCCGGCCGGATAGCGCGGTGCTGGCACAGTTAGCGCAGCAGATCGGCGTGCTTGACCAAACGCTGGGAGAAGCCGCCGCAGCGCTTGCCGCGAGCCAGGGTGCGGCGCGCCTGCGGCAGCAGCACCAGATCTACGTCCTGGAACGGCAGCGGCTGGAGCTGCAGCTCTCTCGCTTGCTGAACCTGCGCAAGCTGGCGCAGGGAGATGGCCCGCCCGGCGCTGATTATCTATACGGTCACGACGAGGAAATTGCCGCTCTCGGGTTGGCGTTGAACCAGATGCGCATCAAACGCCGCATCTACGACTACGTCGTGCAGGTTGCGTAACCGTATACGCAAGGAGGGAAAGGATGGATACGGTTCTGTACGGCCATCTTGCCGCGGTCTATGGGGAGACGGCGGCGCCGGAGATCCTGAGCCGTCTCGAAGCGCGGCTGGCGTCGTACCAGGGGCCGTCACGGCCGGCCCGCCCCTTCGACCAGCGTGACGCGTTTCTGATCACCTACGGCGACATGGTGCGCCAGCCAGGGGAGGCGCCACTCCATACCCTGGGTGAATTTCTGCGCGCCCACGTGCGCGGCTTCGTGCGTGGCGTGCATCTGCTCCCCTTCTATCCCTACACCTCGGATGACGGCTTCTCCGTCGTCGACTACACAGCCGTCGATCCGGCGTTAGGAAGCTGGGCAGATGTCGAGCGGCTGGGGCAGGATTTCCGGTTGGCCTTTGATGCGGTCATCAACCACATCTCGGCGCACAGCGCCTGGTTCCAGGGCTACCTCCGCGACGAGGCGCCCTATCGCGACTATTTCATCACGGTTGACCCAGCAGCAGACCTGTCGGCGGTGTTCCGCCCGCGGGCACTGCCGCTGCTGACGCAGGTCGACACGGCAGCCGGCCCGCGCCACGTGTGGACCACGTTCAGCGCGGATCAGATCGACCTCAACTTCGCCAATTCCGAGGTGCTGCTGGCGATCGTCGACGTGCTCCTCTTCTACGCAGCACGCGGCGCAGAAGTGATCCGGTTGGACGCCATCGCCTTCCTGTGGAAAGAGATCGGCAGCCGCTGCCTGCACCAGCCTGAGGCACACCACATCGTGCAGCTCTTGCGCCGCGTGTTCGACCGCGTTGCGCCGCAGGTCGCGCTGCTGACGGAGACGAATGTGCCGCACCGGGAGAACGTCTCCTATTTCGGCGACGGGCATGACGAGGCGCAGATGGTCTACAACTTTTCGCTGCCGCCGCTCGTCCTGCACGCCATACAGACGGGCAGCGCGGCGCCGCTGTCCGCGTGGGCCGGCGAGCTCAGCACGCCTTCAGACGAGACAGCGTTCTTCAACTTCCTCGCCTCGCACGACGGCATTGGCGTCACGCCAGCGCGCGACATCATCGGCGATGCGGCGATCGATTGGCTGGCGGAGCGGGTGGAAGCGCTGGGCGGCTTTGTCTCCTACAAGAACAATCCCGACGGCAGCCAGAGCGCGTACGAGCTGAACATCAACTATC
>JAVVFG010000123.1:5843-10152 GCA_032260445.1 Anaerolineae bacterium | reverse complement strand
ATGTGCATGAAAAAGAGCTGCCCGCCGAGCACGTCGATGGGCGAGATGAGGGCGAGAAGAATGAGGGCGAGGCCGAGGAGATAGGCAGCGAGACGCCAGCGGTTAGCCAGGCGGTGGGCGCCGCGCGTGCGGCGGCGCAGCCGGCGCCAGCCCAAGGTGTAGAGGGCTGCAAGGAGAAAGACAGGCAAAAGGACGGCAACACGCCACTCCCAGGAGAGAAGGATGGCGCGGGTTACAGGATCCATATGAACACGCGCGCCGCGACGACCGAAACCGCCACGGCGCGCGCTCCTAATCGTCGAGGGTGATTGTTAACCGATGTGGACGGCTTCGCCGATCAAGTAGAGTGCCGGGTAGAAAAAGACCCAGGCTACGTCAACAAAGTGCCAGTAAATGGCAGTGGCTTCCACCCCCCAGTGGCGCTCGGGGGTAAATTTACCACGAACACTATTGTACCAGATAATGAACAGCAAGATGACGCCGCTGAGGACGTGGAGCGCGTGCAGACCAGTCATGCCGAAGAAGACGGCGCCGAAGGCACCATCGCTGGGAGCAACCTCGCCCTGCCACTCAAGACCAACGACGACGGCGAGAAAGACGATGCCGAGGATGGCGGTGATCATCAGGCCGGCGTTGAGTATACGGCGATCGCCACGGGATGCGGCCGCTTCGGCGAGCGCCATGGAGACGCTGCTGAGGAGCAGGATAGAGGTGCTGAAGAGGCCGAGCAGCTGTGATAGCTCTGGACGGATGATGGCGTCGGTGGTGGGATCGCGCCAGAGGTAGAAGCGCGCCATCAGCAAGCCGCCAAAGAGGAAGACTTCACTGAAGATAAAGAGCCACAGGCCGAGGCGATTGTTGCGCAGGCGGTCAGCATAGGGGAGCTCGGCCATCTCGTGATGGTGTTCGTGTTCGGCGACGCTCACGCTCATCAGTGACTCTCCTCACGCCATAGGCGATAAATATGCATAAAGAATTGGACGATGACGGCGGCTTTGACCAGGGCGATCAGCAGCAGGAAGACCGCCGAGGGAAACGAGAGGGCCACAACGTACTCGGCCACGGTGAGCACGGCGAGCACGATGCTGACTATAACGATCTGGCGATAACTGGCGCCACGGTGTTCGTTCACAATCTGCTCCTTAGGTAACTGGGCTTAGTCGCCAGTTGGGGCCGGGGACATGTTGACATAGGTGGAATCGGCCAGCCCGTAGTCGTAGGGCTCGCCGACGACCACAAAGGGCTGGTCGTAATTGAACTCAGGCATTGGCGAGGGCACCTGCCACTCGGGAGAGCGTGAGTTCCAGGGATTGGGAGCGGCGACGGGGGCAGCGCGCAGACTGCTGGCGAGGTTGTAGAGCATGATGAGAATAGACCAGCCGATGACGAGGGCGGCAATGGTGATGAGCGTTTGGGTGAAGTCGACGCCAAGCGCGGGGTCGTAGTCGGCGATGCGGCGGCGCATACCGAGCAGGCCGATGCGCATCTGGCCGAGGCTCATGACCCAGAAGCCGGGTACCATGAGCCAGAAGTGGAGCTTGCCAAGCGTCTCGTTGTACATGCGGCCGGTGATTTTCGGGTACCAGTAGTAGATGGCGGCGAAGAAGGGGAAGACGAAGCCGCCGAACATCGTGGCGTGGAAGTGGCCAACGATCCAGTAGCTATCGTGCAGATGCAGGTCGGTAGGCACGGTGCCGAGAATCGGGCCGCTGAGGCCGCCGATGAGGAAGACGGAGATAGCGCCAAGCACGAAAAGCATGGGTGTGGGAAAGGTTAGCTTCCCGCCCCACACGGTGCCGATCCAGCTAAAGAATTTCACGCCGGTGGGCACGGCGACGAGTAGGGTAGAGAACATGAAGGGGATGCGCAGGAACTCGCTCATGCCCGAGGTGAACATGTGGTGGGACCAGACGAGGAAGCCGACGAGGGCGATGGCGAGGCTGGAAAGGGCAATCCACTTGTAGCCAAAGAGGGGCTTGCGTGAGAAGACGGGAAGCAGCTCGCTGATGACGCCGAGACCGGGCAGGACGAAGACGTAGACGACCGGGTGGGAGTAGAACCAGAAAAGGTGCTGGTAGAGGATGGGATCCCCTGGGGGAATGCCGGCGACACTGTAGGTGGCGTCGAAGAAGCCGAGGCCAAAGAGACGCTGCATGGTAACCATGAGCAGAGCAAGGCCAACGGTCTGGGTGGCAGTGAACTGGATGATGGACGCGGCCACGGAGCCCCAGACGAAGATGGGCATACGGAAGAGACTCATTCCCGGCGCGCGCATGGTGAGGACGGTGACAAGAATGTTGATGGCGCTGGCGATGGAGGAGAAGCCGTTGAGATAAAAGCCAAGGAGGAAGAGCTGGGTTCCGAGCGGGCCGCGCACGCTCAGGGGCGGGTAAGCGACCCAACCGGTATCCCAGCCCTGGACGAACATGGCGGCGATGAGCAGCATAGCGCTGGGCACGCCGATCCAGAAGCTGAAGGCATTAAGCCGGGGAAAGGCCATGTCCGAGGCGCCAATCATCATCGGGACGAGGTAGTTGCCCATTGCGCCGACGCCGGCGAGGATGCTGGCAATCATGATGATGCCGTGGGCGCTGAAAATGGTGTTGTAGGTGTCGGGGGTGAGGAACTGCATGCCTGGCGCCGCGAGCTCAATGCGGAAGATGAGAGCGAGGATGCCGCCGACTAAGAGGACAAGGATGCTGGTGACGCCGTACTGGATGCCGATGACCTTGTGGTTGTAGTCGACGCCCAGATAGCGGGTCCATTCAGGCCGTCCGGGGGGCGGACCGTGGCGCAGCTTCGTCTCCCGGCCGGTGGCCCAGCGCAGCCAGTCGCCGAGGACGCCGGCGGCGAGGAGCGAGGTGAAGACGCCAAGGAAAGCGCCGGCAACCCAGGCTGCCTCGCGTGCTGGCTCCAAGCCCATGAGCGCGCGGATGCCGGCGACGAGCCCGTAGCCGATCAACATACCAATAGTCTGCCCAACCAGGGCACGGACCAGGCCGCTAGTCAGGAAGTAATAGAGGAAACGAGCAAGACTGCGCAGAAACGCCATCAGATGGGCTCCTTTATTCTGATAGGGTCAGGATGTAGGCAACGAGATCGTCGAGGATGCTGACTTCGCCGTCGTATTTTTCCTCTTCGGCAGCAAAGAGCTCCTCGAAGTTCTGGGGCATGATGTTTGGGCTGAAGCCGCTGTGGATCTGGTCGTTTGGCGCGAGGATTGAATTGATGATGTAGTCCTCGTCGGCGACGACGGTTTCACCACTGGCGAGCTGGATCTCGCTGTTGTACAGACCCAGCCAGGTTGGTCCAGCGAGGGCGGTGCCATCAGCGGAGTGGCAACCGGTGCAGCCGAACTGCTGCGCCCACAGCTGACCACGCTCGGCCGGCTCAAGCTCGACGATACTCGTGGTGCTCTCCTGAATCCAGTCGTCGAAGGCGGTGGCGGACACGATGCGTACGTCGGAAATCATATAGGCATGGCTCGTGCCGCAGATCTCGGCGCAACGGGTTTTGTACTCCCCTTCTTCGGTAGGCGTGATGCGCAGCTCATGTACCTGACCCGGCACGAGATCTTGCTTGACGCGAAACTCGGGGACCCAGAAGCTGTGCAAGACGTCGAGGGAAGTCAACTCCAGGCGGACCGGCTGGCCGACGGGTAAGACAAGCTCGTCTGTGGTGAAGTCGCCGTGCTCGGGGTAGGTGAAGCGCCAAGACCATTGCTGGCCGCTGACCTGAACGGTCATCTCCTCCTCCGCCGGGCGGATGATGTCGGTCAGCAGGCGGGCGCCCCAGACGCCGAAGACGATCACGACGACGAGCGGGAAGATCGTCCAGGCAATCTCGAGGCCGGTGTGGCCGTGGAAGTGGTCACCTTCGACGTCCTCGGGATCCTCGGGGCGCCGCCGGAAGACGACAACACTGTAGAGAATAAAGACGAGAACGAGAGCAAAGAGGAAAGAAATCAGGATAAAGTGGCCGCGAAAGAGACCATCAATGGCGACGGCTTCTTCGCTGGCGGCGGGCGGCAGGGCATAGATAGCGTCGAGGAGCAAATAGGTGCCAATCGCACCTACCACGACCAACACTGCCACGATGGCAAAATGTCTCGCGTACTTCATTATTCTCCTTTGAAACGGTCGTTAACAGGCCTGGATACGTTCCGACTACTCGCCCACCCTCTCTTTCAAGCCACCTTACACAGAGGGGGCAGGCTCCACTTCTTACCATCGTGGCGCAGTCTTATGCGCTTTGTTACGAGCAGCATGCAGTCAACTATTCTACAGAGCAGTAGATAGCTCGTCAAAAA
>JAVVFG010000123.1:0-5743 GCA_032260445.1 Anaerolineae bacterium | reverse complement strand
GGCCGCGCCATGTCGAGGAGCCGTGTGCCGGCAGCCACGGTGTTGGCGTGGACGGAGGCCAGCAGGACGGGCCTGTCGCCGACTGCCTCGCAGGTCTTCTCGACAATGCGCTCCAACGCTTTGCCCATGGTGCGGACGCGGCCTGAAGGTACGATCAGACCGTCCTCGACGGTCATGACGGGCTTGATATGAAAGAGGGAGGCAACACCGGACTGGAGCGAGCTAACGCGCCCGCCGCGAACAGCGAACTCGAGGCTATCAATGAGGAGATAAATGGAGGCGTTGCGTCGCATTTCGCCGAGCGCTTCGAGGATGCCGGCGGCCGGCTGGCCCTGCCGCGCGAGGCGCGCGGCGACCACAGCCATCAAGCCCTGGGCAGCCGAGCCGGACTGGGAATCGAAGACGTGAATCTTCGCCCGGCCGGCAAGCGCTTCGGCGGCGGCTATGGCCGAGGCGTAGGTACCACTAAGCTTCTCGCTGACGGTAACGGCAATCAGCTCGTCGGCGCCGTCCGCGAGCACGGTACGATAGGCCTGCTCGAACTGGTATGGAGTTGGCTGGGAGGTCTTGGGGAAGTCGGCGCCGGTGACATGCCTGACCTTTTCGTAGAAGCCGGAACGGTCGATGGTCAGCCCGGTGTAGTATTGCTCAGCGCCGAAGGTGACGTTGATGGGGACGACGTGGATCTGGAGCTCGTCGACCAGATCCTGCGGAGCATCGGCGGCGTCGTCGATGATGATACGTAAACTCATTTCCCATTCTCCGTGCCCCGCCGCCAGAGGGAGCGCCAGCTCCGGCGGGGAGTGGGCGTGGCTAATTCCTGGCGTAGTGTCAGTAAGGTGCGGTGATAGAGCGACTTGACAGCTCCTTCGCTGCGCCCCATCACCTCACCGATTTCGGCATTGCTGAGCTGGTCGACAAACTTGAGCAGGAGAAGCTCGCGGCGGTCGTCGGGAAGGCCGCGGATCGCCTCGAGGAGTGCGGCTCGATCTTCGAGCAGCGCCGTCATGTCTTCGGGCCCTTTGGCGGCGACGCGCCATTGGGCCAGATCATCAATGGCGATGGTGGGGCGGCGGCTGTTGTCGCGGTGCCAATTGGCGACGAGATTGTGGGCGATGCGATAGAGCCAGGCGGAAAAGGCGTAACCGCGGTCTTCGTAGCCGTCGATGTTCTGCAGGGCGCGCATGAAAACGCGCGCGGTGAGGTCTTCGGCATCAGGGGCGCTACCCGTACGATAGTAGATGTAGTTGTAGATCTTGTCGACATAACGTTGGTACAGCTCGCCGAACGCATCCGGGCTGTCTTTGGCCTGGGCGACAAGGGCTGCCTCCTCTGTGCGACTATCCACATATACCTCTGCCAACGCTGGCTCCTGACACGCCGAAATGAGCGACGCACTGTAGGGGAGTTTGCGGGATAACCTGATACCTGATCGTTAGAGGCGAGTATAACAAAAGGAATGACGACTGCCAGCACCTTGACTGCGATCTGGCGCTAGGCTATCCTCGATTGGTCATGGCAGAACGAGCAAGCATGCAACCGCGCGTGGATGGTATTGGGTGTGCGGGATTTCTCTTCCTGGTGATGATCCTGCTGGTGGCAGCAGCAGGGGTTATTGCACCTGAGGAGGAGCCGGCTGTGGTTGGCGAACCCGTGGCCTTAGAGGCAACCGCACAGGCATCCACGGAGATGGGCCCAATGGTCGCGGTGGCGGGAACGGGGGCGCCGGCGACGAGCCCGCCGCTCGTGGTGGTCGAGGCGGCGCCGGTGGAGGGCGCGACGGCGCCGCCGACGACGGCAGCAGCGGCGGCGACTATCCCTCCCGAACCTGAGGCGACAGCGGTGCTGGTGGAGCCTGCCGAGACTCTGGCGCCGGCAATCGGCGTCACCAGCCCGCTGCCGACGCCGATTACCGGGCTGACCCGGACGGTGGCAGCACCTATCCTGATGTACCACTATATCAGCGAGCCGCCAGAAGATGCGGATATCTATCGCGAGGATCTCTCTGTCACGCCATCCGCATTCCGGGAGCAGCTGCAGTATCTGATGGCCAACGGTTACACGGTGGTGGATTTGTACGATCTTGTCCTGGGGGTATCAGGGAAGACGTCGTTACCCGAGAAGCCGGTGGTGATCACGTTTGACGACGGGTACCTGGACCAGTACACGAATGCGTTCCCCGTGCTGAAGGAGTTCGGCGTCACGGGAACTTTTTTCATCATCACGGAGTTTGTGGATAGCGGCAATCCGGCCTACATGAGTTGGCCGATGATCGAAGAGATGGCGGCGGCGGGCATGCGTATCGAATCGCACTCGAAATCGCACCCTGATTTGAGCGAGGCAGAACGCGACGAGGCGATCTGGCAGATTCTGGGCTCGCAGGAGACGATCGCGGCGCACATTGGATATACGCCGCGTTTTTTCTGCTACCCGGGCGGTCGGTACACCGAAGAGACAATCGAGATATTGCAGGAGCTTGACTTCTGGGGTGCGGTGACGACGGCGGGCGGGGTGATGCACAGCCACGAGAATCGCTATGAGTGGAAGCGGATCCGGATACGCAACACGACGACGCTGCCGGTTTTCGCGGCGATACTCAACCCGTAGCCGCCGATGGACCACACGCAGCTCGATGGAGACCGGAGATTCTTCGCTGCCAGCCAGTGCGGTTGCTGGCTGTTGATGATTGCGCTGGCGATCGTCGCCGCGGGCAGCGGCTACCGTGTGGTGCAGCCGGAACGGAGCAGCACGTACGAAGGGGAATTACGGGAGGTCAGCGTACGGCAGTCGTCGCCGTGGCGCGCGCGGTATAACGTGGTGCTGCAGCGTGAGGACGGCGAGCTGGTGACGCTGCGTGTGCGCAACCAGGGAGCTATCCTCGGTTATCTAGAGGCGGCCTCCGGCCCGGAACGTGTCCAGGTCACTGCGCGCGATGGAGTGGTGCAGCGCCTGGTGCTAGCAGATGGGGAGGTGATCGCCGAGCCGGAGGCGGCGGAGGTTCTGATGCTGGCGGCGGTAGTGCTGCCGCTGGCGGTGCTGGCACTGCTGGCGTGGCCATGGGTCGTCGAGCGCCGCGCAGCAGGCGCCCGGCAACCGGCAGCTGCTGGTGAGGAGGAGGAATAGGCAATGAGCGATGGGCTTGCAGGTCAGGTTGCGGTGGTCACTGGCGGTGCGGTACGGCTGGGGCGGGCGATCTCGCTAGCGCTGGCGGAGGCGGGGTGTCACGTGTTTATCCATTACGGGCGGTCGGCGGGACCGGCGGCGGAGACGGCGGCAGCGGCAGCCGCTTTCGGCGTTGAAAGCGGCACCTTCTCCGCGAACCTGGCGCGAGCGGAGGAGACGGCGGGGATCATTCCGGCCGCGGTGGAGGCGTTGGGAAAGGTAGACATTTTGATCAACAGCGCGGCGGTCTTTGAGGCGGGCGGGCTGGCGGAAACGACGGTGGACCAATGGGAGCGGGAGATGGCGATCAACCTGCGCGCGCCCTTTTTTCTGAGCCAGGCATTCGCCGAGCAGCTCGCGCCGGGACGGGAAGGGCAGATCGTTAACGTGACAGATGCCCGCGTACTGCGTCCTGGTCGTGACCATCTGGCGTACCGGCTCACGAAGGCAGGGTTGGTAACGCTGACACGCGCGCTGGCGCTGGAACTGGCGCCGCGGGTGCGGGTGAATGCCGTGGCGCTCGGCGCGATCCTGCCGCCGCCAGGGGAAGACGAGGCGTATCTGCAGCAACTGGCGCAGGAGCGGGTCCCGCTGCGCCGTGCCGGCAGTGCCGAGGTGGTCGTGGCGAACGTGCTCCACCTGTTGCGCCAGCCGTTCCTGACAGGCGTGATCCTTCCGGTGGATGGCGGAGAGTTTCTATAACGAGGAATATGATGGACAGAATCTTCATTAAGGATCTGCTGGTCCGGGGCATCCTGGGCATTAACCCGGAGGAGCGGGAGAAGCTGCAGGATATCTTGATTAACGTCGCGCTCTATGCCGACATCAGCCGGGCGGCAGAGACAGACGCGATCGACGATGCGGTTAACTACAAGTCGATTAGCAAGCGGATTATCGACCATGTCGAGGCATCGTCGGATTTTCTTGTGGAGAAGCTGGTAACGGACCTGGCGCGAATCATTCTGTGCGAAAACGAAAACGTGGCGCGCGTGCAGGTGCGTGTGGAAAAGCCGGGCGCGCTGCGGTTCGCGCGTTCGGTGGGGATCGAGATTGACCGTACCCGGGAAGATTTCGATTTATGAGGCGGGCGGTTATCAGCTTAGGCTCGAACGTCGAGAAGGAGAAGAATATGCCGGCTGCAATCGCGCTGATTAGCGAACGCTGCCGGTTGCTTGCCGTCTCGCCGGTCTACGAGACGCTGCCGATGGGGCTGCGCGATCAGGGTAACTTCTTTAACGCCGCCGTGCTCGTGGAGACGGAACGGACGCCGGGAGAGCTAAAGGAAGAAGTGCTGGACTGGCTGGAAACGAAGCTGGGCCGGGTCCGGCAAAACGATAAGAACGCGCCACGGACAATAGACGCTGACCTGACGCTCTACAATGACGCGATCCTGGATTATACGGGCCACCACGTGCCTGATCCGGACCTGCTGCGCTTCGCGCACGTTGCCGTGCCGGTAGCGGATCTACTCCCGGGCGCGCGCCATCCGGAGACGGGCGAGCCGCTGCCAGAGCTGGCGCAGCGGTTAGCCACGCGCGCAGCCAAGAAGTATGGCGTGCAGGTGCTGTGGCCCCGGCCGGATTTCGACCTGCTTAAGGAGTCGGGGTTGCTGTCGGAGGATCGAGACGAAGATTCTGAAAGGTGAGCTGCCAGCCGCCATCTGGACCCTCAGGGCAGGCCTCAATGCGCAGGCCGCTGATCTCAGGGCTGCCGCCGGCGAGGCGGACGGTATAGGAAATACCGGGGAGCATGGCAAAGTCGGCGTAACCGGCGCTCTGATCGGGGCGGAATCCGGTGAAGAAGCGGTCGCTACCACCTTCCCAGGTGACGATGACCTCAACACCGGGTAGCGGGTCGAGCAGAGCATCAACGACTTCGACGGCGATGAGCAGGACGGGGGCGTCCGCGGAGCAAAGCCGCTCTTGGCTGAGCAAGCGAAATGCGGGGCGTGGTGTCGCCGTCGGCAAGGGCGTGCGGGAAGGGGTGGGCGAAGGGCGCGACGTATTGGTGGGAATGGGTGTGGGGCTCGGCGTGGGAAGCAGCGTCGCCGTCGGCGTGCTGACAGCCATCGTCGCGGTGGCGGTTACGGCGGGGGGTTGCGGGGTGGGGTTGAACAGGGCCAGGGCAGGGTTGTCGCCGCCCAGTTTGCGCGTCAGGGTCGCGAGGTTGCGCACGGCGCCGGCCGGGGCGCCCTCGCGCAGATAGCGCTCGAAGAGGGCGGCAACACGCTGCGGCAGACTGGGCTCGTCGAGGGCTGCGAGGCGCCGTTGCGCTATTTCCCAAGCGCCGCTGTAGGCGTAGCTCTGGCTAACGAGAAAGATGTACTCGTCCTGGTAGCGTGCGCTCATCCGGGCTGGCCGGGCATCGACGTAGACAATGGGGTTGATCAACCAGGCGTAGACGAGGCCGCCGGCGAGGCCGAGCAAAAGGCCTAACAAGAGGAGGCTGCTGCGCGCAACACGGGGAGCATCCTGCGGCGGGGGCTCGCCCTGGCGCTGCCGCTGCCTGAAACGGCGGCTACGAAACATCGCTCTCTGCCTCTTCCTCTGGTGGCTCCTCGAGGTAGGGAGCCATCGCAGGG
>JAVVFG010000122.1:3857-10358 GCA_032260445.1 Anaerolineae bacterium | reverse complement strand
CCGAGAAGTGACGGGAGCTCGCGGGCTGCGGCCGGCGGCGTCTGCAGCAGCGCCGTCCATTGGTTGGCGGCGACGAGCTCCTCGGCTACGTCGCCGGTGTGGCGCGCCGGCACGGAAAGCTGCAGCATCTCCTGCGCAGCGAGGTTCAGGTAGACGAAGGCGCCGCCGGGCGTGAGCAGGCAGACCCCTTCGTCGAGGGGGTCGAGCAGCGCTGTGTTCAGTTCGGCGACCAGGTCTTTCTGCATCAAGGCCAATCCCGGCCGGCCATGCGCAGCCGGCCGCTCCAGGCTGGCTGTTAGCTTTCTTCAGGTGCTGCGTCTTTGCCTGCTCGTTCCAGGCGCCGCTTTTCGGCTGCCGTCTCTGTAATCTCGCGGATGTCGGCGAAGTGCTGCTTACCGGGCGAGACGACGCCAAAGCTCAGGCTCATCAGCGGGCCGAGCCCGCCGCCGGGCAGCGCGATGGCGCCGCGCTCGCTGTCGACGAAATTGTAATGGGTGCGGATGCCGCTGGTAAAACGCTCGCGTAGGTAGCCCAGCATCTCGTCTACCTGCTGGCCGTAGGTGATGATCGCAAAGCTGTCGCTGCTGGCCCGGCCGATGAAGTCGTTGTTGGTGCCGAATTTGTCTACCATCTCGTTGAGCAGCATGGCGCTGAAGCGCAGGACCTCGTCGCCGGCGACGAAGCCGTAGGCGTCGTTGAAGAGGCCGAGATGGTCGATGCCGGCGAGAATGAAGGTCCAGTCGTCGCGACGCATCAGCTCGCGCAGCTGCTCTTCGATGAGCCGCCCTGAGGGGAAGCCGGTGATCGGGTCGGTCATGTTCAGCCGCTGGTGGGCGCGGATGGCCGTGCGCACGCGCAGCTTTAGCTCTTCGATGTCGAACGGTTTGGTGATGTAGTCGTCGGCGCCAAGTTCCAGCCCGGCGATGCGGTCGCTGCGCTCGTCGCGCTGCGTGAGGAAGATGATCGGAATGTGGCTGGTGCGTGTCGTCGTGCGCAGCCGTTTGCACACTTGGTAGCCGTCCATATCGGGCAGCATAATGTCGAGGACGATCAGGTCCGGCAGGTGCTGGTGGGTCTTCTCCAGCGCCTCCCGGCCGCGCGCGGCGACATCTACCTGGTAGCCTTGCCCGGCGAAATAGATGCGTAACATGTTGGAGATGTCGAAGTCATCTTCGACGACGAGGATGCGACCGTTACTCATAATGTCTTCCCCTCTGCGGCGGATAAGTCCACCCCGGTTTCATCAACGCTTTCGGCACGGCGTCGGCTACAAAAACCGCCCAACGAGAGTCCTGGTTTCTCAGGATTCTATCAGGATTATCTCCGTTTCCAAAATCCACCCCCTGTACAGCGATTTTGTAAATCGCTGCAAACGATTTGAAAAATCGTTTTACGGCTCAGCGCGGGGGTAGAGGCGCGGGAAGGGGTATTTGTCCCGGTAGCGGTGGTGGTCGCTCTCCTCCCAGCGCACGTTCCTCGTGATGACCGTGCGCTCGTTTGACCTAAGGAGCACGACGTCCGATTCGACGGTGCGCGCCGGGTAGATGACCAGGCCGCTGCCCAGGCGGCAGTGGTGCCCCACGCAGCCGCCGAGAACGATGAAGTTCGTTTCCTCTAACCCGCCGCGCACCATCGCTTTGAGCGGCGCGGGCAGAATGTTAAAGTCGGTAAAGGTGGTGCCGGCGCCGATGAAGGTGTCGCGGCCGATGACGCAGAGCTGCAGGCAGGTATTCTGCGCGACCATCGTGTTCTCCATCATCGTTGTCATGAACAGGCTGGCGCGGAACGGCAGGAAGCAGCCGTCGCTGACGACGCTGAGCATGAGCTGGCAGCCCTGGCTCACGGTCACGTTGTTGCCGATGATGCAGTTGTCGATGACCGCCCCGGCGCCGATGGTCACGTTGTCGCCGATGATGGCCGGGCCGTGGATGCGCGCCGAGGGATCGATGTTGCTGTTGCGCCCGATTTGCACGAGTGCCGTCGATTCCAGCACCGAGCGCTGCTCGACCAGGGCGCGCAGTAGGATCTTGATTTTGTAGCGCCAGTCGGCGTTGATGCGGTCTTCGATGCGCGCGCCGCCGGCAAAGACGCCGAAAAGGATATCGGCGACAAACAGATGCACCCAGCTTTCGAGGATGATGAACGCCTTTTGCGGCAACTGGTAGGTCAGGTCGCCGAACTCCGTGGCCATGTAGGGCGGGATGTGGTAGTAGCCGCGCTCGCGCGAGCCGGTGTCCACGACCAGCGGCGCGGCATCTTCGTATTGGGAGACGCCGCCGGGCAGGTAGAACATCTCGGCGAGCAGCAACTCATCCTGGCGCAGAAAGCCGTTGGTCAGCGGCGCGACGTGGGCAGCAATCGCCGGATCGCCGGCGCGGAAGGCAAGGCGCACCGGCGCGGTGCCGGCGCGGGCGCGGCTGAGAAACGCCTCAACCAGGGCGCTGTCGAAAAAGAGATTGTCGCGGTGCGCGAGCACGGGCCCCGTCTCGTGACCCTCGACGCGCAGCGCCTCGGCCCAGCCGGGATACTCGCGCTCTTCGTCGGCGTAGGGGGCGAGCACATCGCGCTGCCACAGCCAGAGCGGCTTGTTCTGCACGCGCAGGTCGCGCGCCGGCTCGTTAAAGGGGTGGATGTGCTCGGACGATTGGAGGATAACGCGGCGCATAGAGGGTAGAGGGGGCAGCCCTTGGTACGGCCCCTCAGGCGTAGGCGGCCTCACCGGCTTCGGTGAGGAAATGGGCCATGATGCCGATAAAGCGGTCCGGCTCGTCGGTCATCGGGAAGTGGCGCGAGCGCTCCATCACCGCAACCTGCGAGAGCTGTACGGCGCTGGCGAGCACCGAGGCGTTGCGCGGGCTGACGATGTTATCCCGGGCGCCATAGATGCCCAGGGCCGGCACCTGTAACGCGGGCAGCTCGGCGCGCAGGTCGGTATCGCGCAGGTCGCCGATGCTGCGGAAGAAGGAGTCGAGCGTCGTGCGCTGTACGTCGCGGAAAATCATGTTACGCACGTGTGCGCTGTCGCCGGCGAGCAGCAGGTGCATCGTCAGGCGCAGCAGCACCGGGAAACGCCAGACGAGGTCGGCGATGGGGCCGTAGCCAGCGAGCTTCAAGAACGGGTTGAGCGTGGAGCCATGAATGGGCGAGCCGACAATAGCCACCCTGGTGACGCGCGCCGGGTAGCGCAGGGCGAACTGCAGGGCGACGGTGCCGCCCATGCTGTGCCCCACGAGCGGCGCCCGCTGGATGCCGAGCGCGTCCATGAACTGGCATACCATCTCCACGTAGCTGGCGACACGGAAGCTGGGGCCGGCGCCACGCCCGCTGTGGCTCTTGGCCGAATCGCCAAAGCCCCAGAAGTCGAGGGCATAGAGACGGTAGTTGCCGCTGGCGGCGAGCGCCACCATGGCGTCGCGCCACACGTCCCAGGAGTTGATCCAACCGTGCAGCAGGATAATCGGCCGGCCGCGGCCGATAGATTCGTAATGCAGAATGCCTTCGTCGGTTACGATTGAGCTCACGCTTGCCTCAACGAATAGCGGTGGTGATAGAGATGTTCAGGTTCACTGTAACCATTCGTGACTGCACCTTCCGTAAAGAGAACGGGAATAATGCCGGGAAAGTGAAGGGACATTAGTACTATTGCCGCTCACAATTGGCTCCTATGGCCCCGGTTCGGCGGTAATCACCACCCAGTAGTGCTGGTGGTAACCGCCGCTGGCGTAACCGATGCCATAGTCTACCTGCCGCGCGTAGAAGTCGATTTGGCCGAGCAGATGGACGCGGTGGCCCTCCTCCGAGCCCATCCACCCCTCCCAGGCGGCCTCGGCAGTCTGGAAGCCCCCGGCAACGGACTCGATGTTGTTGTCTTGCTGCCCGCTGTCATAGTAACTGGGCAGCGTGTAGCCGGCGGCGCGCACGAGGTAGTTCGGTCCGTATCCGTCCGAGTTGACGACGTCAACATAGCCATGGTCGCGCATGTCCTCTGCGTGTTCGCGCGCCACCTGGGCCAGAATGGGATGGCAGGTCAGCGACGGGCGCTGCTGGTCGGGATGGTCGCGCATCAGGTCGGCGAGCGCCGCCTCCTCGGCATTCGGGGCGCAGGTAAGCGGCGGGGCCGGGCCGGAGACAAGCGGCAGGAAGACGATCTCGTCCGCCTGGGCGAGCAGCGGCGCGGCGACAGGCGGTGCCGGCTGCGCTGCGGCGACCGGCGGCGTGCCCAGCGCGGCTGCCGGCGGCGCCTGCGCGCGGGTGGTGGTCATGGACGTCAGGGTGAAGACGGCCAGCGCGGCAAGCAGGACGGTGCGAGAAAGGGGGCTAGCCGCTATCGACAGCTTCTTCCTCATCGATTCGCTCCAGGACGGAGTAAAGGAGCTCCAACAGGACTGTCTTGACGCTCTCTTTGTCCGTGGCGATGCAGGGTAGGACCTTAATATATTCCGGCAGGCGCAGGATGATGCGCAGGTCCTCTGGCGACCAGGCATCTTCGTTGTCCTGCTTGTTGGCGGCAACGACAAAGGGGGTGGCGGCGTAGCTCTCGAACGTCTCCAGGATGCGCCGCGCTTCACGAAAGGTTTCGGGTCGCGTGCTGTCGACCATCACCACAAAACCGAGCATCCCCTCTGAGAGGATTTCCCACATGAAGTCGAAGCGGCGCTGGCCCGGGGTGCCGAACAGGTAGAGGACGAGGTCGGCGCCGACGGTAATCCGCCCAAAATCCATGGCGACGGTCGTCGTCTCTTTGATTTGCTCGACGGCAGAGGAAATGCGGCGCTCGGTGGAAACGACGTCAATCTCGCTGACGGCGCTGATAAACTCGGTCTTGCCCGCGTTGAAGGGGCCGGTGATGACCATCTTGACAGCTTGCATAACGTCCCTGATACAATTTGAGACCTCGTTGGTTTCCACAAACCGACGAGGTCTGGGCAGGTCCTTGAGGCCGCGGGCCGGGGCGGCCCCTGTCGCCGGCTGGCACGAGGCGCAGCGAGCGGCCGCTAGAGACTACGGATGCGGTCGATGAGCCGGTGGACGACAGAACGCCTGACGCTTGCCGGCTGCTGCTGTGCCGCGCGCTGCACCGGAGTGGCGGCTGCCGTGGCGCCGCCGTTGCCGCGCGCCATCGGGCCCGCGGGCATCGCTGGGCGGATCGGGCGCTGGCTGTACTCGACGAGGCCAGCCTGCAGCAGGCCGTATACGATGCGGCGGATCTGCACGTCGCTCAGGTTGTTGGCGCGGGCAATCTGGCGAATGGTGTTGCGTGGGTTAACATAACTCACCACGCGCCACTCTTCCACGGTCAGGTTGATGTTGCGCAGACGCGCATCCGGCCGGTCCGCAAAACGGAGCGAGACGTTCAGGTCAGGGATCTCCTCCTGCAGCCGCTCCCACTCCTTGACCCGCCGGCTGCCCTCCATAATCACGCTCTCCAGGTCAATGGGGATCGTGATGCGGTCGGGCGACGGCAGCTTGTTGGCATCGAAGCGGAAGAGGCCGTCGGCCCAGGTAAAGAGGCGGTAGACGACGTCGAGGACGTGATGGCGCACGCTCTGCACGATGTCGCTCTGGGTGACGTGGCCGGCCTGGATGAGCAGGTGGCCAAGCTGTTTGTCGCTCATGTTCCCGGCACGCGCTTCGATGAGGCTGAGCTGCTTTTCGTTGAGCTTACCCGCCTCGTGCAGCATGCGCGCGAGGTTGATGCCGTGGCTGCCGAGATTGGCGTAGATTAGCTTCCCTTCGCGGAAGGACATCTGCGCCGGCTCTGGCCCCTCAATCGTCAACGTCCCGGTCTTGCGCGCCAGGTTAATCAGATTGAGTAGTTGAGTTGTCGAAAAATCGCGCAAATTGCCTTTAAGGGCCATGGTCTATCATCCTAACGAGCAGCGCTCCTCCAGAAAAACGCCGTGGCGAGCGTTATGGCAAACCCGTTTCTTGGGCCGCATTATACCCCTTGCGCTTGGCGAGCGTCAACCGGGAATTATGTCATGCCTGACACTAATACTATCGCGCTATCTTGACATAACGCAAACAAAGAGATCCGATTTCGCCGCCGATTCTCGTCCCCGGCCTACCAAAAAACGGATGTGTCACGCGAAGGTGTGGCGCCGGCTACTCGTCTTCCGGCTCGTGCCCGGCAAATAGCGACCAGACAAAGAGGAAGAGCACACCTCCGACGATGAACACGTCGGCGACGTTGAAGATGCCGGTGCGTAGCGGGCCGAGACCCACGTTGAGGAAGTCGACCACGGCGCCATCGTGCAGGAGGCGGTCGACGAGGTTGCCCAGGCCGCCGCCGACGACCAGCGCCATGGCGATTGCCGGCCCCGCCGTCAGTCCCCGCGCCAGGAGCAGGTAGAGGGAGAGCGCGCCGAGAATGAGGGCGACGCCGACGGTGAAGATGGCGAAGCGCAGCGACTCGTCGAGCTGCGCGCCGGCACTGAGGAAAGCGCCGCTGTTCTCGCTGTAATGGAGGCGCACGGTGTCTTCCCACAGGGTGATCGTCTG
>JAVVFG010000122.1:0-3847 GCA_032260445.1 Anaerolineae bacterium | reverse complement strand
GACGGCTCTCCTCGTTTAGGGCACGAAGCAGACGCGGCAGCGTCTCGCGCGCGATCTGTTTCGTCGCCTGGTCGCAGCCGACGGTAATCAGCAGGGTGAGCAGCAGGATGAGGAAGCGGAGGCGGAAAGGCATCAGTCTGAGCAGGCGCCTAGCCAATGACGCCCCAAGCGCGCGCTACTAGATACCACAGCGGGATCAGGCCCAGCAGGGCGATAATCGCCAGGATGCCCAAACCGACGGCCGTCCAGTCGGTGCCGTCTGCGGCGCCTGCCGGCACGACCAGATCCGGCGGCTCGGGCGAGACGCGCTGCAGTGGGATGGCAGGCTCGCCCGGGCGCCGTTCCGGGCGCGAGAAGATGGCGGTGCGCTGTTCCGTGACCGGGATGCCGGGCTCGTAGAACTCGGTGCGGCGCGCATCCAGCGGCAGCGGCTCGTGCGGGGCGGGTAATGCACGCTGTACCACTTCCGCCGGGATGGGTGGCACGGTCGGCCGCTGGTGCAGCGGCGCGATAGGGCCAGTGTCCTGCCCGGCGCTGTCGCGATAGCTGCGCAGGATGCGCTCCAACTGCCCGGCGGTACGGTAACGGCTCGCCGGCTCTTTGCTCAACACCTTGCGCACAATCTGCTCGAGCTGCACCGGCACCATCGGGTTGAAGTCGCTGATCAGCGGCGGCGGCTCCTGCATATGTTTCAAGGCGAGCGCCGGCAGCGTCTCGGCGTCAAAGGGCAGCCGGCCAGCCAGCATCTCAAAGAGGATCACGCCGATGGCATAGACGTCGGAGGCCGGTGTGGCCGATTCGCCCGCCGCCTGTTCCGGTGCCATGTAGTGTGGCGTGCCCCACAGCCGGTTGCCGCGCGAGATGCTCGCCTCGCTCATGGCCCGGGCAATGCCAAAGTCGGCGACCTTGACGCGGTCGTCGGGCGTGACGATCACGTTCTGCGGCTTGACGTCGCAGTGCACGATGCCGGCGCGATGGGCATAGCCGATGCCCGCCGCAATCTGGATGGCAATCTCCAGCGCGCGTGAGATGGGGAGCGGCCCACCCCCTGCGGCCACCTGGTCGCGGATGATCTCCTTGAGCACCCGGCCGGGCACGAACTCCATGACGATGAAGTAGCGCGCGCCCTCGGCTTCGCTTTCGGCGACGCCAATGTCATGGACGGTGACGATGTTCGGGTGGGAGAGATTGGCCGCGGCGTGCGCCTCCTGCTGGAAACGGCGCAGGAAGACGTCGTCGCCGGTCAGGGCGGGATGGAGCAGCTTCACGGCGACGACCCGGCGCAGCACCTGGTCTTCCGCTTTGAAGACGGTTGCCATGCCGCCGCTGCCCACGCGCTGCAACAACCTGTAGCGCTCGTTGAGGATGATGTCTCCGGCCATAGGCGGATTGTAACAGGGGGGGATGGTAGGTACAAGGAATAAGGTGCAAGGAGAGATGAGTGAGGAGTTACGAGTTACGAGTTACGAACCCCTCGCCACTCGTAACTCGCAACTCCTTGCACCTTGTACCTTGTACCTTTCTTCCCATTCCGTGCTACCATGTTCCTATGTCTAACGTCACCTTCGAAATAACCGTTGTCCTGCTCCTCATCCTGCTCAACGGGCTGTTTGCGATGGCCGAAATCGCGGTGGTCTCGGCGCGGCGCGTGCGGCTGCAACAGATGGCGGTGCGCGGCGACAAGGGCGCACAGGTCGCCCTACAGCTCGCGGAGGCGCCGAACCGCTTTCTCTCCACCGTGCAGGTGGGCATCACCCTCGTCGGCATCCTCGCCGGGGCCTTTGGCGGCGCGCGCATCGCCCAGCCGCTGGGCGACTGGCTGGCACAGGCTCCCTGGCTCGGCCGCTACGCCGACGAAATCAGCCTGTTCCTCGTCGTCGGGCTGATCACCTTCTTCTCCGTCGTCATCGGGGAGCTGGTGCCGAAGCGTATCGCCCTCGGCAGCGCGGAGCAGATTGCCGCCCGGCTTGCCAGGCCGATGAATTCCCTCTCGGTCATCGCCACCCCCATCGTCCGCCTCCTTAGCCTGGCGACAGATGGCGTCCTGAAGCTGCTGGGCATCCAGGCGTCGAGCGAGGCAGCCGTCACCGAGGAAGAAATCCGCATTCTGGTAGAACAGGGCGCCCGCGCCGGCATCATCGAGGCCGCCGAGCGCGACATGGTCGAGAGCGTCTTCCGCCTGAACGACCGGCCGCTGGAGGCGATGATGACCCCGCGCCCGGAGATAGTCTGGCTGGACATTAACGCGCCTGACGAGGTTAACCGGCGTATTCTCGAGGAGGAGCCCTTCTCGCGCTACCCGGTCTGCGACGGTGGCCTGGACAACGTGCTGGGCATCGTGCGCGCGAAGGACTTGCTCGCCAGCTGTATGGAACGCGGTCCTTCGGCCGAGCCGCTTGACCTGCGCGCGGCGCTCCTGGAGCCGCTCTACTTCCCGGAGACAATGCGCGCGCTGCGCGTTCTGGAGCCGTTCAAGCAGTCCGGCAACCACCTGGCCTTCGTCGTCGACGAATATGGCGGCATTGACGGCGTTGTCACCCTCATCGACATCCTCGAGGCCATCGTCGGCGATATCCCCACCGAGGATGAAATCGTCGAGCCGCCGGTCGTGCAGCGCGACGACGGCTCGTGGCTGATAGACGGCCTGCTCACCCTCGACGAGTTTGAGGCGCTTTTCCCCGTGCAGCGTTTCCCAGATGAAGGAACCTACCAGACGCTTGGCGGCTTTGTCGTCTACATGGTCGGGCGGCTGCCCGTAACCGGCGATGGGTTCGAGTGGGCCGGCTACCGCTTCGAGGTCGTCGACATGGACGGCCACCGTGTCGATAAGGTGTTGCTGGAGTCGCTGGAGGAAGAGGAAGAAGCCGAACCGTAGGGGCGGGTTTGTAACCCGACCGGTTTGGTACCTGCCGGGTTTGGTACCCGCCCGGCGGCCTGGGCAGGTTTGAAACCTGCCCCTACAGGGGACGGCGTCATGGTAGGTCCGGTTTCCAACCCGACACGTCCGCTGCGGTGGGGACCCGTTTGCAGGCAGCCCGGCCTATCGCCCTCACGCCGGCTCGTCGCCGACGCCGGTCGTCTCGCCGTACCTCCGGCCCCGGCTCACCACGAATAGGAGAAACGTGCCGAGAACCGCGGCGAGGATAGAGGCGACGAGGATCGCAGCTTTGGCCGTCGCCACCAGCTCAGCATCGTCGAAAGCGGCGCCGGTAATGAAGAGGGAGATGGTGAAGCCGATGCCCGCCAGACAGCTGGCGGCGACAAGCTGGCCCCAGGAGACACCGCGCGGTAGCTCCGCCAGGCCGAGGCGCACGGTGAGCCAGGCGAACAGGGAGATGCCCAGCGGCTTGCCCACGACGAGACCGGCGACGATGCCCAGGGAGACCGGGTTGAGCAAGCTGAGACCCCCCTCGCCGCGCAGAGCGACCCCGGCGTTGGCCAGGGCAAAGAGGGGCAGGATGACGTAGGTAGACCACGGCGTCAGCCCGGTCTGCAGTTGCTGCGCCGGGGATTGCATGCGGTCGGCGATCGACTCCAGCCGCTGCGCTGCGGCCTGGCGCCGGCCACCTGGCTCCTCTTGCCAATTGACCGGCAGCTCGAAACTGTCCAGCAGGCTGACGGCCTGGAGCAGCAGACCGCGCATTTCCGGCGGGCTGCGCGAGGGGATAGTGAGGGCCAGCAGCACCCCGGCAAGCGTCGGGTGCACGCCGGACTGGAGGAAGGCGAGCCAGAGGCCGATGCCGAGCAGGCTGTAGGGCAGCACGGCGCGCACCCGCGCCCGGTTCAGGCCGACGAGCGCGACCAACAAGAGGGGCGCGATGGCCAGGGCGGGCCAGGAGATTCCGGC
>JAVVFG010000121.1:0-10361 GCA_032260445.1 Anaerolineae bacterium | reverse complement strand
GCGGTGCAGATGGCGCTGCCCGAGAGTGCCGAAGAAGCCGCGCTCCTCGCCCATCTCTCGCCCCAGCCGGTGCATGTGGATGACCTGACGCGGGCGAGCGGCCTATCCAGCGCCCAGGTAGGCAGCACATTAGCCTTGATGGAGCTCAAAGGTATGGTCCAGCAGGTTGGCGGCATGAAGTACGTGCTCGCGCGCGAGCCAGGCCCGGCCTACGAGGTTGACAGCACGGCTGGCGCTGGCGAGGATGCGCACCCGGCCTGACCAGCCGGCCAGGCCGGCCCAATAGAAAGGAAGAGGAATCAATGAAGATCGTCATCTTTGCCGGCGGCACAGGCCGACGCTTGTGGCCGATTAGCCGCAAGAAAACGCCAAAGCAGTTTGAGCCGATTCTCGGCAGCCAGTCGACCGTACAGCTTGCCGTCGACCGTGTTCTCGAGCCCTATGGAGCCCAGAATGTGTTCGTCTCCACGAACCAGCGCTATCTAGACATCATCCGCGCTCAATTGCCTGCCCTCTCGCCGGAGAACGTGATCGGCGAGCCAGAGCGGCGTGACCTTGCGCCCGCCGTTGGCCTGGCGATGGCCCACCTCGCGAATGCCAGCGAGGATCCACGCGAGCCCGTCGCCATCCTGTGGGGCGACAATTACATGAGCGATGTGGACACCTTCCGTTCCCTGCTCGCCGCTGGCGAACAGCTCGTGC
Organism: Anaerolineae bacterium; assembly: GCA_032260445.1. Lineage (GTDB taxonomy): Bacteria > Chloroflexota > Anaerolineae > Promineifilales > Promineifilaceae > JAAYYY01. Next base: position 9,659 of record JAVVFG010000121.1, on the reverse strand, counting down.
GCGAGGCCAAGGCGGAGATCGTGTTTGTCGGCGAGACGCCCCGCTTCGCCAACGAAAATCTTGGCTGGATCGGGCTCGGCATTGCGAAAGGCGAAGTCGCCAGCCGGCCTTACTACGCGTTTGACTCCTTCGTCTACCGCCCGCCTCTCGAGAAAGCGCAGCAGATATTCGCCGGCAAACGTCACGTCTGGAACACCGGCTACTTCATTACCACGATTGGGTTTGTCCGTGGACTCTACAACCAGTTCCAGCCGGAGCTCGCGGCGGGGTTGGAGACAATCCGGCAGGAAATTGGGACGCCAGACTATGAGACGGTCTTGAACGAGCAATACCCGCGGCTGCAGCGTATCAGCTTTGATGACGCAATCCTCATGCATGTGGCTCCGGAGCAAGCGGCCGTCCTACACGGCGAGATGGGTTGGAGTGATCCCGGTACGCTCTACGCACTCAAAGAAGCGCTGGCACAGAAAGTGCGTGACACTGTGACAGAAGGGCTCGTGCTTGCACCCGGGACTCAGGATAGCCTGTTATTCAACTACGAAAGCGAAAAGCTGATGGCAGTTATTGGACTGGACGGCATAGTCGTGGTAAACACCGACGACGCGATCCTTGTCGTGCACAAAGAAATGATTCCCCAGGTAAAAGACCTGGTCAACAGCCTGGAGGGTACAGAGCTGGAGAAGTTTAGTTAAGTATGACTGATTTGCAGATCGAAGGATATTGTCTCAAGTGCCGCGAGAAGCGGATCATGGCGGATCCAGAGGCGGAATACTCGGCAAACGGCGCGCCAGGGACGCGCGGCACCTGTCCTGTGTGCAGCACCACGATGTACCTGCGGGGATATTCGCCCCTGCACGAGGGCCTGCCCAAACCGGAGCAGCCCGCGAAGAAAGCTGGCGGAAAGAAAAAGAGCACAAAGAAGCGCTCGCAGAAAAAGAAACAAGGCAGGAAGAGCGGCAGCACGGCTAGTAAGAACAGCAACCGGCGACGGTCCGGCAAACTGGTGATCGTCGAATCACCGGCAAAAGCGAGAACGATCGGTCGCTATCTCGGCAGCGGCTACCAGGTCAAGTCGAGCGTCGGCCATGTGCGCGATCTGCTCAAGTCGCGCCTCAGCGTGGATGTCGAAAATGCATTCCAGCCCGAGTACCGTGTCCCTAACGAAAAACGCGATGTGGTCCGCGAGCTAAAGGCGGCAGCGGCGAAAGCGCAAGAGATTTACCTGGCGACGGACCTCGACCGTGAAGGCGAAGCGATTGCCTGGCACGTGCAGGAAGCAGCCGAGATGGACCCGGCACGCACGCGCCGCGTCGTCTTCCAGGAGATTACCAAGCCGGCGATTAAGGCAGCTTTCGAGAGTCCGCGCGAAATCGATATGGACCGCGTCGATGCGCAGCAGGCGCGGCGCATTCTCGACAGGTTGGTCGGCTACAAGCTTAGCCCCTTGCTGTGGCGCAAGGTGCGCGGCCGGCTCTCGGCCGGGCGCGTGCAGTCGGTTGCCGTCCGGCTCGTGGTCGAGCGAGAGCGCGAAATCAACGCCTTTGAGCCTGAGGAGTACTGGACAATCGACGCCGCGCTGAGCCAGCAGCAGCACCGCGACGAGGAGCCGCGTCCCTACTTCACGGCTCGCCTGCACAAGTTCAAAGGAGATGACCCTGAACTTCCGGATGAAGCGTCAGTGCAGCCGCACCTCGACGCCCTGGCGTCGGCGGTCTGGGCTGTAGGTGAGGTGCGCCGCGGGCAGCGCCGCCGCCGCCCCGCTGCACCGTTCACGACCAGCACGCTGCAGCAGGAAGCTTCCCGCAGCTTGAGTTTCGGCACGAATAAGACGATGCGTATCGCGCAGCAGCTCTACGAGGGCGTTGACCTCGGCGAAGAAGGCACCGAGGGGCTGATTACTTATATGCGCACCGACAGTGTTGCCGTCTCCAAAGAAGCACAGGCCGAGGCGCGTGACTATATTGTCGACCGCTTTGGCGGCGATTACGCGCCGCAGAGTCCGCGCGAGTACAAAACCCGCTCCAAAGGGGCGCAAGAGGCCCACGAGGCGATCCGCCCCACGTCCGTACGGCACACGCCCCAGCACGTCAAACCGTATCTGTCGCGTGACCAGTACCGGCTCTACAATCTCATCTGGAAACGGTTTGTCGCCAGCCAGATGGCCGCCGCCTTATATGATACCATTTCGGTAGACATCATCGCCGGCGATGAGCAAACGCCGCTTGAGAAGCGCCCCTATCTTTTCCGTGCCAGCGGCTCAACCCTGCGGTTCCCGGGATTCCTCGCCCTCTATGAGGAGAGCGAGCCTGAAGACCGGCCGGAAGACGCCGAAGTGGATGTCCCCACAGAGTTGCGCGACGGCGAGCCGCTGGACTTGCTGCAGCTCCTACCAGAGCAGCATTTCACACAGCCACCGCCTCGCTTCTCGGAGGCGACGCTGGTCAAAGAGCTTGAGCAGAACGGTATCGGCCGGCCGAGCACTTATGCGTCCATTATTTCTACCATCCAGAACCGTGGCTATGTCCGTACGGAGGACAAACGGCTGGTGCCCACAGAGACGGGCGAGGTTGTCAACGACTTGCTCGTCCACTACTTCCCCAACGTTATGTCTGTTGACTTCACGGCCCGCATGGAGGATGAGCTCGACGAGATCGCCGAAGGTCGCCCGTGGGTACCCGTCGTCGGTGAATTCTACCAGGACTTTTCGCGCAACCTGGAAGTGGCCGAAGAAGACATGCCTGAGGTCAAGGTGCAGAAGGAGCCCGAACCGGTCGGCCGCGCCTGCCCGGAATGCGGCAACGAGCTCCTTTACCGCTCTGGCCGCTATGGTCGCTTCATCGGTTGCAGTAACTTCCCCGAGTGCCGCTATACGGAACAGATTGTCGAGAAGGTCGGCGTCGACTGCCCCGAGTGCGGTGGTGACATCGTCGTGAAGCGCACCCGCCGCGGGCGCACCTTCTACGGCTGTGCGAATTACCCCGAGTGCGAGTGGACGAGCTGGAAGCGACCGCTGCCGGAGCCGTGCCGCAAGTGTGGCGGGCTGCTCGTCCAGCAGTCACGCGGCCATGCCGAATGCACGGTTTGCGGTGAGCGACAGCCAGTAAAGGAAGAGCCGGAAAAGGCCTAGCGGAAGGGGAAAAAGGAGGACGCAATGAGTAAACATAAAGTAGCGATCATCACCGACAGCACGGCTGTCCTACCGCACGAGCTTCTGGATGCGCACCCGATATTCGTTATCCCGCAGAACCTACATTGGGGCGAGGAGAGCCTTCTCGATAATGTCGACATCACCCCGGCACAGTTTTACCGGCGCCTGCAGACGGCCAAGGAGCTGCCGACGACCTCACAGCCGTCCGCCGGCACATTCCTGACCTTCTTCCAGGAAGTGGCGGAGAAGGCGGAGAGCATTGTCGCTATCTTGATCTCGGCCGAGCTCAGCGGCACTGTGGCATCCGCGCACGCTGCACGTGACATGATGGAAGGTCCGGTGCCGATTGAAATCGTCGACACGCGTTCGGCCTCTCTCGGGCTCGCGCTCGTCGTCTCTGCTGCCGCCCACGCCCTGGAAGTGGGGAAGAACCACGAGGAAATTGCCGAATTAGCGCGCATGCTGTCGCCGCATCTACACACGCTATTTGTGGTCGACACGCTGGAATATCTGCACAAGGGCGGCCGGATTGGCGGCGCCAAGCGCCTGCTCGGTTCAGTCTTGGCCCTCAAGCCATTGCTGCATCTGAAGGAAGGTCGTGTCGAGCCGCTAACCTCCGTGCGCACCAAACGTAAGGCCGTTGACCGCATGTTGGAGGTGGTTAGAGAAAACGCTGCCGGGGCGTCTGCCTTGCACATGGCTGTGGCTCATGCCGCGGCAGAAGAAGAGGCAGATCAGTTAGCCCAGCGAGTTCAGGAGGAGTTCCAGCCGGTCGAGCTCATGCGCAGTGACGTCAGCCCCGTCATCGGCACACACACCGGACCGGGTACCCTTGCCGTCGCCTTCTACGACGGCGGCGTCCTTCCCGCAACCGGCTAACGGCAATTAGGTGCTCCATGGGTGACCGCACCCTGTGGGCCTTGGCTGCCGTTGCGCTCCTACTTGCCGGTGTCGCTTGGGCACAGGGCGGCGTCTCAACGGCTGTAGCCGGCCTCGTCGAAGGAGGGCGCTTGCTGTGGCTGGTAGCCCTGCAACTATTGCTTGCCTTTCTCATCGCCGGCCTGGCCCAGGCCCTCGTCGACGAAGCAGCGATAGCGCGCTGGCTCGGTCGTGGCACTGGCTGGCGCGGGCTGTTTCTCGCCTCTCTCGGCGGCGCCCTCGTCCCCGGCGGGCCCTACGTTTACTATCCGCTTGCTGCCTCCCTTCTCGCCTCGGGTGCGAGCGTTGGGGTCCTGGTCGCCTTTGTCACCGCCAAGAACCTGTGGGCCTTCAGCCGCCTGCCCCTCGAGTTTGCCCTGCTTGGTCGGGAGCTGACACTAATCCGCTTTGTGCTTACCCTCGTATTTCCGCCGCTTCTCGGCGCCCTGGCGGAACTGCTCTTCGGCGGCCTGGTTGAGCGCATTCGGGCCGAGGTCCCGCAGTGACAGAGGCTAACCTGATTCTCGGCGTGGTCGCTGCCATCCTCCTCGTCTATGCAGCGCGGCGCGGAAAGGCCGGGGAGGGCGTACGCATTGGCGCGTTGTTGCTCCGCCGTACGGCTGCCGTCCTCCTTGTCGCCTTCGCCATCATTGGTTATGTAAATGTGATGGAGACTGGGGGCCTGATCCAGCGCTGGATTGGCCCTGATTCCGGCTGGTCTGGCCTTCTTCTCGCCGCACTCGCCGGTATGTTGCTGCCCGGCGGTCCCTACGTTGTGTTTCCCCTGATCGCCGCCCTCTATCTAGGCGGCGCCGGAATCGGCCCGGCCGTCGTGCTGGTTACGAGTTGGGCCATGCTCGCGCTGATCAGCGTCGCCTTTGAGCTGCCGCTGATGGGTTGGCGCTTTACTCTCATTCGTTGGGGGGTAGGGTTGCCTGTTCCAATCCTGGTGGGCGCCGTAGCGCAAGCCGTGTGGGGCTGACTGGCGGATGGAACCGTACCGCATGACGGATATTCTGCGCAACTGGTTCCAGTGGTTGCTGAGAACGGCGCTCTACGGGCTGCCGTTCCTGTTTCTGTTCGCCTTCTTCTTTTTCCCGCTCGCCCGCATCCTGCGGTTGGGCTTCAACGTCGACGCCGTCACACAGATCGCACAGCGCCCGTATTATGCCGGCGTGTTATGGTTTACCATCTGGCAGGCGGCGCTCTCGACGGTGCTGACCCTGCTCATCGGGCTCCCGGCAGCCTACCTGTTTGCCCACTATACATTTCGGGGCCGGGCGCTGCTGCGAGCACTGACGACGGTCCCCTTCGTAATGCCCACCGTTGTCGTCGCCGCTGCCTTCCGTGCCCTCCTGGGTCCAAACGGGCCACTCAACAACGGCCTGGAGTGGCTGTTCGGGCTTGACCGGCCGCCAATCCGCCTGGAGCAGACATTGGCAGTCATCCTGATCGCCCATGTCTTCTACAACGTGACAATTGTCGTGCGGCTCGTCGGTGGCTTCTGGTCCAGCTTGAGTCCGCAGCTGGGCGAAGCGGCCCGCGTTCTGGGTGCCAGTCCGCTGCGTACCTTCTGGGAGATCACCCTGCCGCTCCTGCGACCGGCCCTCATTGCCTCGTCCTTGCTCATCTATCTCTTCACCTTCACAAGTTTCGGGGTCATTCTCCTGCTTGGCGGGCCCGGATTCAGCACCCTGGAGACGGAGATCTACCGGCAGTACGTCAACCACACCAGGCCCGGCGTCGCCGCTATCCTCTCCCTGCTGCAAATCCTCTTCACCTTTGTCGTTATGCTCCTGTACAGCCGCTGGCAGCAGCGCAGCGCCGTCGCCCTCGACTTCCGTCCGGAAGAGGAGAATGCCAGGCCACCGCAGACGTCCTGGCAGCGAATCCTGGTTACGATGCTCGTCGTCGGGCTGCTGCTCTTCGTGCTCTCCCCTTTGCTCGCGCTGGTCGCGCGCTCTTTCACCGGACGCGAAGGTTTCACCCTCGCCTACTACCGCGCCTTACCCGAGCTGCGGCGCGGCAGCATTACCTTTGTGGCGCCCCTCGTCGCCGTCCGCAACTCGCTTGGTTATGCCTTCCTCACGGTGATCGCCGCCAGCTTCATGGGACTCGTCAGCGCACGCCTGCTCAGCGCCACGCGGCGGCGGCTCGGCTGGCTCGACGCCCTCTTCATGCTGCCGCTCGGCGCCTCCGCGGTAACTCTCGGTTTCGGCTACGTCGTCACCTTCGACCGGCTGCGTACCTCACCGTGGCTCGTGCTCATCGCCCACACACTTGTTGCCTTCCCCTTTGTCGTCCGTACGTTGCTGCCGGTCCTGCAGGGCATTAAGCCGAGCCTGCGCGAGGCAGCCGCCGTCCTCGGCGCCTCACCGGGGCGGGTATGGCGCGAAGTCGATCTCCCCATTGTCGGACGTGCCCTCTTGGTCGCTGCCGTCTTCGCCTTCACCGTGAGCATGGGCGAATTCGGCGCGACGAGCTTCATCGTCCGCCCTAACAGTGGCTACCTGACCATGCCCATTGCCATCGGTCGCTACCTCGGCGTCGCCGGTGCGCTGAACTTCGGCCAGGCTTTGGCGATGAGTACCATCCTCATGGGCGTGAGCACGGCGGGCTTCCTGGCGATCGAACGCTTCCGCTTCGCCGACGTGGGCGAGTTCTGACCGCCGCCCCTAATAATCGTGCAACACCTGCAGGTGACCGCGCAGGCTCTCGGCCATGGCCGCGATGGCGATCCGTTCGCCGGCGACGTGTGCCTGCGCTTCCTCCCCGGGCGAGTAGCCAATGATCGGGAAACCCTCCGCTGCCACCAGCCGCCCGTCTGTCGCGAAGCGGTAGCTACTTAGCTCCGGCTCGCGCCCGGTCGCTGCCGCCACGGCCTGTCGCACGCGGGACACGGCCGGTTCCGTCGCGGGCGTGTAGAACCCGCTCAGCAGCTCGCCCGAGTCCATGAGCGGCATGTTGTCATAGGCGGCAGTCAGCACGTGCGGGTACTCCGCGGCGACCTTGTGCACGAACGCCTGCAGGCTGCGGGGACTCTCGCTCGCCGTGCGAAAGTCCAGCAGGACACGCGTCCACGCGGGGGTAACGTTGAAGCTGCGCGTATCCACCTCGATGACGGTCGGCGCAACCGTCGTCTGGCCAAGCAGCTCGTGACTGCTCAGCCCAGCCTGCGCGCGCTGCAGCCGTTCCAGGAAGACCGCCAGTGCATAATTGGGATTATCGCCTCGTTCCGGCACGCTGGCATGGACCGAGCGGCCATGAAAGGTCACCCACATCGAAAGCATGCCGCGGTGCCCGAGCGCCATCTGGTTGCCCGACGGCTCGCCGAGCAGAAGCAGGGCCACGTCATAATCGCGGTGGCGATTCCAGTAAACCATGCCTCGACCGCCGACCTCTTCCTCCACGACCCCGGTGAACACGACATCCCGCCGCGGGCGCAGTCCGGCACGCAGCAGCCCCGCCATCGCATAGACCTGCACGGCCAGCGGTCCCTTGATATCGCTCGCCCCACGCCCCACGAGATGCCCGTCGACAACCGCCCCGCTGTACGGCGGGATGGGCCACAGGCTCGGATCCCCTGGGTCCACATGGTCGGTGTGGCTGTTGAGGACAAGCGCTGGCAGGCTGCGATCCCGCCCGTTAAGCCGCCCGTAGACGTTGCCAGCATCGTCCAGCCACGCGTCGTCGAAGGCAAGACGCCCCATCTCCGCGGCGATAAGCTGGGCTGCCGCCGCCTCTTCGCCCGGCATGCTCGGCGTCTGAATGAGTCGCTGCGCAAACTGTACACAGTCTTGCAGGAGGTTGTCTAGCTCCGTCGTGCTAAGTGAGACGGGAGAGTTCATGGCTTAGCTCGTCAACGTCTCCCAGGCGCGGCGGTACTTCTCCAGTCGCCGCACATCCTGCTCTTTTACGCCGTCCATACGCCGGATGTCCATATTGTGCCGCAGATCCGCGAGCTTGATCTTCACCGCGATTGGGTTCGGCTTCAGCCGCCGCACGTACTCCTGGTAGCTACTGCTTTCATCGTCGTGGGTCATCAAGCGCACTGCCTCCAGAACCTCTGCCGGAAATCCCTGATCGCGTAGATACTCAAGCGTGAGCGGGCTGTCTTCGAGCACATCATGGAGGATGGCAGCCATCATCTCGTTCTCGCTGTCCATCTGCATCATCACGGCCAGGGGGTGGATAATATAGGGTACGCCATAGCGGTCCGTTTGCCCTTGGTGTGCTTCCAGGGCGATGGCGATCGCACGCTCTAGTAGATTCATCTGTCCTCCTTCTGCGGCGCCGCAGCCAGGGCGCGTTGGCAATTCGAACTGAGAGATTATAATACAGTGTAGCGGCGCTGTGATAGCGCCGCCAAGACTAGGGCGGCCACAGCTTGCGAAATCTACCAGCGCTCTGACTCGTTGGAAAGGAATCAGGAGGAATGAATGATAGCAAAAGATGTCGAGGAGCTATTCTCACTCTTGCAGGGAACCGTTCACGTCGACGGCGATCGCGTGACCGTAACTGACCGGGAAGGCCTGAAAGGATTGGGCGAGAAGCTGGCCTTCAGTGCCGTCTTTGCCGCTGGGCTTGCGCGCGATACTGCTCGCTGGCTGCTATGGGAGATTGGGCAGGAGGTTGGTGTCTTCCCCGCCTCGATCCACGAGCTATACCTAGCAATCGGTTCCGGTGATGTCGCGCCGACCTTTACGGTCCCGGCTATTAATGTCCGGGGCATGAACTACTACATGGCGCGCGCCGTCTTCCGCGCCGCGAACGACCTCGACGTTGGCGCCTTAATCTTTGAGATCGCCCGCTCGGAAATCGGCTACACGGATCAACGTCCGGCAGAATACGTCTCGTCTGTGCTTGCTGCCGCTATCGACGAAAGCTTCCAGGGCCCCCTGTTTATCCAGGGCGATCACTTCCAGGTCTCGGCCAAGGGCTATGCCAATGATCCCGAGAAGGAGGTGGGCGCCGTGCGCGACCTCATTGGCGAGGCCATCGAAGCCGGCTTCTACAACATCGACATCGACACCTCGACGCTAGTCGACCTCTCGCGCGAAACGCTGGATGAGCAGCAGCGCACCAACTACACCGTCAGCGCTGAGCTCACCGAGTTTGTGCGCGAAGTCGAGCCGGACAGCGTGACCGTCTCCCTCGGCGGAGAAATCGGCGAAGTCGGCGAAAAGAACTCCACCGTACCCGAACTGCGGGCCTACATGGACGGCTATCGTCGCCTCCTCCCCCCGGGAACTGAGGGAATCTCCAAGATTTCCGTGCAGACCGGCACCAGCCATGGTGGCGTTATACTTCCCGACGGGACGCTTGCCGATGTCAGCGTCGATTTTGACACCCTGCGCGAGCTCAGCAAAGTTGCCCGCGAGGAGTATGGTCTTGGCGGTGCTGTGCAGCACGGCGCGTCCACCCTCCCGCCCGAGGCGTTCGACCGCTTCCCGGCGGTCGGTACCCTTGAAATCCATCTGGCGACCGGCTTCCAGAACATTATCTTTGAGAACGCCCCTGAAGAAATCGTCCAGACAGCCAACGAATATTGCCTCGCCGAGCTGCGCAACGAGTGGAAAGAAGGAAAAACAGA
>JAVVFG010000120.1:0-10372 GCA_032260445.1 Anaerolineae bacterium | reverse complement strand
GACCGGCTACGTCGATGGCGCACGCGCCGTGCAGGACATGATGCTCGTCGCTTGGGAAGAAGGCGTTGGCTCCAACTGGGTTGCCAACGTCAACACGCCCGAGGTGCGCGATCTACTCGCCATCCCTGAGGATCGCCAGGTGCTGGCCATCATCCCCTTTGGCTACCCCGATCGTGAATTAGGGAAAGGAAAGAAGGAGCGCAAGGCACTCGCCGAGATCGCCCACGCTGAGCGGTTTGGGCAGCCGTACCCGGCCTAATAGTGCACGTTCACCAGCGTGCCGATGCTCGACCAGTTGAAGATCCACTCCGCCGCAGGTGTCGGCAGGTTCACGCAGCCATGGCTCATCGGGGTGCCAAAGTTGTTGTGCCAGTACGTGCCGTGTAACGCGTAATCCTCAAAGAAGTACATGACGTACGGCACGTTCTCCAGATAGTAATTGTAGCCGAGCCGGCGCCCATCCATCGTCTGCGACGTAAAGCGCAGCCACACCCGGAACTGGCCCGTCACCGTCGGGTGGTTCCACGTACCGGACGACACCAGCGTCTCAAAGACGGGGACGTCACCTTCATAGGCCACCAGCCGCTGCTGCGTCAAATTCACATCAATCCAGCGCTCATCCGGCCCCACGCCGGCCGGCCGTACTACCGGCTGTGGCGCTGTCGACACACTCACGAACGTCGGCGCCACCGTCGGCGTTGCCGTTGCCGTCGGCGTCGGTGATGGCGTTACCGTCCAGGTCGGGCGGGGATCGCTGCTGGCACTGCTGACCTTCCGATGCACCGGGAAAGCCAGCGGCGTCCCTGTCGCCTCAGGCGTTGCCGTCGCGGCGGCTACACTGCGCGGCAAGAACTGGCCCCTGATCACCGTTGCCGCCTCGGTCGCAACAGCTTTTACGCTCGTGGGTGTGGTCGTTACTGCTTGTGCCACCGCGCCCGCCGGCTGTCTCGTCTGCGGGCGTTGGCTCCACGCCCAGCCGGTTACGACGGCGACGAGGAGCATGAAAAAGGCGAAGAGCGCGGCGCGCGCTACCACATGCCGCCTGCGCGCACGACCAGCGGCCGCTGGCGTGGCGCCGAGTGTCGCTGCCGCCTGACCCACCCCTGCCCCAGGTTCTGGCGCCTCAGCCGCCGATCCGGAGGCGGCTAGTCGCTTCTCTGCCCACGCACGCGCGCGGGCGATTGTCGGGTGCCCCGGCTGCAGCCGCTCCGCACGCGCGATGTAGTCCAGGCTTGCTCGCGGCGAGCCTGCCGCGCCAGCCATGAGTAGCCAGATGCGGAAATCTTGTGGATTCTCCTTGAGGGCTTGGCTTAATAAGGCACGCGCTTCCCGGCGGTCACCACGACGGATGGCCCTCTGAGCTTCCCTGAAACGCGCTTGCTGATCAGCCACAGACGCTACCTGCCACTTCCTTCCAGGAAGCAAAGGATGCCTTCGGCGATTCCTGCGGCAGGTACGTCGGCGCCAGTGGTGAGGAGCTCGCGGTCCAGGCCCATGAAGCCCGTCTCGAGGATAATCGCGGGGACGCCAGGAGCTATCTCGCGGAACGCGTGATAGTCCTGCATATCAATCGTAATCGTGTTCGCATGGTACGGTAGCCCGGTCGCTTGAGCGTAAGCGGCCTCGACACACGTCGACAAGAGGGTGGAATCCGTAAGCGTCGAACCGGACAGCTTGAAGCCGGTTGCCAGTTCGTTAATGTAGTCGCACGAGTCGGCGTGCAGGGAAACCAACGCCGTACCGCTGTAACGGTATAAGCGCGGGTCGAACTCCGAGAATATCTCACTGCGAACGTCCGCCGCTGCCAACCGGTCTCGCACCTTTTCCGCGATGAGCTGGTTAACGGCTGCTTCCGTCAGCCCGTCATCACACACTGCACCCGAATCGTGATCGCGATGCCCGGCGACGAGCGCAATGTGCAGCGGACCCGGACTTTGTGCGAAGCGCTGCACAACCGGCCGAGCCGGCACCTTTTTGAAGATTGGCGCGGCGAGCACACCCTCCTCTCCGGGTGCCGAGACCGCCGCCGCCGATGCGCCCGCGTCCGGCTGGAAGAACCAATAGACGCCCAGCATTGTTCCCGCTGCCAGGAGGAGGTAGAAGAGCAGTGGCATGTTGCGCCGCAGCATGATCAGAAGGAAGGGCTGCGCCTGCCACGTTGTCTGGTTGCGGTTAGCTTGCATCGGTACTACCAGAAAAGGACAGCTTCGAAGTTATGTAGAGACGACGCTATGGGCACATTATGCTTGCAATAGCAGGCGACGTCAAGTAAAGAGGGCACAGTTTGTTCGCACCACGCGGCACGAAGCCAGGCGCTCAAACCGTCGCTACTTCCCCGTGATCACCCTCAAGGTTGCCGCCGCTCCCCATTCGACGTAAAATCCAACCCATGTTTTCCTGAGGTGCCGCGACTATCTCCGGCGCCACGCCATGAGTGCAGACCCGTCTCCTTCAGGTGGGCTGCGTTTTCTAGAGCAATGACATCAGTTGATCTTGATACCATCGACGTAACCGAAGGCACTGCCGTAGCCGGTCAAAGCGGCACACAGCGACCCCGGCGGCGCCCCGACTGGATTAAAGTTCGCGTACCAAAGGGCAAGAACTACGAGTTCCTCAAAGACCTCATGCGCAGCAAACAGCTGCACACTGTCTGCGAAGAAGCCATGTGCCCGAACATCGGCGAATGTTGGGGCTCTGGCACCGCAACTTTCCTCATCATGGGTGATACTTGCACGCGCAGCTGCGGTTTCTGCGACATCAAGACCGGTCGCCCCGCGCCGCTAGATTGGGAAGAGCCAGAGCGTGTGGCCCAGGCCGTCCACCGCATGAAGCTGCGCCACGTCGTCATCACCTCCGTTAATCGCGACGAGCGCAAGGACGGCGGTGCCCCGATCTTCGCGCTGCTCATCCAGCGCATTCGCGAGGTACAAGCCGGCTGTTCCATCGAAGTACTCATCCCCGACTTTAAGGGCGATGAGGTCGCACTCAAAATGGTCATGGACGCGCGTCCTGAAATCCTCAACCACAACGTAGAGACAGTGCCGCGCCTGTTCCGTAAGGTACAGCCACAGGATCGGTACGAGTGGGCCCTGGCGACGCTACGTAACGCCAAGCGCATGGAACCCGACGTACTTACCAAGAGCGGCATCATGGTTGGACTGGGCGAGACTTTCGACGAAGTCGTCGACGTCATGCGCGATCTGGCGCAGCTCAACGTCGATATCCTGACCATCGGCCAATACCTCCAGCCCAGCCAGAAGCACCTGCCTATCGAGCGCTACTACCCGCCCGAAGAGTTCGCTGCACTGAAGAAGATCGGCCTCGACCTCGGCTTCCGCTGGGTGGAGAGTGGGCCGCTGGTGCGTAGCAGCTACCATGCCGAACAGCAGGTACGCGCGCTCTCGTCTATTTACCAGGGTTAGTGAGGCGGATGCTTCACCCGCTGGCTGTTTCTTGCTAGAAACTGACCGAGCAGAACCGCCATGTCGGGTGGTTCTGCTCTTTTCTGTCTCCGCCGCCGGTGCAGCGCCTGGTGGACTATCCGCTGTTATGATCTACTCAGGGGATACTTACAATTATCAAACAGTAAACGGCTAAGATTAGCTGTGTAAACTGAGCCGGCCCCTATCTATTCGGCTGCCTGAATACAAGTGATGTACAAGCGGGGGCTTTCGCCACAGCAGCGCTATTTGAGGAGCGCGAGAGGATTTCAAATATGGAAGAACAACCAAACCCTCGTCCAAGTGTGCCAGCGTGGGCTTGGATTCTGGCTATTCTGGCGATTATTCTTGCCCTGCAGCTCTTTTTGAGCCGGCGGGTCAATGCCCCCGAAGAGATTGCCCTCAACCAGGTCGTGGATTACGTGCGCCAGGGGCGTGTAGACACGGTCGTCGTCAAAGGCGACAGGCTCGAGGTGACGCTCAATAACGGCGAGCAGGTTAGCTCGACCAAAGAGTCAAGCGTCGGTTTCATGGAGACGCTCGAATCCTACGAAGTCCCTATTGAACAGCGGCAGTCCTTCAGCTTCGAGCCCAACGACCAGTCGAGCTGGAATGCCCTGCTTAGTATCGGCATGACGCTGATTCCAGTGTTGCTGCTGCTCTGGATTTTCAGCCGGAGCTTCCGCCAGATGCAGGGCGGAGGGAACAGCATTTTCGGCTTTGGCCGCAGCCGCGCGCGCAACATTAACGAGGGCGACCGGCCGACAGTCACCTTCGATGACGTCGCTGGTGTCGAAGAGGCTAAAGAGGAGGTCCAGGAAGTCGTCCAGTTCCTGCGCGAGCCGGAGAAGTTCGTGCAGGTCGGGGCGCGCATCCCCAAGGGCGTCCTCATGGTCGGCCCGCCCGGAACCGGTAAGACCCTGCTGGCGCGCGCCATTGCCGGTGAAGCCGGCGTGCCGTTTTTCCACATTTCGGGCTCAGAATTCGTCGAAATGTTCGTTGGTGTCGGCGCCAGCCGCGTGCGTGATCTGTTCAACAAGGCGAAGGAGCACGCGCCTGCCATCGTCTTCGTCGACGAAATCGATGCCGTTGGCCGCCAGCGCGGCGCCGGCCTGGGTGGCGGTCATGACGAGCGCGAACAGACCCTGAACCAGATCCTCGTCGAAATGGATGGTTTCTCCAACGAAACCAACGTCATTGTCATCGCGGCGACAAACCGTCCCGACGTGCTCGATCCGGCCCTGCTGCGCCCCGGCCGTTTCGACCGCAAGGTCATCGTCGATCTGCCCGATATCAAGGGCCGCGAAGAAATCTTGCACATCCATGCACGCGGAAAGCCACTCTCCCCTGAGGTTGACCTGGCCGAGACGGCCCGGCTGACTGCCGGTTTCTCTGGTGCTGACCTTGAGAATCTGATCAACGAAGCCGCTATCTATGCTGCCCGGCGTAACAAAACGATGATCGCCCGCGAAGATATGCAGGAGGCCTTCGACCGCGTCGTCATGGGGCCGGAACGCAAGAGCCGGGTCATTAACGAAGAAGACAAGGAGATCACTGCCTATCACGAGGCCGGGCACGCCGTCGTCAGCCATTTCCTCGTCCATACCGATCCCGTTCAGAAGATAACCATTATTCCCCGCGGTGGCGCCGGTGGTTACGTCATGCCCCTGCCCGAAGACAGGATGACCCAACACACTGGCTACTTTGAAGACCGTATTGCTTTTGCACTCGGCGGGCGCGCGGCCGAGGAGATCTTCTTCGGCCAGGTCACCACCGGCGCATCCAATGACTTGAAGCAGGCCACCCAGATCGCCCGGCAGATGGTCACCAAGTACGGCATGAGCGACGCGCTCGGCCTGCGCACCTACGGTGATGACTCGGGCAACGTCTTCCTCGGCCGCGAGCTATCCACCAGCCGCGATTACAGCGAAGAGGCCGCCAAGCTGATCGACCGCGAAGTTCGCATCATCCTCGACCGCAATTATGAGCGCGCGAAGGAAGTCGTGCGCAATAACCGCGACAAACTGGTGAAGCTCGTCAACCGCCTCATGGAGGCCGAAACCCTCGACCGTCACCAGTTCGAGCAGCTTATGAACGAGGAAGAGTCAGCTCCCGTAGACGCAGACACGGACGTGCTGGTGCCTGGCGATTAACGACAACCGCCGGGTCAGGTTCAAACACTCCCGGCAGGTAATCACCATCATTTGAGACCCGTGCCCCGCAGTGCTACCATTGCGGGGCACTTTTCTTGCCATTCACTACGGAGCGAAGATGATTATCGTCGAAACCGCCCGCGGCATTGCCACAGTTACCCTCAACCGGCCCGAAAGCCACAACGCGCTGACCCCTGAGATGATTGCCACCATCACGACGACCTTTGTCCGGCTGGGAAATGATGACAGCGTGCGCGTCATTGTCCTTACCGGCGCAGGGCGCAGCTTTTGTGCCGGCGCCGACCTCGCCGCCATGCGCGCTGCCGCCGACGTCACCTTCGAAGAAAACGTTGCCGATGGCGAAGCCATCTTCGACCTGATGAGCGCGATCGACAGCTGTCCCCGCCCGGTCATCGGCCGGATCAATGGCGCCGCAATCGGTGGCGGCGCCGGGATGGTGAGCTGCTGCGACGTCGTCGTCGCCGTCGAGCGAGCCATCTTCGCCTTCAGCGAGGTGCGGCTGGGCATCGTTCCCGCCGTCATCAGCCCATTCGTCGTCGCCAAGATTGGACAGAGCGCCGCGCGTGAGCTATTCCTCACCGGCGAGCGTTTCTTGGCACGACGAGCCCAGCAAGTTGGCCTTGTCCATCACGTCGTCCCTGACGAAGCGACCCTCGACGAAAAGGTTGCCGACCGCGTCGCAGCGCTGCTGCAGGCTGCCCCTGGGGCTCAGGCGGTTGCTAAAGAGCTGGTTACCCGCGTGGCACACAATCCGCGCGACCAGATGCGCTCCTACACGAGCCAGGTCATTGCCGAGCGGCGCGCCAGCGCCGAAGGGCGCGAAGGTATGAGCAGCTTCCTCGAAAGACGCCCGCCCGCATGGCAGGCCGGGACGAAGTGAACAGTAAGCGCCCTTCTGTCGGCAAGCGGCTGCGCCGGTGGGCCCGCCACCTCCAGCGCGAGACGGTCGCCCTCTACATTGCCTACCGGGACCCGCGTGTCTCGTGGTACGCGCGCCTTTTCGCCATGGCCGTCGTCGCCTACGCCCTGAGTCCCATTGACCTCATTCCCGATCCCATTCCGCTCATTGGCTACCTCGACGACTTGCTGCTCGTGCCGGCCGGTATCTGGCTGGCGTTGCGCCTCATCCCGCCCGGCGTCATGGCCGATGCCCGTGCCGAAGCCGCGACCCTGCTCGCCCGCGGCGAGCTTCCCGTGAGCCGGACCGCCGGCGCCGTCATCATCACCCTCTGGGTCATCTTCTTCGCCGCCGTCGTTTACTGGCTCTGGTGGGCTCTACAGACCTGATCTGCCGGAGAACAGCTAATACAGCTTTTCAGGATTGAATCACTATGACTGAAGCAGACATCATCGCCCGTACGCCTGCACCGCGCACCCGTGCCAGCTTGGCGCGTGACCTGCACCTGCTCGGCGTCGAACCGGGTATCGTCCTTCTCGTCCATAGCTCGCTGAGCGCTGTGGGCTGGGTCAACGGCGGGCCGGTTGCCGTCATCCAGGCGTTGCAGGACGTACTGACACCGGAGGGCACTCTCGTCATGCCGGCACATTCTGGCGGCCTCTCCGATCCTGCTGAATGGCAGAACCCCCCTGTGCCCCCGGCGTGGGTCGAGGAGATCCGGGCGACGATGCCAGCTTATGATTTGCGCTATACGCCGACGAGAGGTATGGGTGTGATTGCCGAGTTATTCCGTACCTGGCCTGATGTTCTGCGCAGCAGCCATCCGCTGTCCAGCTACTGTGCGTGGGGTCAACACGCGCGGCAGGTAACCGGTGGCCATGCGCTGGTTAACAGCATGGGCGAGCAGTCGCCGCTAGCGCGGGTATATGATCTCGACGGCTGGGTGCTCTTACTTGGCGTGGGTTACGACAGCAACTCAAGCTTCCACCTCGCCCAGTACCGCGCGCCCGGCGCTCCGCGCAAACAGGAAATGAGCCCGATGATCCGTCACGGGAAGCAGGGCTGGTTTCCCTTTGACGACGTTGACCTCGATGCAGACCCTTTTCCGGCAATCGGCGAGGCGATGGAGCAAGCTCTCCCGGTGACCATCGCGCCAGTCGGCTCGGCGACAGCGCGCCTTTTTCGCCAACGGCCCGCCGTCGATCTAGCCACCCGCTGGCTCAGTGAGCACCACCGCCGGGCTAACCCGCAGGCGCCTGGCGCCCAGTGAGTGCGGTTGGTTACATCATGCCTCTAGACGGCTTGCTGTTCGGCAGGCTTCCCGACGACCGGCTGGGCTTTGCCTTCCGCCCGCACGTGCTCCCAGAAAGCTAACTGCGCGCCGGTTGCCGGGCGCCCCGTGTGCCGCCCGGCGTAAATCTCGCGCCGGATGCTCACCCCGCGCATAGGAACGATGGCGACTCGCTCGCCAAGCAGACGTTGAATGACGCACCACGATACGAAGGCCACCCCGAGCCCCTCCTCCACCGCCAATGCGACCGCTTCCGAGTTGCCCAGCGTGAGGATCGTTCGCAGCTCCTTCTCGTTAACGCCGGCATCTGCCAGGGCGTCCCTGACTGTATCTCGCGTGCCCGAGCCCGCCTCACGAGTAATGTAGTCGACCTCGTAGAGCTCCTCGGGGTCAATTTCCGGGCGCGATGCCCACGGGTGACTGCTTGGCGCGATGAGTTGAATCACGTCAGCCGCAAACTGCTTCGACTCCACGTGGCTGTGGCAGATGGGCCGGCCACCTGACAGCGCGAAATGAACCTCGCCATCGCACAACATTTGCAGCGAGCGCTCCGTTGGCTGCACCTGGCATGTCAGGCTCACCTTGGGATAGTTGCGGTGAAATTCGGCCAGCAGGTGGGGCATGATGTATCTACACGGAGTTGTGCTGCAAGCGATCAGGAGATGGCCAGCCACTTCACCTTTCAGCGTCTCCATCTCTTCCTCAATGTGCGCCCAGCGCTCCACGATGTCACGGGCCAACGTTGCCAGCCGTTTGCCGCCCTCGGTCAGTTCCACGTAGCGCCCATGTCGATAGAAGAGCGGCTGGTCAAATTGCTGCTCCAGCGCCTGGATGTGTTGGCTGACACTTGGCTGCGTCATATGGAGCTGCCTCGCCGCGGCACTAAAGTTGAGCGTTTCGGCCGCGACGAGAAATATGTTGAGACGGTGCCTATCAGACATTGCCACCTCCGCTTGCACTTGTGAATATTGTAACAAACAAGTATGGCAAGAGAAACGGCTGCTGCGCAATTGGCATCTGCTTTGCTTATACCACCCGGAACGAATCCATTCCCGCTAGTTGCCGCTCAAACTTTCGGATTTTGCGACCGCTCTTTGCTATAATCACGTCTCACAACGACTCGTTTGCTGAAAGGGTTTGTCCATGTTCAACAAAATTCTTGTCGCCAACCGCGGAGAAATCGCGCGGCGCGTCTTTCGCGCCTGCCGCGAGCTGGGCGTTCGTTCTATCGCCATCTACTCCGAAGTCGACCGCACCGCTCC
This sequence comes from Anaerolineae bacterium, assembly GCA_032260445.1. Classification (GTDB taxonomy): domain Bacteria; phylum Chloroflexota; class Anaerolineae; order Promineifilales; family Promineifilaceae; genus JAAYYY01. Next base: position 1,307 of record JAVVFG010000120.1, on the reverse strand, counting down.
CTGGGCACGGCTGGCGGACGAGAGCTACCAGCTCGACGGGGTCACCGCGCGTGAGACATACCTCAACCAGCAAGCGATCTTCGCCGCCGCTGCCGCTGCCGGGGCTGATGCCATTCATCCTGGCTATGGCTTTCTCAGCGAGAACCCGGAGTTTGCTGCCGCCTGTGAGGTACGCGGCATCCATTTCATTGGGCCGAGTCCGGCGGCCATGCACGCCCTGGGCAGCAAGGCGGCCGCCCGCGAGATAGCCAACAAGGCCGGTGTACCCGTGATTCCCGGCGTGGACGGCGCGCAAATGGACGACGAGGCTCTGCAGGAGGCGGCGGCCCTCATCGGCTATCCCGTGCTCATCAAAGCCAGCGCGGGCGGCGGCGGTAAAGGTATGCGCATCGTCTGGCACGAAGACGAGTTCCACGATGGCCTACATCAGGCGCGCAATGAGGCTGCCTCAAGCTTCGGCAGCGATCACATTCTAGTCGAGAAGTACTTCACCGAGGTGCGCCACATCGAGGTACAAATTCTGGGCGACCAGCACGGCAACATCGTGCATCTCTTCGAGCGCGAATGTTCTGTCCAGCGGCGCCATCAGAAGATCATTGAAGAAACACCCTCGCCAATCGTCACGCCTGAGCTGCGCGAAGCGATCTGTGGCGCGGCGCTGCGCCTGGCAGCGGCTGTCGGCTACGTCAGCGCCGGCACCGTCGAGTTCATGGTCACGCCAGAGCGCGAATTCTACTTCCTCGAAATGAACACGCGCTTGCAGGTCGAGCATCCAATCACCGAAGCGGTCACCGGTGTCGACCTCGCAGCCTGGCAGATCCGCCTGGCCGCTGGCGAGCCGCTTGCCTTCAGCCAGGAGGAGTTGCAGCAGCGCGGGCACGCACTAGAGTGCCGCATCTATGCCGAAGATCCCCGGCACAACTTCCTCCCGTCAATCGGCGAAATCACCTTCTACCGCCGCCCAACCGGGCCGGGTCTGCGCGTTGACGATGGCATCGAAACGGGCACAATCGTCAGCCCCTATTACGATCCCATGCTGGGGAAGCTGATTACCTGGGGCGACGACCGCGACGAGGTCATCCGCAAGATGCAGCTCGCGCTACGTGATACCGTCATCCTCGGCGTTACCACCAATATCCCCTTTCTGCTCGACGTCTTGCAGCATCCCACCTTCATTGCCGGCGAGATCACGACGAATTTTCTCGACGAACACCTGCTGCCATGGACGCCCGATCCCGACGTCAGCAACAGCACCTGGCTGGCTATTGCCGCGCTTGAAGCCTTGCGCGGGCAGGGACAGGCGGCGC
>JAVVFG010000119.1:0-10373 GCA_032260445.1 Anaerolineae bacterium | reverse complement strand
CGACCTGGTCATTCCGCGCACCTTCTACGAAGACGAGCTGCTACAACCGCTGCTTGCCCTCTTACACGATCCCGCCTTCCGTGAAGCCGTTGCCGCCATGCCCGGCTATGACGTCAGCGCCATGGGCCAGGTCGTGCCGGCGTAGGACTGACTGGTACCGGGACTCCCCAGCGTCAGCTTTCCACGACCGTCGCTTCCATCCCATCGGGCCGCGCCCCGTGCAGGCGTACCGTCGTCACCTGATTGAAGAGATCGGCCGGGCTGTAAGTCGTAACGCGGATGTAATTGTCCGTATACCCCTGCCAGCGCACCCCTTGCCCGTTCGCCCCGGCAGCCATTTCCCACAACACGTTGGCGCTTGCCCCCTCGCGCGCCTCGTGAAACGCCAGGCTGAGCCGTTCGCCGAGCGCGATTAGCCGCTGTGTGCGCGCCTTGCGCACCGCCTTCGGCAGTTGTCCCGCCATCTGCGCCGCCGCCGTGCCCGGCCGGGCGCTATAGGTGAAGGCGTGCAGGCGCGCGAAGCCGGTCTCCTCCACGAATTGCACCGTCTCCTCGAAGTCAGCAGCCGTTTCCCCGGGAAAGCCGGCAATCACGTCTGTACTCAGGTTAAGCTCCGCGATCTGCGCCCGCGCCGCCGCAACCAGGATCCGGAAGCTCTCCCGCCGCGTGCGCCGCGCCATCAGCCGCAGGATACGGTCGCTGCCCGATTGCAGCGGCAGGTGCAGGTGCGGCAACAAACGCCTGTCTTGCCACAACGCGAAGAACTCCGGCTCTATGTCCCACGGCTCTAACGAAGACAGCCGCAGCCGCGGGATATCCGTGTGCGCCAGGATCGCTGCCACCAGATCGCGTAGCCCGTGCGGGTTGCCCAGGTCGTGCCCGTAGCTGCCTAGATGCACGCCTGTGAGCACCGCCTCCTGGTAACCCGCCGCAGCCAGCGCCTGGATCTCGCCGACGACGTCCGCCAGCCGCCGGCTCTGCGCCGCCCCTCTCGCCACCGTCGTTATACAGAAAGTACAGCGATTGTCGCAGCCATCCTGCACCTTGATGAACGCGCGTGTGTTGCTCATCCCACCCGCGAGGAAGTCGCGCAGCAGCGGCTCGCGATCGAACACCGGCTGCACCGGCGCGGCCTTCGGATCGATCAGCTGCACCAGCGTCGCCTTCTCGGGGTTCGGCACCAGCCGCCCCGCTCCCTTGACACGGCCCAGCTCCTGCGGCGCGACCGTCGCGTAGCAGCCCGTAAGCAGGATCTCCGCCGCAGGATTGCCGCGATGAATACGGCGCGTCATGTTGCGCGCGTCGCGTGCCGCCTCGCGCGTCACCGCGCACGTATTCACCACCACCTTATCGGCGTTTGCCGGCACGCTTACAAGCTCGTGCCCTGCCGCTAAAAGCTGGCGGGCCATGGTCTCGATCTCGCTCTGATTCAGCCGGCAGCCAATACTGTGCAGATAGATCTTCATAGAGACCATTGTACCCCGCGATAGCCGGCTGGCAGCAGCTGGGGATCGGAATCCAATCGCTTCCTAAGGCTGGACACCTCGTTAATCGGCGACCGGGGTGACGAGGTAGATGCGGCCCCAGCGCTCGCCGATGCGCGCCGAGTAGCCGCGCTCGATTTGCAGCGTGGGCACGCTGCGCACCGCTTCGCGGAACAGATCGTAAGCCGGCGCCAGGATCACCGCACGGCCCTGCCGGCGCAGCACCCGGTCCAGCTCCTGGAGTTGCGCTACATACGTCGCCCGCGGCGCCTCAGGCCATAATGACGCAACCGTATCCACACTCTGGGTCGCCAGCGGCAGCGCCTCCGCCTGCCACCTGCAGATCGTGGCCCGTTCCCCCAGCAGCGCCTGCGCCCGCTCCGTTTCCTCCTGCTGCGCACTGCCGCCTACGAGCAGTCGCGCCGGCCCGGCCTGCACGCGCTCCGCCAGGATCGCCCCCTCGCCGCACTGCGGATCGACGAAGCGGGCGCCAGCTTGCGGCTGCGCGAGTAGGACCGCCGCTGCCTGCTGGGCATTCACCTGGCGGTCCGCCGGCGCCGGCAGCCGCAACCCAACCAGCATCGTCGAACCGTATGCCCCGGCGTAAACCTGCACGTCGGCATCCTTCTGCACGCGCTGCCAGCTCTGGTCATACGCGTCCAGGTTCCGCGCCACCGCCAGGCGGAACTCCTTCTGCCCGTACTCGTGTTGCCCGAACTTACGCGCGATTAACTGGTACGTCTGCGGGCGCCCGTGCCGGAGGCGGCTGTAGCGGTTCACTGCCGCCCCGAGGTCGCCCCGGCGCAGCATCCGCTCCCCCAGCGCGCGCAGGTCGCGGTAGCCCCGCGAGAGATCCGGCAGATAAGCGACCAGCAGATACGCCGACTCTGCCATACGCAAGGTAAACAGATCCGCCGCGCGACCTGCGTAGCGGAACACGACGATGCCGTGCCGGTCCTTGGCATACAAAAAAGCAACGTGCTCGGCCTGCGGCAACCGGCGCCGGATCTCCAGCCACGCCACTTCTTCCAGGCCGGGCGCCGTCTCCAGGTAGTAAGTCACAACGCTTGCTTGCCGTCTTTGCGCCATGTTAGCCTCGGCGATCCTCGCTGCGCGCACGGAACCGCAGACGGAGCGGCGTGCCGGTAAACGGCTCGAGTTCCCGAATACGGTTCTCCAGGTAGCGCTGGTAGCTGAAATGAACCCACTCCGGCTTGTTCACGAAGAACACGAACGTCGGCGGGACCGTGTCAGCCTGGGTTGCGTAGAAGAACTTCACCCGCACCCCGCCTTTCTGCGGCGGTGGGTGGCGCGCCACGACATCGCGGACGAGGCGGTTCAGCTCGCCCGTTGAAATGTGCCGGTGCCGCGCTTCGCTCACCTCTTTAACAAGGGGCAGGATCTTACTCACCCGCTGTCCGGTCTCAGCGGAAACAAACAGGATCGGCGCATACGACAGGAAATCGAACCGCTGCCGCACGTGTTGCGTGTACTCCACCATGCGATGCGTATCCTTCTCCACCGCATCCCACTTGTTGACCAGGATGATCACGCTCGCGTCCTCTTCCTGCAGCATGCCGCCGATGTGGGTGTCCTGCGCGGTGACCCCGGTGGTCGCGTCGAGCAGCAGCAGCGCAATGTCGGCGCGATCCAGCGCCTTAATTGCCCGCAACACGCTGTACTTCTCCACCCCACGGTCAATCCGCCCGCGGCGCCGGATCCCCGCGGTGTCAATCAACGTGAATTCCTCTCCGTGCCAGCGCAATTTCGTGTCGATCGCGTCGCGCGTGGTTCCCGCCAGCGGGCTGACGATGGCCCGCTCCTCCCCCACCAGCTTGTTCAGCAGCGTCGACTTGCCCACGTTGGGCCGTCCGAGCAGCGCTATCTTGATCGACTCGTCCTCCTCGTCCAGTTCGCCGGTGAACGGCGGCAGCAGCGCGACAATCTCGTCCAGCAGGTCGCCCACACCGGTACCGTGCAGCGCCGATACCGGCATCACCTGGCCCACCCCGAGCTCATAAAACTCGTACGCCGTGTCCCACAGGCTGGACGACTCCAGCTTATTCGCCGCTACCAGGGCCGGCTTGCGCGAGTTACGCAGAATATCGGCCACCTCGCGGTCCGCCGCCGTGACACCCACCTGGCCGTCCACGACGTGGACGACGACGTCGGCATCCTGGATCGCGATGCGCGCCTGTTGCACTATGCCATCCATGAACTGGCTCGAATCTTCTGACAGCGGCCGGCTGCCCCAGCCGGCGATGATCTCGATGCCGCCGGTATCGACGATGTGAAACGGCACGCCATTCCACTCCGTCTCCTCGTAAAGCCGGTCCCGGGTTGTGCCGGGCGTCTCCGAGACCACCGCCCGCCGGCGCCCGACGATGCGATTAAACAGGGTGGACTTGCCCACATTGGGCCGGCCCACGAGAGCAACGATGGGAATTCGACTCATGCTTTGCTTCTTTCTCGCCGCCAGGTCAGAACGCTGGCGGGGATGATGACAGCAGGCATCCCCAGAAACGCCAGGAGAAGCGATAGGCCCGCGCCGCCACCGCTGCGCGAGGAACGCGGCGTTGCCGTCGGTACGGGCGTCCCGTTCGTGCCAGTTAGCGTCTCCGTCTCCGTCAGCGTCCGCGTCAGGTTGACCGTGAGTAGCGGCGGCTGGATCGACCGCACTTCGACGTCGGCAACAAAGACGTCCGCGTCTGGCTCAACACTATGCTGGCCTATGCCTAAGCCGAAGAGGTCCAGCGTCACGCGCACATCCTCTTCGCTCAGGGAATCGAGCTTGTCCAGAGGCCCGTAGACAAACACCCGTACCTCATCCGCGTCCAGCGTCAACGTCAGCCCTTCTTCCAGCGCCCGGATCTCTGGCGTCTTGCGGATGACCGAGCTGGTCAGGATCGGCTCGATCTCGATTTCCACGTAGACCGGCTGGACCTCATCCAGCTCGATACCAGGGGGGAGATCGAGGCTAACCTGCATCGTCCGCGACTCGCGCAGCCCCGAAATGTCGATCGGCTCCGTCTGCACGCGCGTAAAGCGGTCCAGTTGCGCCGGGCTGCCCGTTAGTAGCACACTGTCCGGTTCGACGCGAACGTCGACCAGCCGGTAACCTTGCGCCACCTCACCCTGCCAGTTCACGATGATCGGCTTGGCTGTAAAGCCTGCTAGCTGGTCGACCGGCACCGTAATTACTACCTCTTCTGCACCCACGTTGAGCGCATTGACACTGGCGATATTCCCTTGCTGGTCGTAAAAAATCGGGCGCCGCGTCACCACCATGTCTTGTTGCGGGTTATCCATAAACACCGTGACGCGCGCCTCGGCGAGCGCTTCCACCCGCGAGCTGACCCCCGTTACCTCGATCGTCGCTGGATCGAGGAACGGTTCGCCGACCACGTAGCCACGCGCCACGCCGCCTTCCAGCTCCAGCCGCACCGGCACCTCCTTCGTTACGATCCGTTCCACCTGAAGCGACACTTGCTGCGGCACCTGCCACACAAGTTCCAGCGTTTCCTCTTGGAAACGTACCGTGATCGGCAGCGTCGACTCCCCCGGCCGGACGTCGGTCAGATCCAGCTCGGCCACAAAATCATCGCGGTCAAGCTGGTTGACCACCGACGCCGGTCCCTGCACACCAAGCTCCACCGTATCTGGAATCCCGGTCACCGCATGTTCTGCCGGGCGCCCGATGACCTGCACCGGCAGATCGAGCTGCATGTTATCGTCCGGATCGCTGTCACGGACGGCGATCCCCCAGATGAACACGGCGAGGACGAGCGACAACAGCAAGGAGACGAAGTTCGCCGCAAACGACTTGAGCAGGCGCAGCACCTCTATACCCCCCTCTGCCGCACAGCAATATCGGCCGGGTTCTGCAAAAATGCCGACAGAATAGCATCGAGCCGGCCCGGATCCTGCCGCCGCAGAATTCGGCCGTTGTGGGCAATCGCAATCTGCCCCGTTTCCTCCGAGACAACGACAGCAATGGCGTCGCTGACCTCGCTGATCCCCAGACCCGCGCGATGGCGCAGCCCCATCTGCCGGTCGGATAGGCTGCTCGTTGATAACGGCATCACCGCGGCGGCAGCCACCACCCGCTCGCCGCGCACAATCACTGCGCCGTCATGCAGCTCTGTGTGCTTATTAAAAATGGTCAGCAATAGCTCTGGCGACGGCTCCGCGTTCAACAAAATACCGGTGTCAATGTACTCCTGCAGGCCCGTCTCCTGCTCGAAGACGATCAGCGCGCCGTGGCGCCGCTGCGAAAGCCGCAAACAGGCGCGCGCAACCGCCGTTACGGCGCGGTTCTCCCGGCTGCGCCGGAAGAGACGCACCACCCGGCCCGTGCGCCCTAGCTGTTCCAGCGCGCGCCGCAACTCCGGCTGGAAAATCACCGGAATGGCGACGAGCAGCGCCGGCAGGATATTACGCACCAGCCAGGTGAACGCCACCAGGTCGATGAGCAGCGACAGGCCCAGAAAAAAGAGCGCCAGCACCAGCAAGCCGCGCAGCAGCGATACGGCGCGGGTGCCGCGGATCAGGACGAGCAAGCCATAGATGATGAGCGCAACGAGGAGAACGTCGACGACGTCCGGCCACGAGAGGCGCTCGAGATAATAGTCGAGTGATAACCCCATAGCTAGGTGGGATCCTGTTTGTAAGCCTTCTGTTAGTTATAACACCGATTGTCACAGATACGCACGGTCTCGCACCCTGCATACCTGTGAGCTTAATGATCGGCGCAGCGACGAAAAGATCGCCGCCCGCCCGCCTATGATTCGTGCAATTGCTTCAGGAGTTGTTGGTAACTCAGCAGGTTCGGTGGCCCCAGTTTGATGATCTGCTCGATCGTCGCAATCGCCTTCTTCGTCTCCCCCGCCTCCAGCTGCGCTTCGCCTAGTGCGTCGAGTCGGTCCATCGCTTCCTTGCGGCGGTTCTGCGACAGATAGAGGCGCACCAACCGGTACACCAGACCGGGCTCCGCCGGGTGCCGTTGCGCCATGTCCTCCAGAATGCCAACCACCTTCGCACCGCGCCGCGCTGCGACAAGCTGCTTCAAATACTGATCTAGCTCGCGCAGAGCCAGCGCAGGCTGCCCCACCCGGTAATACAAATCGATCAGCGTAATCGCCGTCCGTTCGTCGTTCGGCTCCTCCTGCCGCAGATCGCGATAGGCGACCAGCGCCCGCGTCCAGTCAAAGCGCTGCATGTCGATGTCCACCAGACGGCGCAGCAATTGCGCGCGCCAGTGCCGCTCTGCCGAGCCACGCGGCGCCAGCTTCAGCGACTCCTGGTAGATCTCCCGTGCCTTGTCCACCTGCGCGAGCTGGTAGTATGACTCTCCCAATGCCAGATAGTGCTCCAGGGAGCGGTCAATCTGGCCCTGTTGCTTGAATAGTTCCACCAGGCGGGCACGGATGGTGAGGTCAAGCGGCGCGATCTCCACGACCCGTTCGTACATATTTAAGGCGCTGCTCATATCGCCACGAATGCGGAACGTATCTCCTACGACGGTCAGCTTGGCAGCGGCTGCTTCACTGCGCTCCTGCTTCGCAAGCAGTTCGCCGAGTTGGATATGTGAAGGCAGATAATCTGGAGACAACGCGATCGCCCGGTACACCTCCTCTATCGCCGTGCCGAGCATATCGCGCCGCGCATATTCCTGGCTCAGATACAGTGATTCCAGCACCTGTGCCGACCCGGCCGTGAGAATATCGCCCAGGATCATCATCCGCCCGCCAGACACGGCATTAAGCCGGTTCCGTGCCGCCTTCACCTTGTCCTCCCAACCCTTATGGCTCAGAAACTCCACCAGTGCATTGGCAAAGGTACTGGCTCGTTCCGGCTCGCCGCGCCGCAACAGGCTGTCGGCGAGGTTCTCATACAGCTCGATCAGCCGGTCAGCCTGTTCGTGCTGCACAGTCCCCAGATCGACAATCTTGAGAACGGTGATGAAGTGCTCCACCGCCTTGTCGATCTGCCCGCGCGCCCGGTAACATTCGCCGAGGGCAAAATGACTGCCGAGGCGATACTCTGGCTCCTTAACCGAACTATGCAGCTCGCGAATCGCGTCTTCAAAGCGCATCTTGCTCTGGTAGAGCAGCCCCAGGTTGAAATGGGCCGCAGCCCCGCTCACCCCGGCCTCCACCGCACGCTCGTAATAATTGATCGCCTCGTTCGTCAGGCCGCGCGTCTGCAGGTCCAGTGCCTTGCTGATCAGGGCATCGCGCTCACTCTTGGCCAGGCCCGCCAGCGCATCCCCGACCTCCTCTTCAAATAGCTCCTCCGCAAGCTGTTCCAGCGCCATCCGCTGCGCGTTTTGCACCGGGCTTGCTTCTCCGGCAATGCCCGCCCCGTCCTGTCCGGGGCCCGCTGCTCCCGCCATGGCATCCTGCAGATCGCTATCCAGCGAAGGGATCGGCGCCATCTCGGCCGGCGCAAAGATCTGCTCCCCATGTTGGATCATTTCGATCGCCGTCAGCAGATCGGGGTTGCGCGGGTCAAGATTCAGCGCCGCCCGGCAGGTGCGCAGCGCGCGTTCCTCGTCGCCAGTCGCCTGATAAAGGCGCGCCACTGCCAGATAAGCGCGAATCGCCGGCCGCACTTGGCCCTGCTCTGTGTAATAGCGCGCCAGCCGTTGGTGCGCCCCCAGCAGGTTCGGCGCCAGTTGGATAGCGCGGTTCCAGTTTTCGGCAGCGTCGTCTACCGCCCCGCGCCGTAGCTGGATCTCGCCAATCGCCATGTACGTCTGCCCGGCAGATGCCTCCTGCGACAGCCGCTCCTGTACCTGGGCCACTTGCCGCAGATAGATGACGTCACCGCGCGAATGGCGCGCCGCCAGTTTGTAGTTCTCGAGGGCCTGCTCCAGCTCGTCCAGCTCCAGATACGCCATGCCCAGCCCCGCAAATGGCGCCGGCTCTTCGCTAAACTCGGCAACGGCAACCTTGAACTGCTCGATTGCCTCTTCCCAGCGCTGGTCCCAGCTATAGGAATGTCCCCTGCTTAGCGCCTCGTCGTAGCGAGCGCGGTCTCCTGCCACGTACTACCCTCCATCATCACCGCCACAACCACAGAACGGCCGGGCGCATCTTAGGTTAGCAGCTTCACCAGAATCGCCTTCTGCGCGTGCATGCGGTTCTCTGCTTGTGTAAAGAGGACCGAATGCGGCCCATCCGCAACTTCGTCGGTGATCTCCTCGCCACGATGCGCCGGCAGACAGTGCATCACAATGCAAGCCTCTTTGGCCCGCTCCACCAGTTCCCGGTTGACCTGGTAAGGCGGGAACACCTGCAGGCGCCGTGCCGTTTCCGCTTCCTGCCCCATGCTCGTCCATACATCCGTATAGATCACGTCCGCCCCACTGACCGCCTCAACAGGATCGCTCAGCATCGTTACCGTCTGCTCCGGCGAAACGCGCATCGCCAGCGCCTGCTCCCTATCGTCTACGCTCAAGGTGTAACCCTCCGGCGAGGCGATCGCAAAATCCATCCCCGTCTTCATCGCCCCAAACAGGAGCGAGCGCGCCACATTGTTGCCATCGCCAACATAGGCCACCTTGAGCCCTGCGAGCTCACCCTTCGCCTCCAGAATCGTGAAGAGATCCGCCAGCCCCTGCGCCGGATGGTTGTAGTCCGACAGGCCGTTGATGATCGGCGCCGAGCTGTACGCCGCAAGCTGCAGGATGTGCTCGTGCTCGAAGACGCGGGCCATAATACAGTCGACGTAGCTCGAGAGAACGCGGGCCACATCCGGCACGCTCTCGCGGCTGCCCAGCTTTATCTCGTTCGGCGACAGGTAAAACGCGTAGCCCCCAAGCTGCACCATTGCCATCTCAAAAGAAACTCGCGTCCGCAACGACGGCTTCATGAAGACCAGCGCCAGGCTCTTTCCGGCAAGAACCGGCTCATTGCCGCCGTTGCGCCATTCGTCCTTTAGCCGTAATGCTAGATTGAGTAGCTCTTCAATCTGTTCAGGGGTTCGTTCGGCAAGAGAGATAAAGTGTTCCATGTCCTGTGCTCACTGTGCTTCATTGTCGGTGCATGCCTCCTGCACCCCAGGCGTCGGCTAGTCGGAAGTATACCATAGCACACGGGCAAACCGAAAATAGGCCGTTGGGACCGTCGGTGGATTGCAGACCTCCTGCCATCGCATTAGAATTATGTTTGCCTGGCCTTTATCTTATGGTAAGATACTGCCATTAAGGGGGGGTCACCGAACAAGCTAGGAAGTAGTTCAGGATCGGGACAAGACAGCAAAGGTAGGTGACCAATGGAATCAATGCAAAGGCAGCCCGTGCTCATCGGCGTGATCGCCTTTATTGTCGGGTTCTCCATCGGCCTGTTTGTTTTCGGCTGGGGGCTAACGCCGGTAGAGTACACGGGCGCAGGGCCGCAGGATCTGCTCGGTACTTACCAGGATTACTATCTCACATCGCTGGCCCGCACCTATGCGGCGACCAACGATCCTGCCTTTGCCCGCGGCGCCCTGGCCGGCTGGGAAGAAGCGCCCGCCGCCATCTGTGATCTCGCCGCCACACGGCGCAACATCGACCCGGTTACGTCGCAACAGCTAGAGCTGCTCGCTACTGCGGTCGACACCCAGGGCTGTGCCGCTGTCGCCGCCGCGCCCGCCGAACCCGTCGAGGAAGGTGGTGGGCTGGGCAGCTTGCTCCTGGTCGTCGTCCTTGTCCTGGTCTTTGCCGCCATCCTCTACGCTATCCTCATGGTGATGCGCCGTGCGCCGCGACCACTGGCTACCGACAGCGACTACGGTCTGGAGATGGCCCCGGCGGCAGCCGCCCCCTCCTATGGCGCCGAGGAAGAGCTTGCGGCAACGCCCATCGCCCGCTTCCACACCGAGTATGAGCGTGGCCACGATACC
>JAVVFG010000118.1:0-10406 GCA_032260445.1 Anaerolineae bacterium | reverse complement strand
CCAACTCCGACCGTGCAACCTAACATCACGGTCACGCCCGATTTGCTCCTGACGCCGACGGCAACGGGAACGGCGACCGCGACCCTCGAGCCCGGGGTCACACCGGTGATCACGAGTACGCCGACGCCAACGGCCACGGCTACCGCCACGCCGCCGGACGGTGCCCCGCCGACCGAGACGCCGGAAAACGGATATCCGCCGCCAATAATCGTCCCGACCAACACGCCGGCAGGCTATCCTTAATGCATCATAGTTATTCGCTGTCCCGGCGTCTTTTTACGCCAGCCATTCATGCCCCCGGCAATGCAGATGGTGTGCCCGGCTTCTGGTATGTCTTTCGCGGCTATCGCCTGCTGGTCGCCGAGCGTGGTGATCGCGTCCAGCTCCCGTTGGTCGCGTCACCGGCAGAGCTAGAGCTCCAGCCGGAGCGCGTACAATTCCTTGGCTGGCTGGACGATGTCCCGTGTTATGCTGCCGAAGTTGCCGTCGATGCCAATCCGCCGCTGGGCTGGCGCTTCGAGGGACTGCGTTCCCTGCTCGATGCGCTCGACACCGATCTCTTCTGGCTAGCGGGGCGGGCTGTCCAGATCGTCGATTGGGATCGCACCCACCAGTTCTGCGGGCGTTGTGGCACACAGACGGTCTATCACGCCCGCGATCGGGCCCGGGTCTGTCCCGCGTGCGGTCTCGTCCACTATCCGCGCCTGTCACCGGCGATCATCGTTGCCGTGCTGCGCGACGACAAAATCCTACTCGCCCGATCCCACCGCCACCCGCCGGGCCGCTACAGCGTTCTCGCCGGGTTCGTCGAGCCGGGAGAGACGCTCGAGGAATGCGTGGCGCGCGAGGTGAAGGAAGAGGTCGATCTCGACGTCGAGAACGTCCGCTATTTCGGCAGCCAGCCGTGGCCGTTTCCTCATTCGCTGATGATCGCCTTTACATGTGAGGCGCCGCGCGGCGAAATCGAGCTGGATACCAGCGAAATGGCCGAGGCAGGGTGGTTCCGTGCCGATGAGCTCCCACCGGTGCCGCCCCCACCGACAATCTCGCGGCGTCTGATCGACTGGTTTGCCGGCACCCATCGCTCTGGCTGACAGGTAGCAGCCGGGCTAGAATGCAGATGGCTCTTGTAACGGTTTCAACGTCTTTCTGTGAACATCCGACGAGCGAGGTAAGAACGTGAAGAATATCATGGTCACTGGTGGCGCAGGGTTTATCGGCTCTAACTTCGTCACCTATCTGTTGCAGAAATACCCGGATTACCGGGTCGTCGTCTATGACAAGTTGACCTACGCCGGTAATCTCGACAACCTGCTCGAGGTGTCGGACGACCCTCGCTATCATTTCGTGCGCGGCGATATCTGTGATCCCGAGCCGGTCGCCGCGACGATTGAGCAGTTTGATGTCGACACTATCGTCAACTTCGCTGCCGAGACGCATGTGGATCGCTCGATCATGGATCCAGACGCCTTTATCCGGACGGACGTCTACGGCACCTACGTGCTCCTCGAGGCGGCGCGCCGCTACGGTCTCGAGCGCTATCACCAGATCTCGACCGACGAGGTGTACGGCCATATTCCCGAAGGCCAATCCAGCCTGGAAACCGACCCGTTGGTGCCGCGCAGCCCGTACGCGGCGAGCAAGGCCAGCGGCGACCTGATGGTCAACGCCTATTTTGTCACCTATGGCCTTCCCGTCACGTTAAGCCGCGGCTCGAACAACATCGGCCCGTACCAGTATCCCGAAAAAGTCGTGCCCCTATTTACGACGAACGCCCTGGAGCATGAGCCGCTACCGGTCTACGGCGACGGCCGGCAGAAGCGCGAATACCAGTACGTGCTCGATCACTGTGAAGCCGTCGATCTCATCCTGCACCAGGGGGAGTTGGGCGAAGTCTACAATATCGGAACGGGCGAAGCGATGGAGAACCTGCACATGGTCGAGGTCTTGCTCGACGAGCTCGACCGCCCGCGCTCGCTGATCCGTCACGTGCGCGATAGGCCAGGGCACGACCGGCGCTACAGCCTGAATATCGACAAGATTCGCGCCCTGGGCTGGCAGCCGCGCCATACGCCGGAGGAAGCCATCCGGAAGACGGTGGCCTGGTACCGCGACAACGAATGGTGGTGGCGCAAGATCAAGAGCGGTGAGTTCCGCGAATATTATGAAGCCCAGTACGGCAATCGCCTGCAAGAGGCCGGGGAAACGGGTCCTGCCCCAGGTTAGCCTTGGCGGCGGCTGCCATCTGGGGAACCGGGAGCCAGACATTCGACAGACACGAGGGGCGCGGCGGCGGCTGCGCCCTTTTCTTACCAGCGGAGGTTCTTGATGAAATCTGGTTGGGTTGTCCTCTTGCTCATTATTCTTGTCGCCTGCGGGGGCGAGAATGGCGGTCCGGCGGCGACCGCCCCCATCGCGCCCGAACGTGCCGTGGCGACGCAGCCGCCACAGGCCACAGCGCCGCCACCAACGGGCACAGCCGTGGCCACCGTAAGCGCCACGGCGACAGAGGAGAGGCCCACTGCGGAGCCCGAGCCGGCGCCGACCACCGCGCCCACAGAGATACCGGCGCCGGTTGGCGCGCCGGTCACCGGGATCACGCTCGCGCCGGTTGCCGAAGGGTTTGAGGCGCCAACCTTCGTCGGCAACGCCGGCGATGAGCGTCTCTTCGTCGTCGAGCAGCGCGGCCGGATCCGCGTGGTGGCCAACGGCCAACTGCTGCCGGAGCCGTTTCTCGACATTCGCGACCAAGTGGGCAGCAACGCCAACGAGCAAGGGCTGCTGAGTGTCGCTTTCCATCCCGATTACGCGGCAAACGGCTTCTTCTTCGTCGACTACACCGATCGCAATGGCGACACGGTGATCTCCCGCTTTCAGGTGAGCGACGATCTCAACCGGGCTGACCCTGCCAGCGAGACGATCCTCCTGCAGATCGGCCAGCCATACGGCAACCATAACGGCGGGCAGCTGCACTTCAGCCCTGACGGCTACCTCTACGCCGGGATGGGCGATGGCGGCAGCGCGGGCGACCCGCAGAACCATGGCCAGAACCCGCGTACGCTGCTCGGCGCTATCCTCCGCCTCGACGTGGACTTTGCCGGCGACGGCGCCAACTATGGCATTCCCCCGGACAATCCGCACGTTGGTGACGAGACCGCACGCAACGAGGTGTGGGCCATTGGTCTGCGTAATCCGTGGCGCTTCAGCTTCGATCGGGAGACCGGCGACCTGTACATCGCCGACGTCGGTCAGAACCAGTATGAGGAGGTAAATTTTGTACCCGCCGGGGAAGGCGCCGGGCTCAACTTCGGCTGGAACTTCCTCGAAGGCAACCACTGTTACCGCGATGGCTGTGACCCCGGCGCTTACTATGCGCCTGTCGCCGAGTACGCGCACGGGGAGGGGGAATGCTCGGTAACCGGCGGTTACGTTTACCGTGGCGGCACCTTCCCGCAGATGACCGGCAACTACTTTTACGGCGACTACTGCTCCGGCCGCATCTGGGCTCTCTTCCGCATGGCGGACGGCGGCTGGACCAACAACGAGGTCGGCGCGGCGCCTGGCAGCCTGACCTCATTCGGCGAAGGATTTGACGGGGAGCTCTATCTAACCACGCGTGAAGGTGTTCTTTACCGGCTCGAGCTGCCGGGAGGAGACAGCTAGGATGGCCTACAGAATGCGTGCGTTCCTGATCGCCGCTGGCATGGCGACGGCGGCAATCCTGTTACTGCTCTTCGGACCAGCCCGCGCCCAGGGAGATAGCCTGTTTCTGCCGCTCGTCAGCGGCGGCTCGTCGACAACGCCGATCAGCCTCGGTCTGGAAACCATTGTGGCGCCGGGCGGCCTGCAGCAGCCGGTGGGCATTGCCAACGCCGGGGACGAGCGCCTCTTTGTCCTCGAGCGTGCTGGCAGGATCCAGGTGATCGCAGGGGATGGCACGGTAGGCGGACAGCCATTTCTCGATATTCGCGACCGTGTTGAGTCGCAGGGCGGCGGCGAGCAGGGCCTCCTCGGGCTCGCCTTCCACCCCGACTACAGCAACAATGGCCACTTTTATGTAAACTACACCGCCAAGCCTGAAGGCGATACGCACATCGCCCGCTTTTCGGTGACGCATGATCCGAACCTAGCCGATGCGGACAGTGAAGTGATTCTCCTAACTGTCGCGCAGCCTTACCCGAACCATAATGGTGGCGATCTCGCCTTCGGCCCACATGACGGCTATCTTTACGTCGCCTTGGGTGATGGCGGCAGCGGCAATGATCCTGGTAACCGCGCCCAGGACACTGGCGAGCTTCTCGGGAAGCTACTGCGGCTCGACGTGGATGGCGGACCGGGCAGCCGGCCGGCTGACTGTGGCACCGGAGATAACTACCGCATCCCGTCCGACAACCCGCTGATTGGGGAGGCGGGCGCCTGCGACGAGATCTGGGCGCTCGGCCTACGCAACCCGTGGCGCCTCAGCTTCGATGCCCCAAGCGACGACCTCTTTATCGCCGATGTCGGGCAAGTGGCCTGGGAGGAAGTCAACGTCAGGCCCGCCACGGCCGCCGGCGAGAACTACGGCTGGAGCTGTTACGAAGGCACCCACGAGAACCCGAACACGGCGATGCAGGACTGCGGGCCTGCCAGCGCCTACACGATGCCCGTTTTCGAGTACGGGCACGACGAAGGGTGTGCGATCACCGGCGGCTATGTCTACCGCGGCTCGCGCAACCCGGCGCTTCATGGGCGCTATCTGTTCACCGATTTTTGTTCGGGTTACTTCTGGAACATGTCCAGGGACAGCAACGGCGGCTGGTCAGCACAACGCCATGACGAGCTGGCGGGTGGGCGCTATGCGTCCCTTGGCGAAGACAGCAACGGCGAGCTCTACGTCGCCGACATGTTCGCGAAAGCGCTGTACCGTATTACCGAGGCCAGCGGGTCTGAGGCGCCTTAGGAGAGGCTGGACCAGACTTCGAGCTTGGCGCGCAGGCGGCGGATCACCTCGTCGGTGAACTC
Source organism: Anaerolineae bacterium (assembly GCA_032260445.1). Classification (GTDB taxonomy): domain Bacteria; phylum Chloroflexota; class Anaerolineae; order Promineifilales; family Promineifilaceae; genus JAAYYY01. The sequence goes on along the minus strand of JAVVFG010000118.1, from coordinate 5,402 downwards.
GTCCGTATGGGCGCTGCCGCCTAGGTCAGAGGTGCGGATGCCATCGTAGACGGCTTCCAGCGTTGCCTCGTAGATCGCGCGGCTGATACGCTTCGCTTGCTCTTCCTGCATGTGGCTGAAGAGGGCCGCGGCGGCGAGGATCATCGCCATCGGGTTGGCCACATTGCGCCCTTCCAGCGCCGGCGCTGTGCCGTGTGGCGCTTCGGTCATTACCCGATCGACGGTGCCCTCATCGTCGACGGAGATGACCTGTGACTCGGAGCCGGCAATCGAGCCATACATCCCCAGGACGAGGTCGGAAATCAAGTCGCCGTCGCGGTTGAGAGTGGGGATCACGAGCGGCTCGCCATTTGCCGCCAGCAAGAGGGCGAGGGTGGCATCGATGAGCTGCGGATCGTAGCGCACGCTGGGGTAACGAGTCGCGGCGGCATCCAGCTCCTCTTTGAACATCCCCTCGTAGACAGGACTGACCGTGAACTTGGGTCCACCAAACACTTTCGAGCCGGTACGTTGTGCATAGCGGAAAGCAAACTCGGCGACATGGCAGCAGACGCGCCGGCTGATGCTTTCCGTGCGGTACGCTATCTCGTCGAGCTCGCCTTCCGGGCCCTCGCGCCATTCCTTAGCCCCGTAGGCGCCGCCCACCGCCATGCGCACCACGGCAATCGGGGCATAGATGCCGCCGACCGGGCGCACGCCGGGAATCCGCCGCCCAACGCGTAAGATGACTTCGGCGTCCAGCTCTTCGCGCAGAATCTGGTTGGGGCTGCCAACGTCTCCCGCCGCCTCAGGCGTAATCGTCGCTGCCTTGAGTGCCAGATGATGCTTGCGCATCGCATCGGCTGCTTCGTAGACGACCTGATTACGGGTTGCACGCCGCTTCTCGAGGCTGAGGTCATAGCGAATGAACTCGGTTGGGAAGCCAGTTACGGCGGGGTCTATAACGCGCAAGGCCTCTTCCAGCAGCTCCTGTCCGGTCTGGTCACCTTCAAGGACGACGATCGTTTTAGCCATGATCACTCCTTCTCTTCATGCTGCATTGGGTCCATTCTATGATCGCCGCTGCCCAGTGACAATGCGAAGCGGCGCGCCCCAATCACCTGCTACGCGCCCGCAGCCAGTCGCGGTACCGGGGCAACAGCACGTTAAAGAGCCAGTAGAAGGCCGGCCGCACGGGATAATCCCACGCGCCGATGTGCCGCACGACCTGGCCTTCGAACCCCGACTTGAAGCGCCATACACCCCAGAGCGGATCCTCTTCCACGAACTCGTCCGGCGCCCCCCAGAAGTCGTAGACGCGGCAGCCCTGCGCCTTGGCCCAACAGATCGCCTCCCACTGCAAGAGATAGGCCGGCATGCGATTTCGTTCCTCTTCCGTCGAGGCGCCGTACATGTAAAGGGCCAGATCGCCGTAGCGCACCACGATGACGGCGGCGATCGGCGTGCCCGCGTACTCGGCGAGGAAAGGCTGCGCCATGCCCGCCGCATAGAGGGAGTGCCACGCGTCAAGGTAGTATGCCTGCGGGCGGATACCGAACTCGTTGCGTTCCGCTGTCGTCTCATACATGCCGGCAATCGTCGCAAACGCCTCGGGCCCTACCTGGCGCACAACCACTTCCTTGCGCCCGGCAAGGCGGATGTTATAGCGCGTTTTCGACTTCATCGCCGCGAGGAGCGTCTCTTCGTCCTGTGTCAGGTCAAGAAGGACCGTGTTGCGGAACTGGACCTGGTCATTGGAAAAGCGCCAGCCCCTGGTCTGGAGGCTGTGAAGCCAGGCCACGCCCGTTTCGTCGGATTCTTCCGGTTCGAGCCCGCGGCTGCGGACGACGTCTGGATCTATCTTGACAAACATCGCCCCTTCACGCCGCGCCAGCGCCTGCAGGGAATCCAGCACCCGCTCGCGGAGCGACGCGTCGTCGTAGTCAAACAGGGGCCCTTTCGGGATGTAGAGGAAAGAGAAGGGGAGACGCGGCATTTGCCGGCGCAGGACGAGGGCAGCAGCAGCGTAACCACCTGCCTCCGCCGGCAGCGCGAGCGGCTGCATCGACCAGCCCCAGCGCGACTTAAAGTCGCCCCAGACCCAGCTCTGCAGCGGGTGTACGGCCGGTAAGCCGGTCAGAATCTCGTGCCACTGCGTGCTGTTGTCGATCTGCTGCCAGGCGGCGAGCCTACTCACGCGCGCCTTCCTGGGGCCCGCGCCGCCACTGGTAGAGCCGGTACAGCAGGCGGCTGTAGACGCGATCGGCGGCGCCAACCGTGCGCATCAGTTCACCACCGAAGCCGCGCTTGAAACGATAGACACCCCACAGCCCGTCGCTGCGCTCCGTGAAGCGTGCCTCTAGCTCCTCTTCCGGGTAATCGGGCACGCCCCACAGATCGTACTCCGTGCAGCCGCGCGCCTTGGCCCAGCGCATCGCTTCCCATTGCAGCGCGTAGGCAGGCATCCGCTGCCGCTCCTCGTTACTCGATGCGCCGTATAGATAAGCTGCCTGTGTCCCGTGGGCAAAGACCATGATCGCCGCGAGGGGTCTGTCTTCATATTCGGCAAGAAAGAGCGCGGCTTGCTCGGGGGCAAAGAGCTCGTAGGCAGCGCGATAGTAGGCGGGTTCGTGTACGCCAAAACTGTCGCGTTCGCTGGTAATTTCCATCAGCCCGTTGAAGGTGGAGAGATCCGCGGCGGTGCCCTGGCGCACAGAAACACCCTTGCGTGAGGCGAGACGGACGTTATAGCGGGTCTTCTGCTTCATGTTCTGCAGAATCTCCTCCTCGTCCGGTCGCAGATCGACGACCATCGTGCGTGGCGGCTGGATCGTGTCGCCCGCCGCTACCAGGCCGTGCCGGGCGCATAATGCCTGCCACGCCTCCTGTGGCATCTCCTCCTGCCAGATGAGCGGCTCCATCTTGACCAGGCCCGCTCGGTGCTCGTAGGCGGCGAAATCGAGCTGGTTGAGCAGCACGGCGACCTGCTCGTCGTCGCTCCAGTCTACCAGCGGGCCGTGGGGGATGTAGCCGATGTGGACAAGACCCAATGCGGCGGAACGAAAGAAAATCTGGGCGCCGGCGACAAGCTTGCCGTCGCGCCGCACCCAGATGCGCCGCGACTGCCAGCCGAAGCGACTCTTCAGCCGCGACCAGTTCGTCGTTTGTAAGATGCTGCCGTGGGGATGTGCGGCCACAAAGGCATCCCACTCAAGATCAGCATCACTATGCGGTTCTTCCTTAGAGGTGAGGTCTCTATCTAACATAGCTGGCAATTATAACCTGACTACCCTTGCCTCGCTCAGGCCCGGTTTTGTGTTACAATCGCCCACGACTGTCAGGGTGGGATTAACAGGGGCTCCGTCTATTATCCATGACCCACGTACATCTTCTCTACCAGCTTCAGCAAATAGATGACGAACTTCTTGCCGCCAGACGGCGTCTCCAGGTCGTCCTCCAGGAGTTGCAGGGCAGTGAGGCGTTACAGCGGGCACAGCAGCGCAAGGACGCTGCCTACGAGCTGCTCCAACGCGCGCGGCGCAAACAGAACGAGCTCGAGCTGGAGTTCGGCTCCCTTAATGCCAAGCTCAAGCGCTCCGAACAGCGACTCTATTCGGGCGAGGTGCGCAATCCCAAGGAATTGAGCGATCTGCAGCAGGAAGTCGCTTCGCTCACGCGGCGGCGCGGCGGGCTGGAAGATGAGCTGCTCGAGGCCATGGTGGCTGCCGAAGAGGCGGAGGCGACGTACGAACAGGCGGCTTCCCAGTTGCAGGCGGCTGAAGTGAGCTGGCAGGCGCGCCATGAAGCGCTATCGGCTGAGCGCGACCGGCTTGAGGGCCGCGCGGAGCAACAGACGGCAGCGAGAAAGGAGCTCTCCGCCCGGATCGACCGCGCCTCGCTCGCGGCATACGAGAATGCACGGCAGCGTCGTGGCGGCATTGCCGTTGCCCTGTTACAGGACGACCTTTGCCAGGCCTGCGGCATCCGCGTATCGGGTACCGCGCTCCGCGGCGCGCGCGCGGGCGAGCTCGTCACCTGCAGTAGTTGCGGGAGAATATTGATCTTGCACTAGGTGCAGACGCGCCGTCGCGGCGAGTAGCCCTGCGCGGGAAGCGGAGAACGGGTATGGAGAGCAAGCATCAGGATGAGTCGGCAGAGAGGCAGGGGCCGGCGCTGACCGCTGCGACTTACGGCGAGCGCCCGCCGCTAGCGTCTCGTATCTTCCAGTTACTGCTTGACTTTGCTCTCCTGGGAACCGCCTTCCTGGCGATTGTTCTGCTCGTCAACCCGTTTCCCCGCTGGGTTGCGCCGCCGCAGGTGGGTGCTGGCCTGACGTTCACTCAGGTGCTGGCGTATCGTAACGGTGCGCTTGTCCTGGGGGCGGTGCTCCTGTTCGCTGCCCTTGTCGCCGTCCTCTTGCGGCTGCGCTGGCGCGTCGCCCATTTCTCCAGTCTCGGACAGCGCGCCTGCCCGCGCTGTGGTAGTACCAGCCTGCGCCGTATTAGGCGCCGCTGGTATCATCATCTGTTTGGCCTGCTCGGAATCCCCCTTTACCGTTTCGTGTGCAGTGACTGCCGCTGGCAAGGCACGCGCGCCTTCAAAGATCCGCTGTAGGTTGCGCCTGGTGCTTCGCGTGATTCTAACGGCTACAAATCGGGATAGTATGTTATCCCTAGCGCGCTGAGGAGCGCGACGACCGCAGGGGCAATGAACAGGGCCGGCAGGAGATTCGCCGAGCGGATCTGCTTCACCTGCAGCAGACGCAGCCCGATACTCAACAGGACGACCCCACCGGCAGCCGTCATCTCGGCGATCATGTCCGGCGTGAAGATGTCGGCGCCTAGGCTGGCGAGCAACGAGATGCCACCCTGAAAGCTGAGGATGACGATGATCGAGGCAAGCACGCCGCCGCCCATCGTCGCTGCGAACGCGAGGGCGGCAAAGCCGTCGAGCATCGCCTTGATCGTCAGCAGCGTGTAATCACCGCGCAGCCCGTCTTCGATGGCGCCCTGGATGGTCAGCGGGCCAACGCAGAATACGATGCTGGCAGTGACGAATGCTTCGACGAAACGAGCGCCGCTTCCCGTTTGCCCCTGGCTTAGCCGCCGCTGCAGCCATTGGCCAAAGCGCTCAAGCTTGGCCTCCAGTTGCAGCGCTTCACCGGTGAGCGCGCCTAACAACAGGCTCCCCAGGACGATTAAGGCATTGCCGGTGGCGAGGCTGTTGTTCAGGCCAATGGCCAGGGTAAAGAGGCCGAGACTGGCGAAGATCGTTTCCTGCATCCGCTGCGGGAAACGATGGCCCAGGAAGGTACCTAGCGTGCCCCCGATGAGAACGGTGAACGCGTTGATGATGGTGCCCGTCATCGCGCCGGCTTACATGTCCCAGGTGGCGTCGCCGTAGAAGTCGCCGTGATCGCGGGC
>JAVVFG010000117.1:0-10441 GCA_032260445.1 Anaerolineae bacterium | reverse complement strand
TACCAACCGGGGCGGTGCAGCGTGTCACCGGCGGCGTCAGCGAGGAGCATTCGTGCCAGACGCTGGCTCACGGTGCGGAAAGAGAGATCGCTGACGAGATCGACGAGCTCCAGAATGCGGTCGGCCATGCGCTCGACGACGTGCTGCGCCAGCTCGGGGCGGCGGCGCAGGAGCGCCATCACCGCATCGCGGCGCAAGATCCAGACGCCGGCGGGCTCCAGGGCAATGGCAGTCGCCGGGTTCGGCTGGTTAGCGAAGAGGCCGACGGCATTGAAAGTCGCGCCTGGCTCGAGGAACTGCAGGATCTGCTCGCGGCCCTGGGGCGACGTCTTGCTGATCTTGAGCCAGCCGTGCTGCAGATAGTAGAGGCCATAGGGCCGATCCCCTTCGAGAAAGACAACTTCGCCGCTCTCGTAATCGCGCCAGACGGCGCCCTGTGCCAGCTCATGGAGGATGGTTTCGCCGAGGCCGGCAAAGAAAGGGATGGCGCGTAGCTGGTCGAGCAATCTGTCGCTGGGGGCTCGTGTGGTCATTGGTTCTTCTTCCTGGTAGGTTGCCGACAACGATCCTCAGTGTACGACCGGTGCACGAAAATGTCATATAATGGCGCTATCCTGTAAGCTGGCGGCGGGACGCTGCCAGTCGTGAGGAAAGGAGCAGGTATGACACAGAAACTCTGTCCAGCCTGTGCGGCGCCCAACGCGCTGGAGAACCGGTTTTGCGGCCGGTGCGGCAGCCGCCTCGAGCAGCCACTGGTCGCGCCGCGCCGGCAGGAGCTAACCATTGGGCGCGGCTCATTGCTGCCAGCGCCAACACTGCGCCAGGTGGGGCGTGCTGCCGCGGCGAGCTTGGTGGCAATTGCCGCCGAGGCGGGGCTGGCCTGGCTGCGCCGCCGCGCGGAGAGTGTGACACCGGCGCGGCAGACGGGCGGCAAAGCGGAGCGGGTGCTGCCGAGCAAGGCGACGCCGGCGCCGGGAGGCCGGGTCAGCGCTATTTTTGGGCGGCGTGTTGTGCGCCGCTGGCAGCAGGGGCGCCACGGGCAGGAGACGGTGGAAGAAGAGGTGTGGTGGTACGAATCATGAGGCCGCGCCTACTCCAGACCGACGGCAAACATGCTCTCGAGGTCGTGGCGGGAAAAGGCACGGAAGGCGATCAGTGTTTCCGAGTCGGCGATGCCGTCGATTTGCAGCATCTGTTCGGTGACCAGCCGCGCCAGCGCGTCGTTGTCGCGCACGCGCAGGATGGCGACGAGGTCATAGCGCCCGCCGACCGAGTAGACCTCGGAGATGCCGTCCAGCTCTGCCAGTTGTTGGGCAACCTCGTTGATGGCGCCCCGTTCGACTTTTAGCAAGACAATGCCGCTGACCATTGATTCCTCCTCGGATCTGGCGTAGGGGCGCAGCAGGCAAGCGTATGGTGGCAACGAACAGTCTTCGTTTCGAGCCGCCAAAGCCCTACGCAAACATTCATTCAGCCGTACGTGCGGGCGCGCTAGGGAAAGACGCGCTGCGCGCCAGCTGAGATTGTACCAAGGAGGTGTGGTGCAGCGCATGCCGGCCGAGTCGGCTGGCTTTACCCAGGGTGGGTCGTCGTTTAGAATGGGGGAAACCGTTCTGGCGCCGGTATGGAGGGGATCGTCTTGACCGTCGACATCGCTCTTGTCTTGCTCATTCTCGTGGCGGCCTTGTTCCTCTTTCTGCGCGGGCGGCTGCGCGTCGATATGGTCGCCTTGCTGGTGCTGGGAGCCGTCGCCATTCTGGGCCTGGTGACGCCGGAAGAAGCGCTAAGCGGGTTCAGCAATCCGGCCGTTGTCACCGTGTGGGCCGTGTTTATCCTCAGCGCAGGACTGTCGCGCACGGGCGTGGCCAACTTCGTGGGGAGGCAGGTCATGCGGCTTGCAGGGACGGGGGAGCTGCGCCTCCTGTTGGTGATCATGCTTGCCGCCGGGCTGATGTCGGCCCTGATGAACAACGTGGGTGTGGCGGCGCTGCTGCTGCCGGTGGTGATGGATATTGCGCGGCGCACGGGGCGGGCACCGAGCCGGCTGCTGATGCCCCTGGCTTACGGTGCGTTACTGGGTGGCCTGACGACGCTGATCGGTACGCCGCCGAACATTCTGGCGAGTGCGGCGCTGGAGGAGGCGGGACTGCCGGCTTTTTCGATGTTTGACTTCACGCCGGTGGGCGGCGCGGTCCTGATTACCGGGGTGCTTTTCATGGTCGTGGTCGGCCGCCATCTGCTGCCGCACCACGCGCCGCTGCGGGCGCTGGATAGCAGCGCAAGCTGGAGCAACGTCTACCGCCTCGACCAGCGGCTGTTCGTGATCCACCTGCCGCAGCAGACGACGCTGGCGGGCCGCAGCCTGGCCGACAGCCGCATTGGCACGGCGTTGGGGCTGAACGTGCTGGGCATTATCCGCAACGGGCAGACGCAGCTCGCACCGGGGCCGGCTGTGCCGCTGCAAGGGGGTGACCGGCTTTTGGTCAGTGGCCGGCCAGACCGGCTGGAAGAGCTGCACAACGGTCACTATTTGCAGTTTGAAGAAGAGGCGTTCAGCATCGATGATTTGACCAGCAGCGAGGTGCGGCTGGCGGAGGTAACGCTAAGCGAGGAAGCAGGGCCGGTCGGGCACACGCTGCAGCAGAGTGGCTTTCGGCGGCGCTACGGGGTCAACGTTCTCGCCGTGCACCAGGGCCAGGACATTCGCCGTACCGACTTGCAGAATCTGGAGCTGGGTGCGGGCGATTGCCTGCTGGTGCAGGGCACGCAGAGCCAACTGGAAGTGCTGGCGGCCGAACCGGGGTTGACCGTCGACATGGCGCCGCAGGGGGTTGGCCTCTACCAACTCGGCGACTATCTGGTCGCACTGCGTATCCCGGCCGGCTCGCCGCTGGCCGGGCAGACGTTGCAGGAAAGCCGGCTGGGCGATGCCTTTGATCTCAGCGTGTTGGGCATTGTCCGCGATGGCACGACGCAGTTAATGCCTGGCCCGGAGGCGCTCCTTACTCCCGGCGACACGCTGATTGTCGCGGGGCGGATGGAAGAGCTGGCGACGCTGGAAGCGCTGCAGCATCTGGAAATTGCCGGGGAGGCGGCGCCGGAACTGGAACGGCTGCAGTCGACGGCGGTGGGTATGGTGGAAGCGGTGCTGTCGCCGCACACGACGCTTGTAGGCAAGACGCTGGAAGAGCTGCACTTTCGCGAGAAGTATAACCTGACGGTCGTGGCCATCTGGCGCGCCGGCACGGCTTATCGCTCGAATCTACGCGAGATGGAGCTGCGTTTTGGCGATGCGTTGCTGCTGTACGGGCCGCGCCAGCGGCTGCGGCTGCTGGCGGACGATCCTGACTTTCTCTTGTTGGAAGCGGATTTGCAGGAGCCGCTGCGCGTGGAGAAGGGGCCGCTGGCGGCGCTGATCATGCTTGGCGTGGTGGTGAGTGTGGTGGTGGGGTGGCTGCCGATTGCCGTCGCCGCCGTCGCGGGGGGGACGTTGATGGTGCTTGCCGGGTGCCTGACGATGGAGGAGGCGTACCGGCACATTCAGTGGCAGGCGGTGTTTCTCATCGCGGGGATGATCCCGCTGGGGATTGCGATGGAGAACAGCGGGGCGGCGACGCTGATCGCCGAGGGGGTGGCGACAACGGCGGGCGGCTGGGGGCCGCTGGGGGTGCTGGCGGCTCTCTTTTTGCTGACGACGGTGAGCTCGCAGGTGATGCCCAATGCGGTGGTTACGGTGCTGCTGGTGCCGATCGCGATCACCACGGCGTATGATCTGGGGGTGGCGCCGCAGCCGCTGGTGATGGCGGTGGCGATTTCGGCGTCGGCGAGCTTTCTGAGCCCGGTGGGCCATCCGGCGAACGTATTGATTATGGGGCCGGGCGGTTACCGTTTCAGCGACTATTTGCGCGTAGGCGCCCCGCTCGTGCTGGTGGTGTTTGTGACGGCGTTGTTGTTGATTCCGGTGTTCTGGCCGTTTTAGGGGAGACGCGAAATACAATTTCGCGGTGCGGCGTGGCGGCGGAGCGGCGAATAGGGGATACTGAAGCGGAGATGACTGCTTCGCTGCTGATCTACGGGGCCACCGGGTATACAGGGCAGCTCATTGCGCGGCATGCGGCGATGGAAGGGCTGCGGCCGATCGTCGCCGGGCGCAACGGGCAGAAGGTGGGGACGCTTGCCGGCGAGCTGGGGCTGGAGGGGCGCACCTTCACGCTGCACGATGAGGGAACGATTGCCCGCCACCTGGAGGGAGTCGATTGCGTGCTGAACGTGGCCGGCCCGTTCAGCCAGACGGCACGGCCGGTGATCGACGCCTGTTTGCAGACGGGCACGCATTACCTCGACGTCACCGGGGAGATCGAGGTGTTCGAGCTGGCGGCGAGCCGGGATGCGGCGGCACGCGCGGCGGGGATCATGCTGCTGCCGGGCGTTGGCTTTGACGTGGTGCCGAGCGATTGCCTGGCGGCGATGGTCACGGCGGAGCTGGCGGAGCCGGTGTCGCTGGAGATCGGGATTCTCGGCCTGGGTGGGGCGAGCCAGGGGACGATGAAGACGGGGGTGGAGTCGATTGGTGCGCCGACGCGGGTGCGGCGGGCGGGGAAGATAGTCAGCCGGCCGGCGGGCAGCCTGACACGCCATTTTGATTTCGGGCGCGGGCCGCGGCCGGTGGTGGCGGTGAGCTGGGGAGATGTGGCGACGGCTTATTATTCCACCGGCGTACCGAACATTACCGACTATTTTCCGGCGCGGTCGATGTCGCCGCTGCTGCGTGCGGCGCGGTGGCTGGGCCCGGTGCTACGGACGCGCCCGGTACAGGCGGTGCTGAAGCGGGCGATCGAATTACGCCCGGCCGGCCCGAACGAGGAGAAGCTGGAGACGGCGATCTCGATCGTCGTCGCCGAGGCGAAAGATGCGAACGGGGGCAGCGCCAGCGGGCGGCTGCAGACGCCCAACGGCTATAAGCTGACCTATCTCGCCGCGGTAGATATTGCGCGGCGGGTGCTGGGCGGCGCGTGGAAGGCGGGTTTCCAAACGCCGTCGCTGGCGTATGGCGCGGAGTACGTGCTGACGCTGCCGGGCTGCCGGCTGGAGAAGACTGGCGAGACCTGCTAGGTCTTGGAGAGCTGTCAGGTCGGGGAGACGCGGCAGCGGCCGGTGAGGCGGGTGCCGGCGCCGGGTCGGGAGTCGACGAGAAGCTCGCCTTCGAGGAGCTCGAAGCGCTCGCGCAGGCCGAGCAGGCCGACGCCATGCTCACGGCCGGCGAGCAGGCGGTTGGAAGTGGCAAAGCCGTCGCCATCGTCGGCGACAGAGAGGGAGAGCAGGCCCTGGTCATAGTGCAGGGTCACGCCGACGTGACTAGCATTGGCGTGGCGGGCGACGTTGCTGAGAGCCTCCTGCAGAAAACGGTAGAAGGTGATGGTGGTGGCGTCGGAGAGCTGGGGCAGCTTCTCTGTGTTGTGCTCGTGGTAATCAATGGCCAAGCCGGAGCGGCGGGCAAAATCGGTGCAGAGGGTACGCAGTGTCTCGCCGAGCCCGAAGAGCTCAAGGGTGGGCGGGCGCAGCGCCTGGGAGATGACGCGGATCTCGTCGTGAATCGCGTGGGTGAGTTCGGTTGCTTCGACCAGCTCATCCTGGAGACCGGCAGCGTCGGGCCGGCCGGCGAGGAGCGAGAGCTGCATGCTGAGGGCGGTCAGCAACTGGCCAGTGGAATCGTGCAGCTCGCGGGAGAGGCGCTGCCGCTCTTCTTCCTGGGCAGCGACAATGCGTTGGCTGAGGTGGCGCTGCTGCTCGTATAGCTGGGCGTTGCCGATGGCAATCGCGGCGATTTGCGCTAGGCCGTCGAGCTTCTCGCGGTCTTCCTCGCCGAAACCGTTCTGTCCCTTCTTGTCGGCGACCTCGAAGAAGGCCAGCACCTGACCCTGGCTATCGACGACGGGCGCGGCGAGGACGGCGCGCAGGCCAAAGCGGTCAATTACGTCGGGGGTACGCTGCGGGTCGTTGGGGGCGTCGTTGGTGAGGTAGGTCTCTTTGTGGGCGAGGACCCAGCCGGGGATGCCTTCGCCTGGCGCCCAACGTTTGGGCAGGGGGAAGGCCTGGCCGCGGTAGTAGTAGGTCTCGGTGATAAACGTGCCGTCGACGCAGAGGCCGGTACAGCCGCCCTCGGCGCCGGTGAGGCGGATCGCTTCGGCGATGAGCGTCTCGAGTACCTCGTCGAGGTCGAGCGTGGCGTTGAGACGGTGGCTCAGGGCGAGCAGCGCGCGGTTCAGCTCCTCCGCCTGCTTAAGCGGCGTGATGTCCTGCCACGTGCCGACGAGACGGATGAAGGTCCCATTCTCGTCGAGGATCGGGTGGCTGCGCGAGTGGATGTAGCAGACGGCGCCGTCGAGACGGATGATACGGTAGATCAGCTCGTAGGGTTCGCCCGAGCCCATAGCCTTGTCACGCAAGGTTTGCAGGGCGTCGTCGCGATCGTCGGGGTGAAAGTGTTCGAGCATCTGCTCAAAGGTGGGCCTGAAGGTGCGGGGATCGGCGGCGAAGATCCGGAACATCTCCTCGGACCAGATAATCTCGCCGCTGCGCGCGTCCCATTCCCAACTGCCAAGGCGGGCGACGCGCTGGGCCTGAGCCAACTGCTCGCTACGCTCTTGCAGCGCCTGGGCAGCGCGCTCGCGCTCGGCGACACGACCGAGTTGGGTGCCGATGTGGGCGACGACGTCGAGAAAGGCTTCGTCGGGGGCGACGACGTCGGGCGCAAAGAATTCGAGGACGGCCACCACTTCCTGGCCGACGAGGACAGGGAAGGCGAAGCCGGCGCGAACGCCAATGTCTGCACCCTGCCGGGCGCGGACAAAGTCCTCATCGGCGTTCACATCGCTGATCCAGGCGGGCTGTTTGGTGGTAAAGACACGGCCGGGCAGGCCGACGCCGGAGGCAAAGGGGATACGCGCGGTCAGTTCGCGGAAGGTCGTGTATTCGTGTGGCGGGGTGACATACCAGATGTTGGAGGCGCGCAACAGTTCTGGATCGGACTTGCCGGGAAAAAAGACGTGGCCGACAGGCCAGCCGGAGTGCTCGCAAATGGCCTCAAGGGCAAAGCGCAGCGCCTCTTCCATGGTGCTGGCCTCATTGGCGGCGACGGCGACCTGCTGCAGCAGGCGCACGAAGCCGCTTTCGCGCAAGAGCGCTGCCTCTGCCTGCTGCAAAGCCGTCACCTGGGCGGCGAGCTGGGCGGTGCGCTCGACGACGCGCTGCTCGAGCATCTGCTTGGTCTGTTGGGCCTGGCTGTAGAGGCGGGCGTTGTCGACGGCGAGGGCGGCGAGCTGGGCGATCTCGCCGGCAATGCGCATATCTTCTTCGCGCAGGTGGCGTCCAGACTGCGCCGTCGCCAGGGTAAGGGCGCCCAAGACACGCTCGCGGGCGATGAGGGGCATGAGGAGCATCGAGCGCAGCTCGAGGCTGCGGACCATCTGCAGGTGCTCTTCGTCACGCGCGCTGGCCCGGAGCATCTCGCCGGTAATCTGTGGATAGAGCTCGGGCTCGCCCGTGCGGAGGACCTGATAGACACCGGCGGCGGCGTTGGGATCAGAGGGATAGCGCTTCTGGATCTCGTAGGCGAGTGCGATCATCTGCGGGTCGGGGTGGGCGACGGCAACGCGGTCGAGGGTGCCATCCTCCTGCAAGAGATCGACGGCACACCAGTCGGCAATGCCGGAGGTAGCCAGCTGCGCTACCTCCTGCAGGGTTGATTCATAATCGAGAGACTGGCCCAGCAGCCGCGCGATTCGGGCTAATAGCTCGTGCCGCTCCGCGTTGTCCGCTGCGGCGCCGTTTGTGGCTTCTTCGCCGGTGTTCCTCACCTTTTCCTTCCCGTTCTCAACCAAACTACCCCGCGCCGGTACACGGCCCGTGCCCCACGCCGGTAGGCAGATTGTAGCACAATTTGCGGTCAAGTGGGCGACTACGGGCTTCTGTTCGTGTTGTGTTACAATGGAAAAACAGTAATGTGGCGAAATTACTTTCGGAGGAGACCATGATCCAGGCTGAAAAGCTTGTGCGAACGACCTGTCCTTACTGCGGCGTTGGCTGCCAAATGACGTTGAGCATTAAGGATGGCTTTATCTATCGTGTCGATGCGCCGTTCGATGCCGCGCCGAACTATGGGATGTTATGCGTCAAGGGGCGGTATGGGACGGACTACGTCAAGCATCCCGGCCGGGTGAAGCAGCCGCTGATCCGGGCGAACCGGGATGAGGGGCGCAGTGCCGAGCCGGTGTGGCGCGAGGTGTCGTGGGACGAGGCGCTGGACACCGTGGCCGGCGAGCTGGTGCGGATCACCCAGGCGCACGGCGGCGATGCGGTTGCCAGCTACGCCAGCGCGAAGGCGACGAATGAGGACAACTATCTTTTCCAGAAGGTGATGCGCGCGCTGCTGCAGACGAACAACGTGGACCACTGCGCCCGGCTGTGCCATGCGGGCAGCGTCACCGGCCTGCAACTGGCGATCGGTAGCTCGGCGATGAGCAACAGCATTGCGGAGATGGCCAATCTGGACACGTTCATCGTCACCGGCAGCAACACGACAGAGACGCACCCGGTCATCTCTAACTTCCTCAAGGAAGCGGTGCGGGAGAACGGGGCGCGGTTGATCGTCGTCGACCCGCGGCAGATCGGGATGACGGACTTCGCGACGCTGTGGCTGCGGCAGAAGCCGGGCACCGACGTTGCCGTTTTCCAGGCGATGGCCCACGTGATCGTCAAGGAGGGACTGTACAACCCCGACTTTATCAAGGCGCGCACGGAAGGGTTCAGCGATTACGTGGAGTCGCTGGAGCCGTACACGCCGGAATGGGCGGAAGAGGTGAGCGGCGTGCCCGCGGAATCGATCCGCGAGGCGGCGCGGTTGTACGCCAGCGCAGAGCGGGCGGCGATCTATTGGGGGATGGGGATCAGCCAGAGCACGCACGGTACGGACAACACGCTGACGCTGACCAACCTGGCGCTGATGTGCGGGCACGTGGGCCAGCCGGGAACGGGGCTGAACCCCCTGCGGGGACAGAACAACGTGCAGGGCTGCAGCGACAGCGGCGGGCTGCCGAATGTCTTCACGGCATACCAGCCGGTGAGCGACGAGACGGTGCGGCACAAGTTCGAGCAGGTGTGGGGCGTGCCGCTGAACCCGAACCCGGGCCTGACGGCGACGGAGATGATCGACGGCGCGGCAGCGGGCGCCGTACGGGCGATGTTCATCATGGGCGAAAATCCGATGATGAGCGAGCCGAACCTGAACCACACGCGCCATGCGCTGGAGCAGCTGGAGCTGCTGGTGTGCCAGGATATTTTCATCAACGAGACGGGGCAGATGGCGGACGTGATCCTCCCGGCGACAAGCTTTGCGGAGAAGGACGGCACGTTTACGAACAGCGACCGGCGCGTGCAGCGCTGCCGCAAGGCGGTGGAGCCGGTGGGCGACAGCCGCGCGGATTGGGATATTCTCGCCGACCTGGGGCGGCGTATCGCGGCGCGCCTGAGGCAGAGCGAGGACGGCTTCCGCTACGAGGACCCAGAGGAGATCTGGGAGGAGATGCGGCAGGTGACGCCGGATTTCTACGGGATCACTTACGAGCGGCTGGAGCAGGAAGGGGGCGTGCATTGGCCGTGCCCGAGCCTGGACCATCCGGGCACGCCGTACCTGTTCGCCGATAGCTTCCCGCGCGGGCGCGGTAAGTTCTGGAGCGTAGAGTACGGCACGCGCTCGGAGCAGCCGGACGAGGAGTACCCGTTCATCCTGAGCACGGGCCGGGTGCTGTATCACTGGCACGGATCAACGATGACGGGGCGCAGCGCGCTGGAGCGGATTTTCCCGGAGGCGATCTGCGAGATGCATCCGGATGACGCCACGGCGCTGGGGTTGGAGACGGATGACTGGGTGGAGGTGAGCAGTCGGCGCGGGGCGATCCAGCTACGGGTGCTGGTGACGGGCCGCTCGCCGCAGGGGACGATCTTTATCCCGTTCCACTTCGCGGAGGCGGCGGCGAACCTGCTGACGCTGGACCGCGTCGACGAGCGGGCGAAGATCCCGGATTACAAGATGACGGCGGTGAAGGTAGAGAAGATTGCGGCGCCGGAAGGGATCGGCGAGGACTACCGGAAGCCGCTGACGGAGCGGGGGGCGATTAAGGAGCCGGTGCAGGTGCACTAAAGAAAAGAAGACCTGGCAGGTTTTCGAAAACCTGCCAGGTCTTGTTGCTGTTGCGGCTCGTTAGTCGGTCAGCACCATGGGGAGCATCAGGCGGTAGTGGGGGGTGTAGTCGACGGTCAGTTCGTAGCTGACGCTGCCGTCGCAGGCGTAGGTGGGTGTTGCCGGGGAGACGCCAAGGTAGTAGCGGCCGATCGGGATCGGGGCGTTGGCCCACTCGAGTTGGTTCGTTCCAGAGCGATTCAG
>JAVVFG010000116.1:0-10441 GCA_032260445.1 Anaerolineae bacterium | reverse complement strand
GCCGGCACGGAAGGGGTCACCCTGGCGCTTTCTAGCTACCGCTATCTCACGTCGCATCCGTATTTCCCGTTTGCGGCGTTCATGCAGGACTGCCAGATCGCCATGCCGCAGGTTTACTGGGTGGCGCGGAGCGAAGGGGACGCCATCCGTAATTTGCGGCGTAGCTACGAGCAGTATAAGGAGCAGTTTCCGGACAAAGTCTACATCCCCGTTGGCGCGGCCTACGGCGAAATGTATGGCAGCGGCAGCGACCGTTACTTTTGGTCGAGCTCGCCGCGGCAGATCCAGCGATTTATGGATCAGGCGCGGGCGATTGGGATACCGGCGGTGACCTTCTGGAGTTGGGAGCACGCGCTCTATGATCTCGGCAACCGGCAGTACAACGGGACAGAGCTCTGGGATGCGATTGCCGCTTACAAGTATGAAGACAGCCAGACGGCCGGCGGGGGCCAGGAAGAGGGCGCGGGGGAGGAAGCGGGCAGCGGGCAGGATGGAAGCGGTCCGGCGATGGAGGAAATCCAGATTGCCGTGGACAAGGCGGGCTACCGTGACGGCGTCTATCCGCAGTTTCCGTACGCGGCGTTTGTCCCGCAGATCCACAACGGGCGCAAGCTGAAATATGCGCGCACGGTTGCCAGCTCGCCGAGCAGCGTCTGGGCGTGGTGGCGGCCGGATATCGTCACTTCCGGGAGCTACGACATCGCAGTGTGGGTGCCGGGGCAACATGCAACGGCGCGGATGGCCCAATACCAGATTCACGGTGTCGTCGGCGAAAATCAGCCGGTCCTGGTCTATGTGAACCAGAATCGTTTTTCTGATACCTGGGTATCGCTCGGTGTGTACGAGCTGGATGCGGACAATCCGGCGAGCGGGCAGGTGAACCTGACGAACTATACCGGCGAGGAGAAGCGCCGCATCGCCTTCAGTGACGTGCGCTGGCGGCGCGCCACGCCGCCGGTGCCTGCCAGCATACGCGTCGCCGATGGTTTCGACGCGCCGGTCGGGTCCGAGGATGAGCGGGCGGCTGCTTCCTTGTGGCCGGGTGAGTGGGTTGATGCCAACACGTTTGGCAATTATTACCGGCTGCGCGATAGCTACCATTACCATACCGGTGCCGATCTGAATCTGAACCGGCCGCAGTGGGACAGCGATCGTGGCAAACCGGTCTACACTGTCGCCAGCGGCACGGTGACCTTTGCGGGACGCAAGCGTTCCTGGGGCAACATTGTCGTTATTCGCCACGATCCGCTGCGGGCGGGCGGCCCGTATGTCTATTCACGGTATGCACACCTTGGGGAGGTACTTGTCGAGAAGGATCGACGGGTGCAGCGCGGCCAGCAGCTGGGCACGGTTGGCCGTGACGAGTATAGCGGACCATACCACCTGCATTTCGACATCAGCCCGACGGAACGATTATTTAACGACCCGGCTGATTGGCCGAGTCTAGACCGGGGCCGGCTCTACCGGGACTATATCGATCCGCGGCAGTTTATCGAGGAGAATCGACCGCGCCGCTGACGGGCAAGGCGACGCAGGTTGCCTGACGATTGAGGGGCCACAACAGATGATGGCCGCGCACGGCACCAGTCGTGGTGAGACGGCGCGCGGCCATCATCGCGTCTGGCGTCCAAGGTTGCGCTTATCTGCCGCAACCGGACCCTTCGTGCTGCGTAGTGAAGAGCAGAGAGAGATCAGGAGTAGCAAGATGGATCCGATTCGTATCGTCATCGACGAGGAAGAGAAGCCGGTTGTGCACGTCGCGGAACGGCAGCCGGCGAGCCTGGCGACCAAGACGGTGGAGACGACCCGCGCCGTGGCGCGCGGCGCACAGGCAGGTTGGGAGCGCCTGCCACGGGAGCAGATGGTGGCAGTAAGCCGGCGGGGTGTGGTCTCTGGCTTGCGCTGGTTGAGCAGGCGCATCGCCGCTCTGGCGGAACGGCTGGGCAGCAAGGCGTGACATTGCGGCGGCACAGGCAGTGCCGCTACAATGCCGTGCATGGTCGACCGTACCGAAGTTGCCCCGCGTCTGCTGGCCTGGTGGGATGCGGGGCACGCTAACCTCCCCTGGCGCGCCAGCCGGGACCCTTACGCTATCTGGATTGCCGAGGTGATGCTGCAGCAGACGCAGATCACGACGGTGATTCCCTATTACGAGCGCTGGATGGCGCGCTTCCCAAACATCGAGAGCCTGGCGGCAGCATCGCCGGACGAGGTGCTGAAACTGTGGGAAGGGCTCGGCTACTACAGCCGGGCGCGCAACCTGCACGCGGCGGCGCGACGAATCGTCGCAGGGCACGGCGGGCAGCTGCCTGACAGCGTCGCGGCGCTGCGCACGCTGCCGGGCATCGGGCCGTATACGGCCGGGGCGATTGCCTCCATCGCTTTCGGGAAGCGCGCGCCGGTGGTGGATGGCAATGTCATCCGGGTGCTGAGCCGTCTGGTAGACCTCGAGGCCGACGTGACGGAGACGGCGACGAAGAAGAGGCTGTGGAAGCTGGCTGGGTCGCTCGTGCCCGAGCAACGGCCAGGCGATTATAACCAGGCGCTGATGGAACTGGGGCAGCGCATCTGTGTACCGGCAGCGCCGGCGTGCCACCGGTGCCCGCTCGCCGAACTTTGCCTGGCGCGGGCGCGGGGCACGCAGCTAGAGCGGCCGGTACGCCCGCCGCGACGCGACACGCCGCACTACCATGTCGTCGCCGGGGTCATCTATCGTGCCGACGGGGCTTTTCTGATCGCCAAGCGGCCGCCGGAAGGGCTGCTCGGCGGGCTGTGGGAGTTTCCGGGTGGCAAACAGGAGGAGGGGGAGAGCCTGCCGGAGGCGCTGCGGCGGGAGATCCGTGAGGAGCTGGGGATGGATATTGCCGTCGGCGCGCCATTGGGCCAGATCAAGCATGCGTATACGCATTTCCGCATCACGTTGCATGCCTACGGCGCGCGGCACGTGGCGGGCCAGCCGCAGGATATTGCGGTCGCCGGCCACGCCTGGGTGACGCTGGATGACCTGGATCGCTATGCCTTCGCAGTGACCGACCGCAAGATCATCGACATCTTGCGCAATGGCAGCGCGCAACCGCCGCTGCCGCTGGCATGAGGGTAGGAAGCGGGATGGTGAGCGTCGCGGCGTGGCTGCGGGAGCGGGGGCGGGACGGCGTCTTCTGGCCGCGGCAGCTTGTGGTGCTGCTACCAGGACGGCTGTGGCGGCTGCGCCGGAGAGCAGACGGGCCATCGGCAGCGCGCGCGATGATGCCGGCGGCGCTGTTCCATGCCCATGCGTGGCTTGCCCGGCTCTTTGATTTGGCCGGCGGGCTGGAGTTGCTGCAGATCTGGCTGCGGCTGCTGGCGCGGACGGCACCGCTAACGACAGAAGAGCGCGCGGTGGTTGGCGCGGTGCTGGGCGAATTCGCGCTGCGCTATGACGAGGTTCGCGTGGCGACTGGAGGGTGGCTGCGGGTCGCCTTTCGCGCCAATGGGAGGCGCGCCTTCGCTATCGGGCATACGATCTTCCTGCCGGAGGAGAGGCGGTCTGATCTTTCGCTGCTGCTGCACGAGCTGGTGCATACCTGCCAGTATGAGCGGTTGGGCAGCCGCTACATCGGGGAGGCGCTCTACGCGCAGCGGCGGCTGGGACGCGGCTGTTACGATTATGGCGGGGCAGAGGGGCTGGCGCAGGCGATGGCGGCTGGCTGGCTGTACGCCAGCTTCAATCGCGAGGCACAGGCGCAGATCGTACAGGATTATTGGCGGCGGCTGGATGCCGGGAAGAATGTCACGGTGTACGAAACGTTTGTGGCGGCGGCGCGGCGTGGGGCTTTTTGAGCCGGGGGACTCTGGTCAGGGAGATACAAATGGGGTATGATCTGAGCCACTGACGCCCTTTTGCCCTACACATTTAACGCGTTTTTCACGCTAAAGACACCAATTTGACACTTTACTGTCCCCGATTTGACATTCCTCATGTTAGACTTATAATCGTGGTGTCCAGATCAGCTAGCTTAAGTTGACGTGGGGAAAAGAATGGCCTGCCAATTCCGATTCCGGCAGAGAATCCTGTCACGAAGGAGGTGGTCAAGCACCTGGTAATTTTCCCTTTCCCGTATGCCAATCCCGTATTGCAAGAAGAAGGATGTTTACCCCTAAACGCATTCTGATTTGAGGAGGAATGTACAAGATGTTTAAGAACAGACGATGGGCCCTTATCCTAGCCACGCTGTTGCTCGTAGTCGCGTTTGTGACGGCGTGCCAGGCAGAGCCCGAAATAGTTGAGGTGACGCGCGTCATCACCGAAACTGTCGAGGTTGAAGGCGAGACCGTGGAAGTCACACGGGTCGTGACCGAGACGGAGACGGTGGAAGTTGTCGTCGAGGCGCCGGAAGAAGAGGAAGAAGTCGCCGAGCCAGAGCCGGAAGTGGTGGATCGCAACGGCGGCTGGCTGGACACGATCATCTTCCTGGAAGAGCCGAATCAGGACGCGGCGATCGCGCGTCTGGCGGCCGGCGACATTGATATGTTCGCCGACGACGTCGCCGGTGAGGCGATCCTCACGGCCATCGCCGATGCGGGCAATGTCCAGACCCGCACGCAGTATGGTCTCTACGACGAATTGACGATGAACGTGGCCGCGTGCGCGGACGAGAACGTGTTGAACCCGTTCCAGAGCCGGGCGATTCGTGAGGCGATGAACTGGATCATCGACCGCGACTTTGTGGCCAACGAGCTCTATGGTGGCCTGGCGGTACCGAAGTACACGGCCATCTCGGAAGCCGGCGCGGATCGCGCTCGTTTCGCCGCGGAAATCCGCGAGATCGAGGCCGAGTATGGCTATGATCTCGAGCGGGCCGCCGAGGTGATCAACGCAGAGATGGAAGCGCTGGGCGCCACGATGGAAGGTGGCGTGTGGACGTTCAACGGCGAGCCGGTCAACGTGATCTTCCTCATCCGTAACGAGGACACGCGTCTGGAGATCGGCAACTACATTGCCAACACGCTGGAAGACCTGGGCTTCACCGTGGAGCGCGTGGAGCGCACCTCGGCCGAATTGAGCCCGCTGTGGGGCGGCGGTGATCCGACACTGTGCGAGTGGAATCTCTACACCGGCGCGTGGAGCCAGACGGTAATCGACCGCAGCAGCGTGGACAACTTCGACTTCTTCTACGGCCCGCGCGGTCTGCCGTGGCCACTGTGGTCGCAGTACGAAATGTCGCCGGAATTCGACGAAATCTCGCTGCGCCTAGCGAATAATGACTTTGCGACGCTGGAAGAGCGCGCCGAGCTGACCCGCGAGGCCCTGTTCCTGGCTGCTGAGAATGCCAACCGCGTGTGGATTACCAGCCGCACGACCCTCATTCCGTTTAACGAGAACGTATCGGTGACGACCGACTTGGCGGCAGGCGTGAGCGGTGCTGCCCTGTGGTCGAAGACGGCGCGGTTTGCGGACGAGGTTGGCGGCTCGATGACCATCGCCCTGCCGAGCGTCTTCACCGAGCCGTGGAACCCGATCGGCGGCTCCAACTGGGTCTTCGACAACATGGTCAAGCGGGGCATCGACGATCAGGGCGTGTACACCGACCCGAACACCGGTATCGCGATTCCGGGCCGGATCGAGCGGGCTGAAGTCGTTGTCGAGGAAGGCTTCCCCATGGGCGCGACGCTTGATTGGGTCACGCTGACGACCGAGCCAGAGATCGTCGTTCCCGACGATGCCTGGGCAGGTTGGGACGGCGCCGAGCAGCGCTTCCTGACGGCGGGCGAAGTCTACACGGAGACGCAAACCTCGGTTATGAAGACCACGGTTTACTATCCGGAAGACCTGTACGACACGGTCACCTGGCATGACGGCAGCCCGTTCAGCGCGGCCGACGTCGTGATGGGGATGATTGTCACGTTCGATCTTGGCAACCCGGATAGCCCGTACTACGACGAGAACCTCGTTCCAGATCTGGAGCAGTTCCTTGCTGCCTTCAAGGGCGTGCGCATTGCATCCACGGATCCGCTGGTGATCGAGACCTGGGCAGACAATGCTCAGCTTGATGCCGAGAATAGTGTCTACACATGGTTCCCCGACTACGACTTTGGTAGCGCCGCTTGGCACAATATGGCGATCATGTTGCGCGGCGAGGCCAATGGCGGCTTTGCCTTTACCGATGGCAAGGCGACGGCCAACGAGGTCGAGCGGACGAACATGATTGCTGGGCCTTCGCTGGAGGTCCTGGCCACCGAGCTGGCTGCGGCCAGTGAAGAAGGCTGGATCCCCTACGAGGCGACGCTGGGCGAGTACATCAGCGCCGACGACATCGCCGCCCGCTACGAAAACCTGACCGAGTTTGCGCGCCGTTACGGCCACTACTACATCGGCGTCGGCGTCTACTTCCTCTCGGGCGTCTTTCCGGTGGAAGGCCAGGCGGTTCTCAGCCATTATGCAGCGCATCCAGATCCTGCAGATCGCTTCGCGGGCTTTGCTGCGCCAGCGTTGGCCGATATCGAGATCGACGGTGAAGGGCGCGTATCCATTGGCGACGAGGCTGCCTTTGACATCTACCTTGATGCCTTCGGCGAACCGTATGCCGTGGACGACGTCGACACCGTTACCTACCTGCTCTTCGACGCCACCGGCACCATGGTCGAGTCTGGCGAGGCCGAGGCAGTTGAAGACGGGCTGTGGCAGGTGACGCTCAGCTCCGATACCACCAGCGCCCTCGAAGAGGGCTCCAACCGGCTGGAGATCGTGGTTGCGTCCCAGATCGTGGCTCTGCCCCGGGTGGCGAGCTTCGAGTTTGTCACTGCTCCGTAGTCTGACTTAGTGAACAATCTCCGGCGAGAGCGGCTTACAGCGGCTTACAGCGGCTTACAGCTTAAGCCAGCCTAAGCTGTCTCGCCGGAAGGTTGCATCGAAGACACATTACACTAAAATTGGAGATGCGGAGGTGGCTTCGCGCCACCTCCGCAGTCTTCTATTAGTACACAGACGCGTAAAGATGGACGAGGTGAAACCGTGGCCCAAGAGAGTCTGGCGCGCGATTTCGATTTAAGAGCGGAAGTAGACGTTGAGGCGATAGAGGCTTCGGCGCAAAAGGCCAGAACGCAGGCGTGGACACGTATGCTGCGCTATGTGGCTGTCAGGCTGGTCGCCTTGGTGTTTACCGTGGCTGCTGGTGTCTACATCACGGTGATTATTGCGAATATGGGCGGCCACGTGGACAAGATCCGGATGGGCGCGATCCGGGAAGGGGTAGCGCTTTCCAAGCAGGTGGACCCAGAATTCCGGCAGCTCCCGGCCGAGGAACGTGCCTCGATTATTAACCAAGAGGTGGAGCTGGCGGCGAAACGGTATGGGCTGGACAGGCCATTCTGGCAGCGGAGCATCGTCTACCTTCGTGATGCCATGGTTCTCGATCTGGGCTTCTCGGAAGGGCTGACTAGCGATAGTGGCTCACGGCTTGTGCGCAATATCATCCTGGAGCGTCTGCCCTCGACGCTGGTGCTTTTTGGCACCGCCAACCTGCTGCTGTTTTTCATAGCCCTGTTCTTTGGCTTGAGCCTTTCACGCAGTTATGGCAGCGTCGCCGACAAACTGGTACTGGCGATGGCGCCGACCTCGGCGGCTCCTGGCTGGTTCTACGGCTTGTTTCTGATTCTGATCTTTGCCGCTTTGCTGCGGGTATTGCCGTTTGGCGGGATGGTCAGCGCGCCGCCACCAGATAATCCGTTCGAGTATGGGTTGAGCCTGGCGCAACACATGATTCTGCCGGTTGGCGCGTGGCTGCTTTCCTCCATTTTCATTACGACCTATAACTGGCGCACATTTTTCCTGATTTACTCCAGCGAGGACTATGTGGAGATGGCCAAGGCGAAGGGGTTGCCGGACAGGATGATTGAACGGCGTTACATCCTGCGCCCGACGCTGCCGAACATCATCACGAGTTTTAGCCTTCTGGTGATTACGCTATGGACCGGGGCGATCATTCACGAGACGGTTTTCAACTGGCCGGGAATCGGCCGCCTGTATTTCCAGGCCATTGGTGTCTTTGACACCCCTGTGATCGTGGCTAACGTGGTCCTCTATGCTTATCTCCTAGCGCTGACGGTCTTCCTGCTGGACTTTATCTATGCGCTCGTCGATCCGCGCGTCCGTGTTGGTGAAGGGAGCCAGAACCGATGAGTGCACTTCTGCTACGCCTGCGACAGATTCGCCGCTATCCATCGGCGGTGATTGGCCTGATTATTATCGCCCTGCTGATTATTGCTTCGATCATTACGCCCATCGTAGTCCCTTATAGTGAAGCGGTGAGTTTGTGGCGCGGTGGCGAGAATCAGTGGCAAACGAATCCACGCAACGCCCCCCCCAAGTGGCAGAACTGGTTCACGCAGACGGATCAGCCAGCTACGATTATCTTCAAGAGTGCTGATGGTGACGGGGAGCAAATCTCCGAGCAGCTCTCGGAGGGCACGCGCGAGGTGCGCCACATCTACGAGTTCGAGTTCAACTACGATGCGTTTCCGCCAGAGCTGATTATGTTTACCACGGCAAGGTACGCGGCGAAGCAGCCGTTCGTGGAACTCACCTGGTTCACGCCGGATGGCCGTGAGATCCGGGCCGGCGAGTTCACGCCGACACGCTCGAGCTCGTTCCGCTTTGACCAGGATAGGCGTCTACAGCGGCGACTGGAGCGCGAGACGGGTATCGAGGGGGTGAAGGCGAGCGAGGGGTTGTTTGACGATCCCGAGCGGGAAGGCCTGCAGGTGTTGCAGGGGACCTACCGTCTTGAGGCCACCTCGCTGGTGTTTGAGCCAGAGGCCGAAATCGATACGACGTTTGTCAGCTATGGCAAGGTTCATGGTTGGGCGGGAACGGACCACAGGCGGCGGGATCTTTCGGTAGCACTGTTGTGGGGCACGCCGCTGGCGATGGCGTTTGGCCTGTTGGCGGCGCTGGGCACGACGGTGACGACGATGAGTATCGCCGCGATTGGCGTCTGGTTCGGTGGCTGGGTCGATTCGATTATCCAGCGGCTGACGGAGGTGAACGCGATTATCCCGCTGTTGCCGATCTTGATTATGGTGGGCACGCTTTATTCGCGAAGTATCTGGCTGATGCTTGGCCTGGTCATTCTTCTGAGTATTTTCGGCCTGTCGATCAAAAACTACCGCGCCATCTTTCTGCAGGTGCGCGAGCTGCCGTACATTGATGCAGCGCGCGCCTACGGGGCTGGCAATATGCGTATTATCTTCCGCTACTTGGTGCCGCGAATCCTGCCGCTGATTATCCCGCAGATCGTGATCCTGGTGCCCTCGTTCGTCTTTCTGGAAGCCGCGCTCGCCGTTCTTGGTTTGGGCGATCCTGTACTGCCTACCTGGGGGAAGCTAATCGACGACGCCAACAGGCAAGGTGCGCTGTTCAACGGCTTCTACTACTGGATCCTGGAGCCGTCGGCCCTGCTGATGCTCGCGGGGTTGGCCTTTGCGATGGTTGGCTTCGCCCTCGACCGTGTCTTTAATCCCAGACTGCGGGAACTGTAAGCTAATGCTGAAGAGCAATAAAGATAAAGAGATCGTCCTTAGAGTCCATAACCTTCGTCTCTACTTTCAGACGCGGGCGGGTTTCGTCCAAGCGGTAGACGACGTCGAATTCGATCTGGCGCGTAATGAAGCGACGGTAATTATTGGCGAGTCGGGTTGCGGCAAGAGCTCGCTCGCTAAGGCGATTCTGCGCCTGTTGCCCCGTAACACGGCCGTCTACGACGGCGAGGTGTGGGTGAACGGCGAGAACGTGATGGAGTTGAGCGACGAAGCGTTCCGGAAGGAAGTGCGCTGGAAGCGGATTTCGATGGTGCCGCAAGCGGCGATGAATGCGCTCAACCCGGTGATGAGGATCGGGGATCAGGTGGCGGAGCCGGCGATCGTGCACATGGGCATGGACGACGACGAAGCGATGAAGAGCGCGGTGCGCATGTTTGAGCATGTGGGCGTACCCATCGACTTCATCCACCGTTACGCTTTTGAGCTGAGCGGTGGTATGCGGCAGCGCGCGGCGCTGGCGATGTCGCTGGTAACCTTGCCGGATGTGGTGATCCTGGACGAGCCGACGTCGGCGCTGGACGTGCTGACCCAGGCGAACATCATGAATCTGATGAAGCGCATGAAGCACGAATTGGAAACGAGCTTCATCCTGATCACGCATGATATCGCCACGTCCAGCGAGCTGGCGGACAATGTGGCGGTGATGTACGCGGGCCAGATTGTCGAGCGCAGCGACGCGCGGCGCTTCTTCGCGAATCCGCTACACCCGTACTCGAAAGCGCTGATGGCCAGCGTGCCGCGCCTGCGGGAAACGATTGAACCGGAGTTTATCTCGGGCCAGCCGCCGAGCCTGTTGAATCCGCCGACAGGATGTCGCTTCGCCGACCGCTGCCCGGCACGTTTTGATCGTTGTGATGAAGATCCG
>JAVVFG010000115.1:0-10478 GCA_032260445.1 Anaerolineae bacterium | reverse complement strand
GACTACAGTACGCACGCTCTAACGCACAAACTAAGAAAGTGCGCTAAACTAGCACCATGGAGGAAATCTGGTGAAATCATTGCAGACCGGCTTTGCCCCGGTTCGCCCTCCGGTAGCGGCGTTGGCGGAAGAGCTTCTAGAAAGCTTTCCTTCCGACATCATCCTCTTACTGGGCCTCTCCCTGGCGGAGCCACAGGCGGACGTCGACCTGATCGCGTTGACGCCAAGTGTTGCCGTCGTCGGCATCGACGCTGGTGGCCCGGCCGCGATCAGCCCCCAACTGGCCGGGCAGCGCATTGCCACCATCCAGCAGCAGGCCGATCTGCCGGCCCCGCTGCCCGTTTACGTCTGCTGGCTCGGCGAGACAGCGCCTCCCGGGCATGGCGACGCCACCCCGGCTTTAACCGGGGCCGAGAGCGTGCAGCACTACATCCTGCAGGCGGCTGGGCAGCATAGCGCCAGCGACGTCGCCGTCGTCGGCCGCGTCGCCGATCTTCTCTTGTCGCGCGAGCGCGCGGCCGGTGCCGGCCGGCGCACACCGCCGTTGCGCCGTGCCCTGCGTGCGCTCGGCAGCCGCCTCGACGCGGGCCTCCTCGAGCATCTGACGCCGCTCCGCTTCGGCCGTGGTGGGGGTGCCGTGCGCCCGGCCGACATTAACCGCCATCTCGAGGCTGCCATGCTTGACCGCCAGAACCTCTTGGAGGACGTCAACTATGGCAAGATCGTCCCCAACGAATACCTGGTCGAAGTCGGTCCCGAGACCTACGAACACCGCTTCCGTCCCCTTGCCGGCGACCTCACCAGCCAATGGCAGCGCCGCCTACTCGACGCCCTCAACACCGCCAACGGCCGGCAGGGCAGCCGCGTATATCGTTTCGGCGGGCCCGTAGTCGTCCACCTCCGCCCCGCCGCCGACGTGCCCGAAGACGAAGTGCGTATCCGCAGCCGCGTCAACAACGAGCAGGCCGTCGCCGCCGCCGTCGGCATTCCTTGCCTGCAGCGCCTGCCGCGCGGGCGCAGCTGGCCCCTGCAGGGCGCCCTCGTCACCATGGGACGCAGCCGCCAGAACGACATTTACCTGGACGAGCCCGAGATCCAGGAGCGCCGGCTCGTCAGCAGCCAGCACGCCTACCTGCGCTGCCGCGGTGACCACTGCCATCTCTACGATGGCAGCCCCGACGGCAAGCCTTCCCTCAACGGCACTTACGTCAACGGCAAACGGCTGGGCCAGGAGGGCCGCCTGTTGCGTGATGGCGACACCGTCGTCCTGGCTGCCAGCGATCCGCAGCATCCCAGCCCGGACGCGCCGGGCGTCGCCGGCTTCGTCTTCCGCGCCAGTTGTGCCGCCGGAGCAGCTTGATGGAAACAGTGTTGGGCATCGTGCTCGTCGCTGGCAAATGGGTGCTCATTGCCCTCGTCTATCTGCTGTTGTTTGCCCTCCTGCGTGCCGTACGCAATGAAATGCGCCTGCGCCTTGTGACCGGAACTGAGGCCACTGCCGTAGCCGGGCGCCTCCGGGTCATTGACCCTGGAAGCGCGTCGCTCAATCCCGGGCAGGTGTTGCCGCTACCCAACGAGGTTGTGCTCGGCGCGCGCAAGGACCGCCTCAGCCGCCAGGACATCGTCCTCCGCGACGACTACGTCTCTGCGCGCCACGCCCGCCTCGTCTGGGATGGTGTCACCTGGTGGGTTGAAGATCTGGACAGCACCAACGGGACCTATGTCGCCGGCCGGCGCATCGAGCCTGGCGAGCGTGTCGCCTTGCCTGGCGGCGGGCAGCTCCAGGTCGGCGGTGTCGTCTTCGAATTGCTGGCCTGACCATGCGCGCCCGTTTCCTGGCGCCCCGACCCACCGAGGCGCGGCTCCTACGAATCGTTACCCTCTTTACGCTGCTCGCTTTCCCCTTCACGGCGACGGCCCTCGCCTTGCGCCTGGAAGATCCTGTCTTCGCGCAGATCTGGCCCGCGCTGGTGCCGGCGCTGGTCATCACCGCCACGCTCTGGCTATTGCACCTCATCCTGCGCTGGCGCCACATGCAGCTCGAACAGCTTCTCCTTCCGGCGATCGGCTTGCTCGGCGCCATCGGCATCGTCCTGGTCTGGCGGTTGCGTGGCCCAGAGGGCGCCTGGCAGCAAATCATGCGCGGCTGGCTTCCCGGCTTCGTGCTCATCGCCGCGCTCGTCATTTACCCGCGCCTGCTCGAATCGCTGCGTCGCAGTTGGGTCCCGATCGCCAGCGCCGTCGGCCTGATCCTCCTTCTGGCAACCGCCTTTGTGGGCGCGCCAGACGAAGCGGGCGCCCGTTTGGCTCTCCGCCTCGGTCCCCTGCCGCCCATCCAGACATCTGAAGTCGTCAAGCTGGCGTTGATCATCTTCCTGGCCTGGTATATCGAACGGGTGGGGGAGGAGGCTGAAGGGCGCGCGCGCCCCATCGCCGGCTGGCTGCGCCTGCCTGAGCTGCGCTACTTCGTCCCTGGCATCCTCTTTGTCGCTCTGGCGACGATTGCGCTCGTGCGCATGTCAGACTTTGGCGCCATCCTCATTTTGGGCGCCCTCTTCGTTGGCATGCTCTACGCCGGCTTCCAGGCGCGTATCTTCCTGACCATCGGCGCCATCGGCCTGCTCCTTTCCGTGCTCATGGCCCTGGTCCTCATCTTCGTCTGGGAGCCGCCGGACGTCATTCGCCACCGCTTCATTGCCTTCCAGGATCCGTGGAGTGACGCACCTCTCATCGTCAACGGCCAACCGGCAGATATTACCGTCGCCGAGGGGCCGGGATACCAGATCCAGCAGGCGCTCTATGCGATCGGCGCCGGCGGCTTGGGCGGCACCGGCCTCGGACTCGGCACCCCCTATTTTGTGCCCCTGGCCCACTCCGACTTCATTTTCGCCGCGGTTGTCGAAGAGCTGGGAGGTCTCGTCACCCTTGCCCTGCTCGCCCTCTATGCCATCTTGCTCCTGCGGTTGCTGCGCGTCGCCGTCCTGCTGCCGGAGGGGCAAAAGTTCGAGCGCCTTCTCCTCGTCGGCATCGCTATCCACCTCTTTACCCAGGTCTTCGTCATGGTTGGTGGCACCTTCAATCTCCTGCCGCTCACCGGCATCACCGTTCCCTTCTTGAGCCAGGGCGGTATCGCCCTCGTCGTCAACCTCACCGAAATCGGCATCGCGCTGGCGCTCGTGCAGCGCCTGGAGCCGCGTCTGGAGCCGCGCGCATGAGCCTCGGCGAACGAATCTGGCAGGTCGGTACCGCCTCCCTGTTGCTCATGCTCCTGCTTTCCCTGCGCCTCGTCTACTGGCAGCTCATCCGCGGCGACGAGCTGCGTCCCCCCATCTATAACACCCTGGGCTCGGCCGAGCCCAGTCCGGAGCGCCTTCTCAAGCAGTTCGATCCCGATTCGCTCGAGCAGCTGGGCGAGATGTCCCAGCCTGCGCGCCAGCGTACCCTGGAGATCCTCGGCAACATCAGCCGTGGCGCGATTTACGATCGCAACGGCCGTGCGCTTGCCTATGACGTGCCTGCCGGCGACGATGTCATCCGCTTCTATACGGAACCCTCTCTGGCGACCGTCGTCGGCTACGTCTCTGCGCTCAATGTCGGCGTCACTGGTATCGAGCGTGCCCTCAACGGTTCACTGATGGGTCTCGACCGGCTCGACACGCAGATCAGCCAGCTCACCAACCAGCCGATCACCGGCAGTGACGTCTATCTGACGATCGACAGCCACGTGCAGCGCACCGCTGCCGCCGCCCTTGGCGGGCGCGCCGGTGCCGTTATCGCCCTGGACGCCAACGACGGCGCTATCCTCGCCCTCGCCAGCGCCCCGTCCTTCGACCCCAACCAGATCCTCGACGAAGGATATGCCGCAGCGTTGCTGGCCTGCACCGACCCGTCCTGCGAGGGTGCCCTCCTCAACCGTGCCACCCAAGGCCTCTACACCCCCGGCTCGACCTGGAAGACCGTGACGCTCGCCGCTGCCCTCGATAGCGGGCAGGTCACCCCGCAGACCGTCTTTGACTTCGGCGAGCCGCGACAGGGGCCAAACGGCATTTACTACGTGTACGAGGTCGGCGGCTTTGAGATAGTCGATCCCAACCACAGCGAGCGGC
The DNA here is from genome assembly GCA_032260445.1 of Anaerolineae bacterium. Lineage (GTDB taxonomy): Bacteria > Chloroflexota > Anaerolineae > Promineifilales > Promineifilaceae > JAAYYY01. Next base: position 6,372 of record JAVVFG010000115.1, on the reverse strand, counting down.
AGCTCGATCTCGTCCGCTCTTACGCTGTTTCCGCCAACGCCGCCTTCGCTAGAATGGGCGATGAGATGGGCGCCGAAACCTTTGTCGATTACGCTACGCGCTTCGGCTTTGGCCGCGACGAGCCACCGCCTGTGGAGATTACGGCCAGCCGTGCCCAGCTTGCCCGCACTCCCGGCGCGCTTGAAGACGACGTCCTGCGCGCCTCGACGGCCTTCGGCCAGGGTGAGCTCCAGGTGTCGCCGCTCAACATGGGGCTGGTCGTGGCGACCATCGTCAACGACGGCGACATGCCCCGCCCCCACCTGCTCCTCCATCTGGAAACGCCTGGCGGCCGGATCTACAACCAGAGCCGCCGCGACGTCTGGGTCAACGACGTGATCCGGCCGGATACGGCCGATCAGGCCGAGCAGATGATGGTCGTGGCCGTGGAAGGCGGCAGCGGTTGGCGCGCTGCCCTCTCCGGTCTGGCGGTCGGCGGCAAGACCGGCACGGCGCAGCTCGGCGGCGACCAGGAGCCACACGCCTGGTTCATTGGCTTCGCCGGAGACGGGACCCGCACCGTGGCCATTGCCGTTCTCGTCGAACATGGCGGCAGTGGGTCGCGCACGGCGGCTCCCATCTTTGCCGAGGTGGCCAACACCGCCCTGCGGCAGCTCGGCGAGCCGGTCGAGGAGACCGTCACACCACCCTCATCCCCCTAGTGTAAGCGCCTTATCAGAGGAACCAGTTCCCGCTACTGTCCACGCCACATCCTTGCTATCATTGGATGGGAAGACTTCTAGCCGAGGATACTGGATGGTTGGCGATCCCTTTATTGGCTCACAACTGGGAAACTTCCGCGTCGAGCGCCTCTTGGGGCGGGGCGGCATGGCCGCCGTCTACTACGGACACGACGTCATGCTCGACCGGCCGGTGGCTATCAAGATCGTCGATCGCCGCTACCGCGACAATGAGGCCTACACCACTCGCTTCCTGCGTGAAGCACGGGCGGTGGCCCGCTGGCGCCACGAACACATCATCCAGGTCTATCATGTCGGCGAGCAAGATGGCGTCCACTATATGGTCATGGAGTATGTTCCCGGTGGCGACCTCGCTTCCCTGTTAGCCGAGCACCGCGCCACGGACAGCCTCTTGCCCGTTGCCGAAGTGCTGCGCATCGGCCGGGCCGTCGCCATCGCCCTCGATTTTGCCCACAGCCACGGCGTCATCCACCGCGACGTCAAGCCGGGAAACGTCCTCCTCGCCGACGATGGGCGTGTCGTTCTCAGCGACTTTGGGCTCGTGATGGACACCACCGAAGAAACGTCCGGCGACCTGTTTGGCAGCCCCCATTATGTGGCCCCAGAGCAGGCACGGCGCTCGTCCCAGGCCGTGCCCGCCTCCGATCTTTACTCCCTCGGTGTCGTGCTCTACGAGATGCTCGTCGGTCGCCGACCCTTCGACGACGCGTCGCCGGCGACGGTGGCCCTGCAACACCTGATGGAGCCGCCGCCCCCGCCGCGCCAACTCAATCCCGACCTCAGCCCCGGCGCGGAAGTCGTCCTCTTGCGCGCCCTCGCCAAAGAGCCGGACGCCCGCTACCCGAGCGGCGCCGCACTCATGGCTGCCCTCGAAGCGGCGCTCGCCACAGCCGGGGAACCATCCTTCGCCCCACGCCCGTTGCGCGTCTACGCTGTCGAGGAGCATGCGGTGGCACCGGTGGTCCCGGCGGCAGCCACCATTGTCGAGGCGCCGCCCCGGCATGCCCGGCCGGACGACACCGCACCCCGGCCTTCCATGCCTCCTGCGCCCGCCCGCTGGCTCCCCGGAATCCCCCGCATCCTCCTGCTGGCTATCGCGGCTCTACTGATCCTGGCTGTCATCCTGACCTACGCAGCCTTGCGCAACGTTCGCCCGCAAGCGGCCAACGGTGGTGTGGCCTTGGTCACGCCGGGGGCAGACGAAAGCCCGCCGCCGCCGTCGGTGATCGTCGCCGAGGGTGAACAAGGTGAGGAGGCTGCCGGCGCGCCGCCCGCGGCGCGCCGCCTGCGCCTGCTCTACAACGACGACACCTTTTACGCCGCCAACCCCAACAACACCGAGATTGAAGTCAGCTTCCTGCGCTTTGACGCCCTCGATGCCGGTGGTAGCCCGGCCGGCTACAGCTTCTCCGGCGAGCGCTGGGCCGTATACTATCCCTTCTTGCATCCCGGCAATTGTGACCGGCTGCACCTGATCAACCGGGAGATGACGTTTGTTCCCGGCGAGTGTGGCGATTACAATGCTTTCATGACACCTGAGGCCAACGAGGACATCACCTTCTGGCGTGCACGCGAGGGCATCACCCATTTCGCCGTCTTCTGGGACGGCGTTGAGGTGGGGCGCTGCGAGATCGCCGCTGGCTTCTGTGAGGTAACCATCCCGTGAGCGACGCTGGCGACACGCTGACCAACCGCCAGCTGGACGAGTACCGCATTCTCGCCCTGCTCGGCCAGGGTGGGATGGCACGCATCTACCTTGGCGAAGACGTCCGGCTCAAGCGTTACGTAGCGATTAAGGTTATCGATCGCCCCTTCCGCGAGGAGCCTGCCTACATCGACCGTTTTGAGCGCGAGGCCCAGGCCATCGCCCGCCTCGAGCATCCCCACATCGTCCGTCTCTACCGCTACGGCGAAACTGACCGCCTGCTCTACATGGCGATGCAGTACGTCGAAGGCGCAGATTTGGGCACCATCCTCGACAGTTACCGGCACGAAGGGTTGTTCATGCCACCGCAAGAGGCCCTCGCCATCGTGCGCGATGTCGGTGCCGCCCTCGATTACGCCCATCGCAAAGAGATTATCCACCGCGATGTCAAGCCCTCCAATATCCTTCTAGATCGGGCCGGACAGGCCTACCTTACCGACTTTGGCCTGGCCTTGTTGACCACGACCGGGACGATCGGCGAGACGTTCGGTACCCCCCAATACATTTCCCCTGAACAGGTGACCTCTTCGGCCGAGGTTGGCCCGCACAGCGACCTGTACTCGTTAGGCGTTGTGCTTTACGAGATGTTCACCGGCGCCTTGCCCTTCACCGGCCAGCGGCCGCTTGAAATCGCCTTGCAGCGCCTCAACCAGCCCCCGCCCGATCCCCGGCAGCAGCGTCCCGACATTGACCCGGCCGTCGCCGCCGTCATCCGCAAGGCGATGGCCAGGGAGCCGGGCGAGCGCTTCCAGAACGGTGCGGCTCTGTCGCGCGCCCTGGAGGAGGCGCTCGCCGGCCGGCCGTCGACCACGGTCATCAGCCCGACGCGCAGCCTCAGCGAGCGCGTTACCGAAGTCTACGACGCACAGGGCCGCTCTCCCGCCGCCATGACGCGCGCCCGCCCGGCTACCATGCCCACCACCCCGGCCCGGCCCGCCGCCCTGCCGGCAGCAACTGCCCAGCCTGCCACGGCCGTCGAATCAGCCGCCGCCGCCCAACCTATCGTCGCCGCCCAACCCCCGCCCACCGACCAGGCCCCCAGCGCACCTCCCGCCCAGCCAGAACGGCACAACATGCGCATCCTTTGGGGCGCCAGCATCCTCCTCTTGCTTTGCCTGGTGGGCGCGCTCGCCCTCCTCTCCAACTGGGGCACGCAACCAGAAGATGAGCTGGCCATGCCGCTTGTCACCGGAGAGGCCACCGGTGCGTCTGACGCCACACGCCCCGTCGCGACGCCCACCGCTGCTACGCCAACGCCACGAGAGCCGTCACCCACAGCACCACCTGCCGCGGTTGCTCCCGACGAGGCGATCACCGTCGTCACGCGCGGCGAAGATAGCCTGTTCTTGGTCAACGCCACAGGTTCCGATCTGCGCCTTGCCGGGCTGCAGCTTGGCGAAGGCGAGAATGCGGTGCGCGGCGTCGAGTGGGAGATCGTCTCCCTCGCTCCGGGTGAATGCGTCACAGTATGGAAACAACAGGGGAATCCCGACGCGCCCAACGTCGACTGCGCCGCCGTGGGGGCGCGCGTCACGCGGCACAGCCGCGACATTTTTTGGAAACAATCGTTCCCCATCTACTACCGCGAGACGCAGATCGCTGTTTGCGATGGGGAGTGCAGCTTCACGCTCCCCTGATTACGGCGCAGCGCCCACCTCAAAGAGTCTGATCGTCACCGCATCCTCGCCATGCAGTAAGGGTAAGCGACGGCCACTTTCTGCTTCGTATAGTCCAGCGACAAGCTGGTAGGTGCCCGCGGCAAGCTCGCCGGGCAGCGCCAGCTCGTGTTCGTCGACGACGATCTCACCCCGCAGCCACCCCGTTGTCGGGCGCGCCCAGCGCGCCGGCTCGCCGTCCGACTGGCTGGTCACCGAGCCGTCCGGCCCTGACAGATGCACAAAGACCCGGTAGCTCGTGTGCGTCTCCGCTTCCGCGCGCCAGATGAGCGCCACATCTAGCGTGCCCCCCGGCGCGAGCACCTCCTGAGCCACGTTGGCCCCCAACAACGTCGCCACCTCTCCCACTTGCTCCCCCAGCGGCAGCGCCAGCTGCGGAACGTCGTAGCGGCGCTCGGGTGCGTCGACGGCGAGGGCACCGAGATCAAGAGGTTCCCCAACCGGCTGGCATCCCGCGCCGCGGCACAGCGCCAGCCGCCAGCGATATACCCCGCTCTCCAGGCCCGGCGGCAGCCGCAACAGATGCTGGGCGCGCCATACGTCGCCCTGCTCCCACGCACTCGTCGGAAAGCCGGCGCGCACCGGCGGCAGGCGGCGTGTAAACACCACATCGTTCCCTGCCGTCAGCAGGGACAGCTCCAAGGTGAAATCCTCAACCGGTGCCGTCTCCGCCTGCCAGAACAACGTCATGAGGAACGGCTCGCCCGGCGCAGCCTCGCTGCGATCCAGGCTGTAGCCCAGTAGGCGCAGGGGCGACCACGAATGCGACGCCACGTATTGCGGCTGCAGCTCGTCCACGTTTGCCGGCCGGCGCGGCCGGCCTATCTCGATCTGCCCCAACGTGACCGTCTGCTCTCCGCTCCCAACCACGGGCGCCGGCTGCAGGCTCTCCCGGTCAAACAGCAGCAGCCGCACCTCATAGAGGCCTGGGGGCGTCCCCGGCAAGGCTGCCAGCAGATGGCTATCCATGGCGTACTGCCCGGGCTGCCACGTCGACGTGGGCCGCGGCGCGCGAAACGCACGCGGCCGCTCCGTCTCCTTGCTGCTCCACCACTGCCCATCAGGACCGGCGAGTTGCAAGGTGCTCTGGTAGTCGCGCGCCGGGCTTTCCGTCACTGTCCAGAACAGATCATAGCGCACCCGCTCGCCGGCCGGAACCGGCTCCTGTGCCGAACCACTGAAGCCCAGCAGGCGCATCCCGCCGTGGTAGCGCACATCGCGTCCCTCCTGCAGGCCGCGCAGCGCGCCATCCCGCAGCCCCGCGCGTGCCAGCGGCGTCTGCAGCCGCGGCAGCACCGCCACCAGCCCGAACAGCGCGATCCCGAGCAGGAGAAAGCCTTCCTGCTGCCTGCCCCCTGCCGCGCCCCGTTCCCTCTCCTTCCGCCGTGCACGTGCCAGCAGGGCGGCGACGAACAGCAGCGCGGCCCCTGAGACGATATCCGCACCCAGCCGCAGCGGCGTCTCTCTGAAGCGCAGCGCCACTTCATGGCGTCCCGCTGGCAGCGGCAACGTCACGCGCCCATACGCCGCCTCCGGCGTAATCGCCACCAGCTCCCCATCCACCGTTGCCTGCCAGCCTGGATAGGCAAACAGATTGGCCGTTAGCTGCACCGGCTCAGCCGCTTCCACAACAGCGCGCGCCCGCAGCAGGCTATCGGTCGTCTCTAAGAGCTCCACTCCCGGCGGCAGCGTTGCCGCGGCAAAGCGAGCCGGCGCCTGCCCCTCAGGCGGCGGGTACCGCTCCACGGTGCGCGGCAGATACTCCCCTTTCGCCGTCGTCCCGATTGTCCCAGTTGCCTCCTCGTACCCGGCCAGATCCTCTATTTGCGGATTCTCCAATCCGCCACAGTAGCGCGGGTCAAACCAGAAGAGCGCAGAGAGCACGAGTAGGATGATCGCCACGCCGGCGATCAGCGACCGCGACCGCGCCCGCTTTTTTGCCACCACGCTCGCCACCACATCCACGGCCGCCGCCAGCACCATCGCCAGCGCGATTGCCGCCGGCCCCAGCAGCCGCCACGGGAACTGCACAAATTCCAGCAGCGGAACGGTAGCCCACACGGGCGCCGAAGCCGCGGTCGTCAGCGACACGTAGGCCAGCACGGCCGAGCCAAAAAAGGCCACCTGGCGCCGCCGCCCGTCGCGCCACCGCCACAGACCGCCAAGCGCCGGCAGCGCCAGCAGCGCCGGGACCAGCCCCAGCGCGCGCGCCGGTGACGGATTGATCAGAGCCGGCACCACCGCACGCGGC
>JAVVFG010000114.1:0-10535 GCA_032260445.1 Anaerolineae bacterium | reverse complement strand
TAACTAACCAGAGCTGGCGCCTACTCGAAGCGTAGCGCCTCAATGGGGTGTAGCGCTGCTGCCCGCGAAGCCGGATAGATTCCGAAGAAGAGGCCGACGCCGACCGAAAAACCAACCGCCAGAAGCACGGAGCTGGCCCTAAGCGAGGTGTCGAGGTCGGGCACAGCTATCTGCACGGACGCCGCGCCCAGCCACCCGAGGAGTATCCCCAACAGCCCGCCTAATACCGCGAGCACCACCGCTTCGGTAAGGAACTGCGCCAGGATATCCCGCTTGCGCGCGCCGACAGCTTTGCGCAACCCGATCTCCCGCGTCCGTTCTGTGACGCTGACCAACATAATATTCATGATGCCAATACCCCCGACCAGGAGCGAGATGCTGGCGATCGCCCCCAGAAACAGCGTCAGGACACTCGTCACTGCGCCGAACGCGCTGAGAAAGTCTTGCTGGGTTAGCGCCAGAAAATCATCCTCATCGCGGAACGTAATGTTGTGTGCCTGGCGCAAAGCCGTCGACGCATCCACCAGGACCTCTTGCACGTCGTTACTCGTGACGGCCTCAATCAGGATGAGATCGACAAGCGGCTGGCCCGTCGTCCGGCTGCGTGTATTGTACAGTCGCTCCTGGGCCGTGCTCAGCGGCACTAGCGCCAGGTCATCCTGGCTGCCAAACGCACCGCCCCCCTTTTCCTCGAGGATGCCAACTACCTGGAAGTTGATCCCCCGGATCTTGATCGTCGCCAGTAGCGGATCGACGTCTCCTGGAAAGAGCTCAGTTGCTGTCTCTGCTCCCATCACAACCACGCGCGAGCGCCCGAGATAATCGTTCTCGTTAAAGTAACGGCCGCGATCAATCTTGTAGCCGCGCATCGGGCCATACTCCGGCCGCGTCGCCGTGATCGTCGTCTCCCAGTTGTTGCCCTCATACTGCAGCTCGTCGCTGCGGATGACCACCGGCGCCACCGCTGCCGCGCGCGGCACCACGGCGATATCGCTCAGCATCTCCGCATCGCGTACCGTCAGGCTCGATTCGCTGCGGTTCGGATCATCTTGTGGCAGCAGGAAAACCAGATTCGTCCCCAACCCGACAAACTGATCGGCCACATAACGGGTCACCCCATCCCCGATGCTCAACAGCGTAATGACCGCCGCCACGCCAATCATGATGCCCAGCATCGTCAGCGTCGCGCGTAGCTTATTCGCCCGCAGCCCGCGTAGCGCCACCTGGAAGTTCACCCACAGCTTCATCGGCGCAGCATCCTACTCATAACGCAACGCGTCGATCGGATTCAGGCGCGCCGCCCGCCGCGCCGGAAAGATGCCAAAGAAGAGCCCGACCGCTGCCGAAAATCCGATTGCCAGCACAACCGAACCCCAGGCCAGAGTGGGGCTAAGGCTATCCGACAGGCTGCCGATGACCACCGTGCCGCCCGCGCCCACCAGCAGGCCGATTGCCCCGCCGACCATCGCTATCGTCACTGCCTCCGTCAGGAACTGCCACAGAATATCTCCCTGTTTCGCCCCAACCGCTTTGCGCAGCCCGATCTCCCGGGTTCGCTCCGTGACGCTCACCAGCATGATGTTCATAATGCCGATACCACCCACCAGCAGGCTGATCCCGGCAATGACAGCGAGGAACGTGGTCAACACACTCGTCACCTGCGCGAAGGCGCTGATGATCTCCGCCTGGCTCAGCACGGTGAAATCGTTCTCTTCGTCGAATGCCAGGCGATGGCTGTCGCGCAGTGCGAGCTCCATCTGCACGATCGCCGCTTCCTGCCGTGCGCTGTCGGTGATCTGGGCGTAGATCAGGTCGATGCGCATCTTGCCATCCGAGCGGCGTGCCGGAAAGAGGCGCCGCTGCGCCGTGTTCAACGGCACCAGCACCAGGTTGTCCTGATCGTTAAAGCCAGATCCTCCTTTCTCTTCCATCAACCCGATAACCCGGAAATTGACGTTGTTGATCTTGATCGTCTCGCCCACAGGCGGATCCCCGTTGGGAAATAGCTGCTCGTAGACCGTCTGCCCCAGTACCGCCACGCGCGCCGCTGCCGTCTCATCTACCTCGTCGAAAAAGCTTCCGGCCACCGGTCTGAAGTTGCGCACCTCGGGAAAGTCCACGCTCGTGCCACTGATACTGGTTCGCGTCTCGTAGCGACCACGCGTGACCATCGCTGAGCGTGTATACTCCGGCGCCACGCGAAGCAAATCCGGCACCAGCAACGGGTCGGACAGCGCACGGATGTCGTCGTTTGTCAGCCCCGCACGTCGCTGCCGTGGAGGGCCGTCCGGCCGGATCTGGCCCGGAAAGACGAAGAGAAGATTATTGCCCAGACCCTGGAACTGCTCGGCGACAAACAGCTCGACGCCCCTTCCTACCGAGATGAGCGTGATCACCGCCGCCACCCCGATAATCATGCCCAGCATGGTGAGAAAAGAGCGCAGCTTGTTCGCCCTTAGGGCGATCAGCGCCAGGCGCACATTCTCGCGCAGGTTCATCGCCACCCTAGTCCAGCGCCGTCTCTGAGGGCCTTTCTGACGCGCCGGCTACCAAAGGCGCTTCAATCGGCTCGTCGCGCACGATTTTACCGTCAGCCAGCATCACCACCCGCCGCGTGTGCCGCGCGATCCACGGATCGTGCGTGACGAAAATAACCGTGATCCCCTGTTCCTGGTTCAGCCTTTGGAACACCTGCATCACTTCCGTGCCCGAATGGCTGTCCAGGTTTCCCGTGGGCTCGTCGGCGAGGATAATCGCCGGCTCGTTGACCAGCGCGCGCGCGATCGCCACCCGCTGTTGTTGCCCGCCCGATAGCTCGCTTGGCTTGTGGCTCAAGCGGTCACCGAGCCCCACCAGCTCTAGCGCCTCGCGCGCACGTGTGTGCCGCTGCCGCGCCCCGGCATAGATCAGCGGCAGCTCTACCTGTTGCAGGGCTGGCGTCCGCGACAAGAGGTTGAAGTTTTGGAAGACAAAGCCAATCTTGCGGTTACGGATCTCTGCCAGCCGGTCGTCGCTCAGCCGGCTCACATCCGTGCCGTCGAGAAGGTACGTGCCACTTGTCGGCTGGTCGAGCGCCCCCAGCATGTTCATCATCGTCGACTTACCCGAGCCAGACGGCCCCATGATCGCCACAAACTCCCCTTCATGCACGTCCATGCTCACGCCGTTCAATGCATAGACCCGGTGCTCCCCCATCTCATAAATCTTGGCGAGATCGCGAATCTGGATGATTGGCCGGCCGTTGCTCTTCGCCTCCATCGCCTACAACCCCCCGAAGAAGTTAAAGCCTTCACGCTCGTCGGTGACGACGACGACGTCCCCGGCGTCCAGCCCACTCACCAGCTCGCTCACCTGTTCGTTGCGCAGGCCAATCTCTACCACGACCTCTTCCACGCGACCGTCCGGCAGCAGCTGGTTGACGAACGCCGCGCCACTCTCGCGATCCAGACGGACCGCCCAGTTAGGAACGATGAGCACCTCTTCAATCTCGCGCACGACAATCGAGGCATTCGCCGTCATGCCCGGACGCAACGGTACGTCGCCGGCGTCAATATTGATCGTCACGAGATACGTCACGACGCCGACCCCGCCTTCCACCGCGGTTGGCGCCACGTCGACCACTTCCCCCTGCACCACGGTATCTTCCAGCGCATCGAGCGTGATCTCGACCGGTTGGCCGATGGTAATCTGGTCAATGTCGATTTCGTCGACGCTCACCTCGAGGTGGAAAGCCTCCTCATTCACAAGCACGATAGCCGGTGCTCCTGGCGTCGCCTGTTCGCCGGCGGCGACGAGAATATTGGCGACTTTGCCGTCGATCGGCGCTTTAATGATCGCCTGCTGCAGCCGCAGCTCGGCGAGCTCCACGTTGGTCTGGGCGGCCGCTACCTGCGCCTCCAGAACGGCAATTTCATCTTCCGTCGGCGGTTCCTGCAGCTGGGCCAGCGCCGCTTGAGCACGCTGCAGATTCGCCTGGGCAACCAACACCTGCCCTTGCGCCGAGGCCAGGTTGGCCTGAGCTGAGGCCACTCCCGCATAGGCCGCCTGCAGATCGGCCGGCCGGGCGCCACTCTGGATCGCCGTTAGCTGTGCCTCTGCCGCCGCGAGCGCGGCTTCCGCTGCATCTTTTTGCCTCCGTAGATTTTCTTCTGGGACCCCGCCGACCCCGGCATTTGTTAGCTCGTCGTATTGCGTGCGCAGCGCCAGAAATTCCGCGCGCCGCGCAGCTACGTTTGCTTCCGCTGAGGCGGTCTCGCCCGCATCGGCGCCCGCCGTTAGCTGCCCCACCTGTGCCTGTGCTTGCGACACCGCCGCTTCCGCGGCCTCCACGCCTGCCTCCGCTATCGCCAGATTCCCGGCAGCGGCATCGACGTCAGCCTGCGCTGCCTGCAGTTGCGCCTCCGATCCCTCCGCGTTTCGCCGCTGCGCCAGAGTTAACTCCTGAATGCGCAGCGAATCCTCAGCCTGCTGCAGGAGGAGCGCTAACTCACCACTGTTCAGCGTTGCCAGCACGTCCCCGGCCTGGACCTGTTGCCCCCGCACAACGTTCAACTGCTGCAGCGTACCACTAGTGCCGAACGTGAGCGAAACCAGTGCTTCCGGCTCGATAGACCCCGTTGCCCCAACCGTCGCCTGGATCGTATCGCGCCGCACCTCGGCCTGGCGCAGGATTTCGAAGCCCGCCTGTTCGCGCGCATTTTGTTGCGCAAACGCGTACGCGCCGGCTGCTCCCAGGACAACGAGGATGACGACAATGACAATCCCTTTACGCATGCAGTACCCCTGTGTTATTGACAGAAAAGCGTGGCTGGCCCACAGTTCCTGGTATGGCCTGCCACCGCTCTAGCTTGCCGATTATATGAGCATCTCCCTGGGCAACGCCGCCGCTACCGGTGAAATTTATCACACACTTAGGTTGTCGCCCATCTGCCCTTATGTTAAAATTGTGAAATGTTACACGAGCTGGCAGCGACACCGCTGCCCGCAGGCCGTTCCTTATCCAGAGCATCCTATCCTACATCTGCGTGGAGGGCGTAACACAAGTGGCCAATGCAATTCCAGACATTGTCATCAGCCGTCTGCCGATCTACCTGCAAGCTCTGAGCCGCTTGGCCAAACAGGGCCATAAGGTAACCACCTCCTCGCAGGAGTTAGGGGAGCTGCTGGGCATTAGCTCGGCTCAGATTCGCAAAGACCTTTCCCACTTTGGCGAGTTCGGTAAACAGGGCACTGGCTACCACATCAGCTATCTGCACGAGCAGCTCCAGCGCATCCTCAAGCTCGATCAGGAGTGGCCTGTGGCCCTCATCGGCGCTGGTTTTCTCGGCCATGCCTTGGCCAGTTATGGCGGCTTCCGCCCCCGCGGATTTCACGTCGCCTGGATTTTCGACAGCGATCCCGCGAAGATCGGCACAGAGGTTGGCGGCGTGCTTGTTCAGGATGTCGCCGAGCTAGAAGCCACCATCCGGCGCGAGAACGTACAGATCGCCATCATCGCCGTCCCCGCTTCCGCTGCCCAGGAAATAACCAACCGGCTTGTCGAGGCCGGCATCACCGCCATTCTGACCTATGCGCCGCTCACCCTTGCCGTCCCCGACCAGGTCCACGTGCAGTACAGCGATCCCGTCGTCCAGCTACAGCGCATGACCTACTATCTGGAGCGCTAAACAGAAAAGGCCCTCTCTCCAGAAGGGGCCCTCCTCTTTATTGCAGAGTAAGACTGCGCTGCAGGAGGGGGAGCTCTGTGAGCGCTTTGCCCGCGCCGAGTGCCGTACAGGCAATCGGGTTGTCCGCCACATAAGCCGGCACCCCGGTCTCCTGCGTCAGCATCGTGTCGATCTCGCGCAGCAGCGCCCCACCACCCGTGAGCGCCATACCGCGGTCGATAATATCCGAGGATAACTCCGGCGGCGTCTTCGCCAGCACAGCGCGAATCACGTTGACGATCGCCGCCAGCGGCTCCTGCAGCGCTTCAGCCACCTCATCGCTCGTCAAGTTGATCGTTCGTGGCAGCCCTGCCACCTGATCGCGCCCCTGGATGCTCATCTCCAGCCGCTCGCGCAGCTCGCCAGCAGCGCCGATCTTGACCTTGATCGCCTCCGCCGTCGGCTCGCCAACGACCAGATTGTACTTCTTGCGGATGTAGCTTATGATCGCCTCGTCCAGATGGACGCCGCCGACGCGCACGGATTCGGCGCAGACGATCCCGTTCATCGAGACCACGGCAGCCTCCGTCGAACCGCCGCCCAGATCGACGACCATGTTCCCCGTTGGCGTGCCCACCGGCAGCCCGGCGCCAATCGCCGCGGCAAGCGGTTCCGGAATCAGGTGCACCTCGCGCGCCCCGGCTGCCAGGCCCGCCTCGCGCACCGCGCGCCGCTCCACGCTCGTCACGCCATACGGCACACTGATCATCACGATCGGCTTGCGCAGGTTAAACCGGCCGGCCACCTTCTGGATGAAGTAGCGCAGCATCGCCTCCGTCACGAAATAGTCGGCGATGACGCCATCGCGCAGCGGCCGCATCACCTCAATCTCTTCTGGTGTGCGCCCGTACATGTCGCGCGCGGCGCGACCCACTTCGACGATGACCGTGCGGTCGCCGTCGTTACGCAAGGCAACGACCGACGGCTCTTGCAGAACCACGCCGCGCCCCTGATCGTGCACAAGCACGTTGATCGTCCCCAGGTCGATGGCGATCCGTGACTGTAAGACGCTCACGCTTACTCCCTATCCTCGTCTTCTACGCGCTCCGGCCGGCCAGCAGGCATCGCGCGCGGGCGGCGAGCCCCACCCCTGCGCCGCAGCCCAACGTCGATACGCACCTGCGCGCGGCGCAGCGCCGCCTCAATCTGTGCATACCGTTCACTATCGACGACGACACCTTCGCGCATTGCCTGCTCGGCCTCGTCGCGCGCTCGCTGCGCACGGTCCACATCAATCTCTTCGGCGAATTCGGCGGAGTCAGCCAGGATCGTGACCTTGTGCGGTAGGATTTCGGCAAAGCCACCGCCGATGGCAAAGTACTCTTCTTCGCCACCGCGCCGGATGATCACTTCGCCAAAGTCCAGCGCCGTCAGCATCACCATGTGGTTTGGCAGAATCCCCATCCGCCCTTCCGGGCTGGGCAGATTCACCGCATCTACCTGCTCGCTGAAAACAGTTCGTTCCTGTGTGACGACATCACACTGTAGTGGCATAGTAACTCACCTACTCTGTATGTCCGGGGCAACGCCGGTCGCCGCAAACAGACTTTACGCTTCGGCGCGCAGACGTTCAGCCTTTTCGACGGCCTGGTCAATCGTCCCGACCATATAGAACGCTTGCTCAGGCAGATCATCATGCTTGCCGTCCAGGATCTCGCGGAAACCGCGTACCGTCTCCTCGACAGACACATACTGCCCCTGCAAGCCGTGGAACTTCTCGGCCACAAACATCGGCTGGCCCAGGAAACGCTCCATCTTGCGTGCCCGCGCCACCAGCAGCTTCTGGTCTTCGCTCAGCTCGTCGATACCGAGAATGGCGATGATGTCTTGCAGGTCCTTGTAGGTCTGCAAAACCTCTTTAACTTCGCGTGCGGTCCGGTAGTGTTCTTCGCCGACGATCGTCGGCTGCAGCGCCCGGCTGCTGGAGCTGAGCGGGTCTACTGCCGGGAAGATACCCTTGGAGAAGACACTGCGCTCCAGCGTGATCACCGCGTCCAAGTGCGCGAACGTCGCCACCGGCGCCGGGTCCGAATAGTCGTCGGCAGGTACGTAAATCGCCTGCATCGAGGTGATCGAGCCACGCCGCGTCGACGTGATCCGCTCCTGCAGCGCTCCCATCTCCGCCGCCAGGTTCGGCTGGTAACCCACCGCACTCGGCATCCGGCCGAGCAACGCGGACATCTCCGAGCCGGCAAGCACGTAGCGGAAGATGTTGTCGATGAACAGCAACACGTCGCGCCCTTCATCGCGGAAATACTCCGCCATCGTCAGGCCCGTCAGTGCCACGCGCAGGCGCACGCCCGGCGGCTCGTTCATCTGGCCAAAGACCATGGCCACTGAGTCGAGCACGCCGTAGTCCTGAAGCTCATAGTACATATCCGTGCCTTCGCGCGTGCGCTCGCCGACCCCGGCAAACACCGAAACGCCTTCGTGGGCGGTTGCCACGGCGCGGATCAGCTCCGAGATCAGCACAGTCTTGCCCACACCGGCGCCGCCGTAGACACCGGTCTTACCACCAAGAAGCAAGGGAGCGAGCAGATCGAGCACCTTCATCCCCGTCTCGAACGTTTGTGATTCCGCGGACTGGTCTTCGAATTCGGGCGCTGGCCGGTGAATGGCGTACTTCAGCTCCGTTTCCGGAGTAGGCATACCGTCGATCGCTTCGCCGACGACGTTGAAGATACGCCCGAGCGTCTTAGGACCTACGGGTACAGTGATGGGGGAGCCGGTATCGTGTACGGCTGTACCGCGCGCCAGGCCATCAGTGGAGCCCATGGCCACGCTCCGGATCAAACCTTCGCCAAGCTGCTGCTGCACTTCGAGCACCAGCACATTGCCGTCTTCCCGGTTGATCTCCAACGCGTCATAAATCTCCGGCATCTGACCGGCAGGGAATGCTACATCTACAACCACGCCACGGATGGCGCTTACTGTGCCACTAGCCATTCGTTTCCTCCAGGTTTAGCTTCTAAGCGCTTCTGCACCGCCGACGATATCCAAGATCTCATTGGTAATACCCGTCTGGCGTGCTTTGTTTCTTTCCAGAATCAAGAAGTCGATCAGTTCCGCCGCGTTATCGGTGGCATTGTTCATCGCCACCATACGCGCGCTGTGCTCACTGGCTTTTGCCTCCAGCACAGCCTGGTAGATCTGCAGCTCCGTAAAGCGCGGCACGATCTCGTTGAGCAGCGCCTCGGCACTCGGTTCGTAGCTGTAGATCTGGCTTGCCGCCAGGTCCACGTCGACGTCCGCGACAAACTCGGAAACCGCCATCTCTTCCAAATCCAGTGGCTTCAACGGCAGAAGCTGCGTCACCGTGGGATCGCGCTGCACCAGGCTGACAAAGTCAGTGTAAGCGACAAAAACGTCGTCCACCTTGCCCGACAGATAGTCGTTGATGGCGATGTCGGCAATCGGGGCAATGTCGAAAATCGTCGGCTCGTCGGCGATGCCGTCGAAAGAGGCGATCACGTTGTAGCCGCGGCGCACCATCAGGTCGCGCCCCTTCCGGCCCACGGCGATGATCTGCGTTTCGTGGGGTAGCGCGCGGATGAAGCGCTCCGTGAACGCCACGATATTTGCGTTATAAGCGCCCGCCAGGCCCCGATCGCCTGTAATCAGTATGACCGCGCTGTTCTTGATCTCGGTGCGGGCTGTCAGTAACGGATGGGCCGTTTCCCCCGCGCCTGGTTGCGAAGCGAGGTTGACGAGGATCGCATAGGCCTTGGCGGCGTAGTCGCGCGAAGCCTGTACTTGTTTCTGTGCCTTACTTGCTTTTGCTGCCGAAACCGCTGCCAGCGCGCTTGTCACTTGCGAGATGTTGCGCACGCTGCGGATACGATTATTGAGCTCGCGTTCAGTAGCCATGAACTCTCCTGCCGCTTACGATTCGGAGGGCGACCAGCCGGCGTTGAAGTCTTGTACCGCCTCGCGTAGGGCCGTCTCCGTCTCATCGCTAAACTGGTAAGTCGTGGCGATTGCCTGCCCGATCTCCGGCCGGGCCGTGTCCATGTAGTGCAGGAAATCCTCCTTCCACTGCACGACAGCGTCGACGGGCACGGAATCCAGAAAGCCGCGCGTGCTCGCATAAATCAGCATGACCTCGTGGGCAAGTGAGTACGGCTCGTACTGCGGCTGCTTGAGAACTTCCATCAAGCGCGCCCCCCGATCCAGCTGCCGCTGTGTCGCGCGATCGAGATCCGAGCCAAACTGCGCAAATGCTGCCAGCTCGCGATACTGGGCCAGGTCAGCTTTCAGGCTGCCGACCACCTTCTTCATTGCCTTGCGCTGCGCATCGCTACCCACGCGCGACACGCTGAGACCGGTGTTGATTGCCGGCCGTTGGCCCTGGTTAAACAGGTCGGTCTCCAGGAAAATCTGGCCGTCGGTGATCGAGATGACGTTCGTCGGAATGTACGCCGACACGTCGCCCAGCAGCGTTTCGATGATCGGTAGCGCCGTCAGCGAGCCCCCCGTACCCGGAACCTTGACCACCTCATACTCGTCCGGGTTGTCCAGCGCTTCCAGCGCCTCTTGCGCTTCGTCCCGATCCGCGTTGCCAAAGTAGACGCGGCCGTCCACACCTTCCGTTTCCGCCGTCAGTTCCGTACCCTTGCGCACGATAATGAAATCGTCGCGCAGGCGCACGGCCCGTTCCAGGAGGCGGCTGTGCAGCGAGAAGATGTCACCAGGATACGCTTCGCGGCCCGGCGGGCGGCGCAGGATCAGGGACATTTCACGGTAGGCCCACGCATGCTTGGAGAGGTCGTCATAGACGATGAGGACGTCGAGGCCGCGATCCATCCACGCTTCGGCCATGGCAGTACCCGC
>JAVVFG010000113.1:0-10536 GCA_032260445.1 Anaerolineae bacterium | reverse complement strand
GTCGTCTGCCAGTTCCTTGACCTGTATCAGGAGGCGAAACTGGCGCACGATCATCGCGAACAGATAAAACGGATCCGCGCCTTCAGCCAGCTTCTGGCTAAGGAGGATCGCTGCCTGGCGCCCGTTTCGGCTGCCGAGAGCATCGACGAGCTCGAAGATACTCGCTTCCGCTACGTGCGGGCTCAGCAAGGCGACGTCCTCCGCTTCAACCGCCTCCTCGCCGCGAAACAACACGAGTTTCTCGATCTCGTTGTCGAGGAGCGCCAGATTGTTGCCGATATTGACGGCAAGCGAGTGAAGCGCCTGCGGCGTTGCTTTCCCCCCGTGGCTCTTCACACGCTGCTCTATCCAGCGGCTCAGCGCCGCCCCTTCCGGACGATTGAACCGGCGCGCGAAGCCGTTCTCTGCCTCCTCCGCAAGCCGTAAGAGACGATGGTTACTGCGCAGCGCCTGGGACTCGAGGAACACGAGGCGGGTCGTCTCCGGCAGGTGAGGCAGATAGGCGAGCAGCTCCTCCACAACGTCACGTCCATTCGCGCCGGTAAACATCTCTTCGACGATTACGAGGCGGACCGGTGCCAGGAAGGGAACCACATCGCAAACCTCGCGCAGCTCCCCGAAGCTCGCGCTGCCCGGCAGATGCGTCGTGTTTAACTCGAGCAGCGATGGATCACCCAACCTGGCAAGCAACTCGGCCAGCGTCTCTCGCTGCGAAAACGCATCATCCCCGTGGAAAATGTAGAACATACTATCGTCAGCCGGCTGTCTCCACCCGATAGGCCCGGACCTGGAGATCTTTGCCCGGTGTCAGGAGCAGCTGAAAGATACGCGTGACCAGCGACGGCCGGATCCGTCTGACGCTCACGACTTCAAGGTCACCGATATCCCCCTCCGTCGTTAGCTTCTCCTGGAGCGCCATGCCAACCGGCCGAGAGAGGATCAGGCTGAGCACGCCAGCCAAAATCGCTCCCGGTAGCCCGTTGAAGAAAACATTCATGTCCATCGTGCGCCGGCCCTGGCGGCGCTGCTCAAGGCCAAAGGCCGTCTGCGATGCGAGAGCACCCATGGCGGCAGTCGTCAGCAGCACCGTTCCGCAGTTGGGATGGACCGCCAGGTGATGCTCACCGCTCTTCAACCGCCGGTACGCTTCTTCAACTGCCGCGCGCACGTCATCTTCGCTGACTTCACCGTAGATGTTGAGATTAAACCCGCGATGGTTCGAATCGCCCTGTGCGCTAAAGTTCTTGTGCCGCTCGCTGAGCATGTGAATGGTTGCATGCTCGAGGCCATGGTTACGGCGGATGCGGCCGAGCACATAATCGATTTCAGTTAACATAATCACTCCAGGATTGTTGTCCTCTGACACGACGCTGTTATAGCATGATCTGGGAGTAGCGTACAATGACCCTTCGCTGCTCCTCAGGCACCGTACGTTGGGAGGCCGAGGTCAGGCATCGGTTCACCGGCCATCAGGTGCCGTAAGGCCACTCTGCTTGCCTCGCGGTCATCCCAGGGATATTCGGTCGTGCCGAAGGCCATCGACTGCTCGTGTCCCTTACCGCAAATGACGACGACGTCCTGCGGTTCGGCTAGCGCCAGGGCATGGTAAATCGCTTGCCCGCGATCGGCGATCCGCCAGAACGTCTCATTCTCGACACTGCCGGCGTCGCGGCAGGCCGCAGCCATCATCTCCAGAATGCTTGCCAATGATTCTGTCCGTGGGTCCTCGGCAGTCAACACAGTCAGGTCAGCGTTTCGCGCCGACAGGCCGGCCATCATGCGCCGTTTCGCCACGTCACGCAGGCCGGCGCTGCCGAAAACAGTGATGACGCGGCCAGCGGGCGTAATCATTCGTCTTGCGGCTTCGATAGCACGCCCCAACGCATTCGGCGTATGGGCGAAGTCGACGATTACCAGGAAGGGCTGGCCCTCGTCAATGCGCTCCATCCTCCCGCTGAGCTGCTCCACGCTCTCCAGACCGCGCTTCACCGCCGGCGCCGGGATCGCAAGAGCCGTGGCGGTCGCTGCCGCTGCCAGCATGTTGTATACGTTGAAGTCCCCGACGAGATGGGCGGCAACCGGCAGCTCCTGTCCGGGGAGAGCAAGCTGGAAATGGGTTGCTGCGGCGCCGTAGACGATCTCGCGAGCGCTGACATCGGCCGGGCCAAGCAGGCCATAGGTCCGCTGCTGGGCGATAGGAATGGCCGCCAGCCGTGCGTAACTCTCGTCATCACGGTTCAGGACCGCTGTGCGCGGCTGCCGCTCCTTGCGCGGCCGGCCCCCGTCCCGCGGCCACTCCGCGGCCAACATCCGGAAGAGCCGTTCTTTCGCAGCGTAATACGCCTCATAGCTGCTGTGGTAGTCGAGGTGTTCGTGCGTGATGTTGGTGACCACAGCGACGTTGTAATCGATGGCGTCGACGCGGTGCTGTGCCAACCCGTGGCTCGTTGCCTCGACCACGACGTGTGTCAGCCCGGCGTCGACCATGCGGCGCAAATAGCGCTGCACAACCGGAGCCTCCGGGGTCGTCACGTGCAGCGCCAGGGGTTCTTCCACTTCCCCGATCACGGCACGGATCGTGCTCAGCAGGCCGGTGCGTATCCCAGCCGCCTGTAGGATCGAAAAGATCAGGTTGGCCGTTGTCGTCTTCCCGTCGGTGCCCGTGACGCCGATGACGAGTAGCTCTCGGCCGGGAAAGCCGGCGGCAGCAGCCGCCAGCCACGCCGCGGCGACGGCCGAATCCTCAACCTGCAGGTAGGGGACGCCGAGCTCATCTGGGGCCGGTCGCTGGCCGATGACGAGTGTTGCCCCGCGGCTTACCGCGTGTGCGATGTATGGATGGCCATCGCCAGTCGGGCGCACACGCGCGACAAAGGCGGCTCCCGGCTCGACGTCGCCCGAGTGCTCGACCATCCGGTGAAATCTGGCGTCCGGCCCGTTGTATAGCGGCGGCTGCGGCAGACTCGTGCCCGCTACTGCCTTGGCCCAGATATCAAGAAGCCTCTTCAGGCCGTGCACTTCTTCGTTCATGTCGCAGCGAATCGAACTTGATGCTGATACGGCGAAACGGAGATGACCCGTCCTTCCCGCAGCAGTCCCGACGTGCCTGTGCCTCCAGCGGCAAGGACACGGCTGTCGGCGAAATAAGGAAAGTCAAAGTGTACAGGATCCCCTGCCGCCAGCCCGGGCAGCGGCATCAGGCGTGCCGTTAAGGGCTTGTTCAGGCGCAGCGCCAGGCCGGAGACGTCAAGCAAGATCGCTGCCAGGACGTCCGTAGACACATCGCCCGGCAGCGGGACGGTATCCAGGCCGGCACCACAGACCGCTGCATAGCTGAGTAGATCGGACAGGCCGGCCTTACCTGCACTGGCTCGCGCCGCGAGAACATTGTCTTCAAGCACGGGGAACATCAGGCCAGAGAAACCGCAGCGAGGAATCGCGGCACGGCCAATGGCGTCGGCAATGAACGCGGCGGCAAACAGGCTCCCGGCAGCGCCGATATGTGACAGTCCAAGCGCTTCCATGGCCGCCGCGAGACTTCTACGCTCTTCTGGAAATGGCGCCAATGAAAAATCGATACCGGAAAACGCGATTCCGAGCTCCTCGGCAAGTGGCTCTGCCGCCGCCGTGAGGCGCGCCGCCGCCCCTTCCAGCGCGGCGACCAAAGCTCTTTGAGCATCCTCTAAGGAGGTGGCGTTGCCGATCGCCTCGGTGGCCAGATCAGCTGCTTCGACCGCGAGAGCGAAATGCGCCGCACCGCCGCTATGGTAAGCAACGGGGAAGAACGGGGAGCCAGGTGGGCAGTTTGCCGACGCCGTGAAATAAAGGTTGCCAAATCCATCCGGTTGGATCGTGCTCGCCTGGCGAATGACGCCGGCAACGGCGTGGGCCCGCTCGATGTCGACATGCCCGGCAGTGTCGGCTACTTCGGCGCTGGCGAACAAGGCGTCCTCCCGTCCGAGGAGGGTGGGTAGGTGGTCCAACCATCTTGCCCCGTGGCGCAGCAGCACTGGGCCGGCCGAAAGGTAGTCGGCCCCCAACGATTTCCACGTCTGGACAAGGTCACCGCCGTCGTGCTCGCTCGTCCACCAGTCGGGAAACGGCGGCAGCGCGACCCGCCTTGTCTGCAGCGGATAGGGAAAGCGGCCGGCAGTAGCTTCGAAAAAGCTGCGCGCCCGGCCGGGCGAGAACGCTGGCTCGCAAAAAAGGGTGACAGACCGTATTTCCATCTAGAGTTGCACTTCCTCTCATCTTGGTTGCACGCATCGCACGGCGGGCTACAATCCTCGATTGTACCAGACGCCTCCGGCGAAGACAGGAAGCCCCGCGCACTGGATAAAGGCTAATGACGCGTAGAAGAGAGAATTGTGGCTAAGAAAACTGAAAGTGGGCAGCAGGCGGCGACGAAGCCAAAAAAGCAGCAGGTGATTGCCAACTTTGTCGCCTGCGATCGTTGTAGTTTCTTCCTTGCAGGTTACAAGATCCTGTTTGGAGACGGGCAGATTGAGGACGCGATTACAGCCAGTGACGGTCATTGGCTACTGTTACATTGGGATCCACAGACGCGACATTTGCTGCAGAAGAGCTACGGCGGCCGGCTCGACATGGAGTTTGACTACTATGATAGCCAGTGTCCGGCGTGCCAGCGCCGCTTTGTCTATGAGGACGACGAGAAAGGGGAGCAACTCGGCGGGAGGGAGCAGCACTTTCGCATAGAGATTAAACCGCCGGTCCCATAGGAGAAGGCAGGCCAGTTTCAGCCACGCCGCTGTCGCAGCGCTTCGAAGAGAATGATCCCTGCGGCGGTGGCAGCATTGAGCGACTCGGTGGTTGCGAACATCGGTATGTAGACGGAGCCGGTAGCCAGGGCCGCAGCTTCGGCTCCCGCCCCGTGGGCTTCGCTGCCGATGAGGACAGCAGCGGGTTGGCGCCAGTTAACGTCGGTGTAGGGTAGCTCACCATCAGCGGTCGCGAGCCAGACTTGAGCGCTCTGTGCCACGGCGCCGATCTCTGGCCAGTCCATCTGTTGAACCGCGAGACGGAGCTGTGCTCCCATCCCAGCCCGCACGACCTTTGGGTTGTAGGGATCGACACAGCCCGGACTAAGGAGGACTCCGTCAACGCCTGCGGCAGCGGCGGTGCGTAGCATCGTTCCCAGGTTACCAGGATCACGAATCTCGTCGAGGATGAGCAGCAGATCGGGTCGTGCGGGTAGGTCGCGCGGCCGAATAGGGAGAACGGCAATCACGCCCGGTGGTGTTTCGGTGTCACTCATGACCGCCATAACTTCAGCGCTGACTTCTTGAACGGCAACGTCAAGCTGATGTAGAATCTCAGTATGGTTGGGCTTGTCCTTCCACTCCGCGGTGTAGAAAACGGCCAGCGGCGTCAGGTCTTGCTGTACGGTGTCGACCAACCAGCGTGTGCCCTCCACGACAAACTTGCTCTCGCGAGTACGGAAGCGCCGGTCCGCCTGGAGGCGGCGTACGAATTTGACCTTGTTGTTCGTGACGCTAGTAATCATGCCGCTCCGTCGTTCCTGCTTAACAGAGGATGATCTCTATCCGGTCGGGTGAGGCTAGATCTAGTAGACGCCCGGATTGCGACCCGGATCAGGATGTGTGAGGAGAAAAAATGATACGGCGAGTCAAAGGAATGTACAAGTTAGCCCGACCCTTCAACGCCTTGAGTGGCGGTCTTGCCGTCTTCCTCGGCGGCTACGTGGCGGGTACAGGCGAGTGGGGCAAGGTCGCCTTGGCAGCCCTCGTCGCCTTGCTGATCACCGGTGCGGCCAACGCATGGAACGATTATCTCGACATCGAAATTGATCGCATTAACCAGCCACATCGTGCCTTGCCGGCTGGTATGCTCAGTCCACGCATGGCGGTCTTGTTTGCGCTCGGCCTGAACGCCACCGCCCTGGTGATCGCCGCGCTGGTCAATACGGGTGTCTTTGTCATCGCGCTCGTCTTCAGCCTAATCCTCGTCCTCTACTCATGGCGCCTGAAAAGCACGGTCCTCCTCGGCAACATTACCGTTGCTCTCTCCTCGGCGATGACCGTTATCTTCGGCGGGTTAGCTGCCGGGAACGCTCGCCCGACCATCTGGTTGGCGATCATCATCGGGACGGCAATCACCGGGCGCGAAGTGCTGAAAACCATTGCCGACTATGAAGGAGATTTGCGCCAGCAATGCCGCACGATCGCGACGGTGTGGGGCAAGCGCGCCGCCCGTGTCGTATTTTACGTGCTGACCGGGGCGACCGTATGGGTGATGATGGTCCCGTATCTGGTCAAGATGTACCAGGACAGCTTCTCGATCTGCAGTTTCTATGACATCTGCAGACGATTGGCCCCGGCGCCGCTGGTCGAGACGCTGCCTATCTACAACTCAACTTACGCCTACATCGTCGCCTTCGGCGTCTTCCCCGTGGTCGTCTACGTCGTGCTCAATGTGCGCCGTGGCGTGTCTGGGAGGCGGTTGGAGCAGCTCAGCCAACTTCTGAAGTATGATTTCCTCGTCTGGTTCCTCGCCGTCGTTCTGGGAGCTGCGGGTTAGTCGCGTATATCCCGAAGCTGCGGCTGCAGCAGAGTTGTCCTACCATCGAGAAACCAACTCTGGCTGCTGAAGAGCGGCTCGTTTTCCAGCACACCTTGGAACGCCGGCCGGTAGGAGCCATCGGCTTGCAGCCAGTAACCCTTTGCCGTATCGCGTAGCTGCGGGTTCAGGATATTCTCGACGATCTCCGCCTGCAGCGTCGGCGACTCAATGGGGAACAGCACTTCCACCCGACGATTGATGTTGCGCGGCATCATGTCGGCGCTGCCGACGTAGATGACGGGCCTGCCACCGTTCTGGAAGTAATAGATACGGCTGTGTTCGAGAAAACGCCCGACGATGCTGAGAACACGGATGTTGTCACTGATGCCTTCAAGACCGGGCCGTAGGCAACAAATGCCACGTACGATGAGATCAACTTGGACGCCGGCCTGCGACGCGCGATAGAGGGCGCGGATCATCTGATCGTCAACGAGGGCGTTCATCTTGGCGACAATCCTGCCCTCTGTCCCGTAGACGATTTCTCGGTTGATGGACTCCATTAAACACTCGCGCAGGTTGACTGGTGCCACGAGGAACTTCCGGTAACTCTTCTGCTTCGAATAGCCCGTGAGGAAGTTGAAGACCTCGCTCGCATCGGCGCCAAGGTCCTCGTCTGTCGTCAGGAGATCGAGATCCGTGTAGAGCCGGGCCGTCAACGCATTGTAGTTCCCTGTAGACAGATGAACATAGCGCTGGATACCTTCGCGTTCGCGGCGAATGATGAGGGCGATCTTGCAGTGCACCTTGAGGCCGATGAGCCCGTATACGACATGTACGCCCGCCCGCTCGAGGGCGCGTGCCCACTCGATGTTGCTTTCTTCGTCGAAACGTGCCTTGAGCTCCACCATCACGGTGACCTGTTTGCCGTTCTGCCGGGCGCGCATCAGTGCCTGGACGATCGGCGGGTTAGGGCCGACACGGTATAACGTCGTCTTGATCGCCAGCACGTCTGGGTCGGCTGCCGCGGCTTCGATCAAATCAATCACGGGCGTGAAGCTATCGTACGGGCGATGGAGCAGGAGCTCCTGGCGCCGCAGCAACGTAAAGATGCTCTCGCCGCTGCGCAGTGGGGGCGGGAAAACAGGGTGAAGGGTGGGATCCTTCAGGTCGGGTCGTTCGAGGCGGTGTAGCTGCATCAGGCTGCTCAAACCTACCTGCCCATCGACAGTGTAGACGTCAAAACTACTGATGCGTAGGTTAGAGACCAGCGTTTCGCGTAGCCATTCGGGCATCGAGTCGTCTACCTCAAGCCGCACGACGAAGCCGAAATGGCGCCGGCGCAGACTTTCTTCGATCGTCAGCAAGAGGTCGTCTGCTTCCTCTTCCTGAATCTCCATGTCAGTATTACGCGTGACCCGGAACGGGTGGGCAGCGACAATCTCCATGCCCGGGAACAGCCGGTCGAGGTTCGCGGCAATCACCTCTTCCACCCAGGCAAACTTCTGTACGCTCGGGGTGAGCAAATCGTCAGGATCGAGAGGTTTAAGTGGAACGAGCCTCGGCAGCGTGGACGGGACTTTCACGCGGGCAAAATGGGTCGCTCCCGAGTCGGGATCGCGGATCAGCACGGCCAGGTTGATGCTAAGGTTAGAGATGTGCGGAAATGGATGGCCTGGATCGAACGCTAACGGCGTCAGCACCGGGAAGATCTCTTGTTCGAAATACTCGCGGAGCCGATCTTGTTTGCGTTTCTTCAACTCCCCATAATTCAGCACATGAATGCCAGCCTCCATCAACGCTGCATGTAGCCTGTGCCACGAAACCATCTGCCGTTCTATGAGCGCAGTGACTGCCCGGTGTACGGCGAGCAGCTGTTCGCGAGGAAGAAGACCGTCGGCCGGCCGGTCGGTAATCCCGAGATAAACCAGCTGCTTCAGCCCAGAAACGCGCACCATAAAGAACTCGTCCATATTGGAGGCCGTAATTGCCAGGAACTTAACCTTTTCGAGCAGAGGGTGCTCGTCATTGAACGCCTCGTTCAACACCCGGCAATTGAACTCTATCTGGCTGAGCTCACGGTTGATGTACAGGCTGGGGTTCTTTAGGTTGACTGGAGCTGTGGTATCATTGCGCACGGCCTGCATATCCTCCATGGAGAACGACTCCTAATACTGTAGCGGGCTTCACATTGCCTGTCTAGACTGACAGGTGCAGTTCTTAGGTGTTACATCGATGACCTCACGGTTCGCGCGACTGGTGCGCCCTGCCTTCCTGATGATTTTCCTCAGCAGCTGCTCGCAGCCGGTTCTGCCAACCGCCGTGCCGCCGGTGGCAACCACGGCGGTGGCTGGCGAGAAGGTTACTGTAAATCAGGCTACGCCAGCTCCTTCCGAGACACAGTCGTTAGTCGTGGCGACGCCAACCATGGCGCCTACCGCAACCCCGGCCCCATGGCGCGTCGCCGCTGCCCCTGCTGCCCCTGCCGAGGCTGTTGCCGCGGCACAGGAGATCGTCACCACCTATCCGCACCAGTTTGTTTGGGTCGACGAGGGCGAGTCTGACATTCTCTTGCAAGTCGGTGATGCGGAAGATGCACACGTGCTGGGTACCTGGGTCTATGCGGTTGCTGTGCCATTTACCACAGTCTCTGACGGCGTCACTCTCGCCGAACTACAGAGCGCCTGGCGCGGCGAGGGTGGGGTACCGCCGCTGCTGGCAGCCGACACTGCCGCGCTACTACAGGGCCTGTGGGGCGAAGGACAGGCTGAGATTGTAGCCGAATCGGACCTCACCAATGCGTTGTGGGCCAGACGGACGGTGTGGACGTTGATTCCCTTTCACCACTTGACACCCGAATTGAAGGTTTGGGCTGTAGATGGCATCTCGCCGGTAGCGGTCGACTTCGAATTTGCCACATATCCGTTTGCCATCAAGTTCAGTCTTGGCGGCAAGCCGGGGGCAGTAGAGGCGTTTGCTGCCTACTGGCCCGCGCCGTTGGAGAACCTCGTTGCGGAGAAGATCACACGCGTGGCAATGACCGGCGTGACGGCACTTGTGCGGGCAACGGCGTACCAGATGGAAATACGGAGCATCACCTACCCCGGCGAGGAGGTCATGCCGCTACTGCAGGCGGTGGATATCGCCCACATCAGCAACGAGGTTTCCTTCGTGCCGGAGTGCCCGCCGCCGCACTACATTGGCGGCACAACCTTTTGCACCAGCCCGCGCTATATGGAATTGCTGCAGTTTCTCGGTGTTGACGTCGTCGAGATGACGGGCAATCATGTCAACGATTGGGGGGCCGGCTACATCCCCTATACCCTACAGCTCTACGAAAATGCCGGGATGCAGTATTTTGGCGGCGGGCGCGATCTGGTGGATGCCCAGGAGCCCGCTATTTTCGAGCACAATGGTAACACGATCGTCTTTCTGGGCTGTAATCCTGCCGGGCCGGCAGGCGCCTGGGCCGGCGCGGAGTGGGGCGGTGCCCGGCCGTGCGACGAGCTATTTGGCGAGCAGATCCGCACCTATCGCGACAGCGGGGCGTTTGTCATCGCCACACAGCAATATTGGGAAAGCTACCACTACGCGCCGACCGCACAACAGCGTGAGGACTTTGCAGCTATCGCCGCAGCGGGAGCTGCCGCTGTCAGCGGTAGCCAAGCGCACCACGTCCAGGGTTTCGGCTTCGACCACGGTGCCTTTATCCATTATGGGCTCGGCAACCTCTTCTTCGATCAGATGGATCAACCGGGAACGCGGCAGACGTTTGTCGACGTCTACACCATCTACGAGAACCGGCTGCTAAACGTCAGCCTGTGGACTGGCTTGATCGAAAACTACGCGCGCCCGCGCCTGATGACACCTGAGGAGCGTGCTGATCTCCTAGAGACAACCTTCCAGGCAAGCGGCTGGTAACAACGACAACCACTAGCAGGACGCAAACAAAAAGAAGGCAACCTGGCGATGGCCTACTCTCCCAAAGGCTCGCGCCTC
>JAVVFG010000112.1:0-10561 GCA_032260445.1 Anaerolineae bacterium | reverse complement strand
GGGGCAGCCGCCCACGGTGAAGGCGAGGCACACTAAGCGACAGCCTGCCCTCTCCTCCGTACCCCGCGTGCCCGCTGACGCTCGCCGGCGGCGGGCACGCCTCTACACGGCTACCCCGAACGCCCAGACCGAGCCACCGCTATTCAGTTGGCCCGGAGGCCGACGCGGCAGGAATGAAGAACCGGTAAACCAACGGCGTGTAGACGTAGACGTCCGGCGAGAGGGTTTCGCCCAGTTCTCCGCCCAGGACGTAGAGTCGCGTCTCGACGACGGCAACGCCCGGCCGGTTCCACGCGCCCACGTCGGCCAGCATGGGCGTCTCCAGCTCCTGCCACGTTTCACTTCCCGCCTCGAACACCTCGCTGCCTGTCAGCGCACCATCACCCACCCCGCCGAAGAGATAGAGCTTGTTGAGAAAGGTGCCATACCCCGCCCCGGCGCGCGGCTGCAGCAGGGACGGGCAGCTCTCCCAGCGCTCCGCGAGCGGGTCAAAACGCTCGCAGCTATCGAGAACCGTGTCGCCATCATGCCCACCCACGACGTAGAGCTCCCCGTTGAGGACACCTGCGCCCGCTGCCGCCCGTGCCTCCTCCAGCGGCGGCAGGGCGCGCCATGCTTGCTGCGCCGGGTCATACACATAGGCGCTGTCGAGTGCGGCTCCGCCCGCCTCGCCGCCGATGACGTAGAGCAAGCCAGCGTTGACGAGGGCCACGGCGGCTGCCGCCGGCTCGGGCAGCGGCGCAACCGGGCGCCAGCCATCGTTGAGCGGGCTGTATGCCTCCACCACCGCCGTCGCCTGGCCGTTCGCCTGCTGCCCCCCAGCCACATAGATCTCCCCGGCGAGGACCCCCACCGCCGCGTCACTCACCGGCGTCAGCTTGGGCGCCGCTTCGCGCCAGCGCCGCTCCTGCGTATGGAAGATAGTGGCGCGATCGTCTACCCCTTCCTCTGTTTCGCCGCCAATCTGGTAGATCTCCAGTCCCACGCTGGCCACCGCCATGCCCGCTCTGCCCGTGTCCATCGCCCGGCTGAGCAGCCAGTTCTCGGATAGGCTCGTCTCGCTGAAAGGTTCGGCAGTCGGCGCCGTCGTCGGCGCCACTTCCCCGGCCGGCGTCGCTTCCTCGGTGGCGGCCACGTCGCCCCACAGCGGGCGTCCCAATGCCAGCACGCCAATGACCACAAGTACTAGCAGCCCTGCGGCTATCCACCCGAGAGGACGTGGCCGGCGTGCAGGCACCTCAGTCACCCCTTCGCCCCTAGCGCTTGCTTCCTCAGGCGCCGCCTCGTCCGCACCCGCCTCCTCTTCTTCGGGCTCGGCATCAACTTCAATACCCGGAATGGAGACAGCCCCTTGCTGCAGAGCCACGGTCGTCGCTTCGGTGCGCGAGCCGACGCCGAGCTTGGTATAGATGTTGCGCACGTGCACCTTGACCGTATTGGGGCTGATCGAGAGAAGCTGGGCGATCTCCCGGTTCGAGGCCCCTTCGGCCAAACATTGCAGGACGTCTAGCTCCCGGTCGCTGAGTGGTTCACCGAGTTCAGGCATTAGCGCGATTATAACGAGGCGCCAGATCAGCGCCCACCCGCCTCACAGCTCTATGGTTCGGGCTCAACCGGCGTCGTGTCGGTGAAGATCCCCGGTCCGTCCACCGGCACCGTCCCGGTCAGCGGCGCGCTCGCCGTCGGCGTCGCCTCGCGGCACCCGTCGCGCGCCTGCCGCAACTTCTGCGCCGCCGTATTCGTGTCCAGCACGCTGAGCGCTTCCTGGTAATACGGCTCCGCCGGGCACCAATCCTGTTGCGCCGCGTACAGATCGCCAACCCTGATCAGGATCTCGAACAGCGTGTTGCAGGCATCCTGATAGAAGGGCGCCGCAGGACACAGTTGGCGGAAATAGAAGAGAGAGACCTCCCAGTTCACGCCATAGTAAGCGATACCGCCCAGATAGAGTTCCGCCCACAGCCGTTGATCCTGAACCTCTTGCGGCAGCGTGCCCAGCGCCTCGGCCTGGGCCAGATAGTAGATCCCTAGCTCCACCTGTTGCCCGTAGAGCTCTTCCACCCCCCGGCCAATGTAGGCGCGCTGCAGTAGCTCATCCGTGCGCCGCCGCTCAACAGACGGGTACCCCGCCTGGAAGGCGAGGATCGCACTAATCGCCTCTTCCCACGCCTCCTGCTCCACAAGGCGCTCCAGCCGGCGCAACTCGCGCGCATCGCCCGTCTCTCCTACTGCCGGTGATGGCGCGGGCGTGACCGTTTCTGGCGTTGCCGTCGCGCTGTTTGGCGTCGGCGTCTGTAGAGCCCGCTGCGCCTCGGCCTGCAATTGCTGCGCCAGCTCGTTTGCCGGCTCGCGCTCGAGCACCCACTCTAGGCGACGTAACGCCAGGCGCGGGTTGCCCTCGCCAATCTCAGCTTCCGCGCGCTCGAGCTGGACGTGGACGGCCGCACTGCGCGTCTCCGCGATGCGCGTTGCCCCTAGCTCCTGCCCGCTCTGGTAAGCCAGATAGGCCACGGTAACGTACACAGCCAGGAGAACGGCGATGACAATCAGCGCGAAGCCGAAAAGACGGAGAAGCCGCGGTCGCGTCGCCATGGCTAGGCCTCCACCAGCGAACGGTAGACCGCCACCGTCGCGGCGGCGATCTGTGCCTGGGTAAAGCGCTGCAGAACCCGTTGCCGGCCGGCGTTGCCCAATGCCTCGCGCAAGCCCGGCTCCTGCAGCAGCCGCTGCAGGCAAGCACTCAACGCCGCCGCGTCGCCTTCAGGAAAAATGAGACCGGCGTCGCCAATGACGTTGGCAATCTCGCCGCTATCAGCGCCGGCAACGGCTACGCCCGTGGCCATTGCTTCCACCAGGATGCGACCAAACTGCTCTTTCCACCGCGGCCGCGTGCGCGAAGCGAGGACCAGTACATCCAGCTCGCGCAGATAGGCCGGCATCTGCATCGTGGCAATCGCCCCGTCGAAGTGTACCCGCTCGCCAATGCCCAGCTCGCCGGCGAGGCGCTCCAGCGCTCGCCGTTCTGGCCCATCGCCGGCAATGTGCACCTGCCACAGGCCGGGTAGGCTGCTAACCGCCTGGAGCAGCAGGTCAACGCCCTTCTCCGGCACCAGACGGCCTGCGTAGCCGATGGTCAGAGCACGGCCCGGATCCCGCTCGGCCGGCGGGTGAAACAGGTCGGGGTCGACGCCGAACTGCGGGATAACACACAGCGGACCCTGGTAACCTTTCGCCCGCCACACCTCGGCGGCTGCCTCATTGCCCACCAGCGCGTGGTCTGCGTGCCGCAGCACCCACCCTTCCATCCACCGGAACGGTGGCGGATAATCCCGCGCCAGGTTCTGCCAGGAAAAGAACAGCGTACGGATCCCGCGTGCCTTCGCCTGCCGCACCCCGTGCCAGGTCGCGACATTGTATGGCTCCTCATCCATATGCAGGATATCCGGCCGGAACTGATCCAGCCGCTCGCCGAGACGCGGGTAATAGTGCAGGTGGTAATGGCCGTTGAAGCGCAGCGGATCGACGAAAAGGCGATAGCCAGCCGTATGGCTGCGCTCCAGATGGATCGGCCCGGCCGGGTCCTGCCACACGGGCGGCACCACCACCGCCAGCTCGATGCCGTCATGCCCGGCAATCGCTTCTAGCTTCGTCTGGTAGCTGCCGGCGAGGCAGGCTTTTGACACCATCAGCACACGCATCATTTCGTCGGTATACACAGGAAAGGCAGGAATAAAATCCTGCCCGGTAGCCTGCAATTGCCTAATATCGCGAACGTTGACACAGAAGCCTATTCTGCTATAGTTGCCCTGCTTTGACAACTTCGGACGAGCCAGGTTAAGACAATGGATAGCCGCGACGGTGGCCCATCCCCTTGGGGGTGGGCTTTCTTGCTGGTAGCGCTGGCGCTGGCGGCCCTGCTGCGCTTTTGGCAGGTGGACCAGTGGCCTCCGGGATTTTACCGCGACGAGGCCTTCAATGGTCTCGATGCCCTCGGCGTGCTCGACGGCCAGCATGCCCTCTTCTTTGCTGCCAACAATGGCCGCGAGCCGGCCCACATCTACCTCACGGCTGCCGCCGTCGCCCTATTCGGCCGCTCTGTCTTTGCCGTCCGGCTCGCTGCCGCTCTCGCCGGCACCGCCACCACCCTGGTGACCTACTGGCTGGCACGCAGCTGGTTTGGCTGGCGCACGGGGGTCATCGCCGCCTGGCTCTGGGCTGTCACCTTGTGGCCGGTACATCTCAGCCGGATTGGCCTGCGCCCCATTCTCCTGGTGCCGCTCCTGGCGCTCGCCTTCTGGCTTGGCACGCGCGCCTATCGCCGCAACAGCCCGCGCCTCTGGCTCGCCGCCGGCGCTGCTTACGGCGCCACCTTTTACACCTACCTGGCCGCCCGCTTTACGCCGATCCTGCTCCTTCTCCTGCTTTCTTATCTATTCCTAAACAGGCCGCAGCAACGCCGCCGGCTGCTGCGCGGCGTGCTGTGGGGTGGGGCAGGCGCCCTCGTTATCCTTCTCCCTCTCGCCGTGCTCGCCTGGCAGCAGCCGCAACTGATCCTGGGCCGCACCGGGCAGGTCTCACTCTTCAGTGAGAGCGTCAACCAGGGCGATCTATGGGGCACCCTGTGGCGCCACACCTGGCGTACACTCGGCCTTTTTCTCTGGCAAGGGGACACGATTGCCCGGCACAACCCGCCCGGGCGGCCGCTCTTTGATTGGCTGCTCGCCGTCCCCTTTCTCGCCGGCCTGCTCTGGTCGCTGCGTCACTGGCGGCGTCCGGCAGCCGCTGCCTTGCTCCTCTGGGTCGCGGTCATGCTCGGCCCCACGCTGTTCGCCGAAGACGCGCCGCACTTCCTCCGTGCCGTCGCTATCTTGCCCGCAGCCCTCTTTTTGCCCGCCCTTGGCTTGTCCAAACTATGGGATTGGCCTAAACTCGCGGGTGCTTTACGTCACGGCCTGGTGCTTTTCTTGGCCGTCGGCACCTTAATAGTCACAGTCGTCGATTACCGTGCTTATCTGCGCGCGCCGGAGACAGGATACCTGTTTGAAGCTGGCGCGCGCGAACTGGCGCAAGAGGTCAATCGCTACGCACGCCCACTCGGCACTAACGTCTACCTGGATAGGCGCTTCTGGCAAAGCTGGCCTTCATTGCGCTTCCTGGTCGAAGAGGACACTGTCTGGCTGTTCACGCCGGAAACAGCTCTGCCGCAACAGCTTCCGTTACAGGCGGCAATCTTTGCCTGGCCCTACGGACCATTGGACTTTGTTCCTGAGGCAGTTGCCGGGTCCGAGGCCGGTCTTGTCTTTGGCGAACGCGGTCCACTCGTGCGCGGCGACCTAGAACCAGAGCCTTACCCGCTTTATTACGCTTATCTGCTGCTGGAGGCGCCACCTGGTCTCCCTGAGCGGGTGGCGCGATTCGGCGAGGACATCATCCTGCGCGACGCGAGACTCACCCGGCCGGACCCCGGCACTTTGCAGGTCGACCTTATCTGGCAGGGAACGCCGCCGCAGGACGTGCCGTTGGTTGTCTTTGTTCACGTACTTGATACCGGCCGCGTGATTGGCCAGGATGATACACCACCTTTACAGGGCGTCTGGGCGCCCACCTGGTGGCAGCCGGACCTGCTCCTGCATGACCGTCATCTGGTTTCGCTGACGGTCCCGTTTGATGCAGCCCAGCACCAGGTGGTTGTCGGCCTCTATGACAGCCGGACTGTGACGAGGCTGCCTGTCTATGACGCTGCGGATAACCCCGCCGGTGATAGCTGGCCGCTTCAGCTTCACAAGGAGAATTGAGGAAGATGCGTTCCACTCGCATACTAACATTAGCCGCCCTACTCGTCGCCCTGCTAGGCCTCTCTGTCGCGGGCACGCTGGAACAGCCTGCCCTGGCGCAAGGGGCAAACCTGCTACAGAATGCCGGATTTGAAGGGGCTGTCTATACGTTTGATCCGGACGATTACGGCTGGGTCGCACTCTACGCTTCGCAACGCAACGATTGCAAGATGGACGATGGCACCTACTTGCCGTGTAACACAGCTCAGGTACCCGTCAGCTGGATTCCCTGGTGGATCAGCCAGAGCGACAGCGACCCCGACTGGAAGAACCGCATGCCGGAATACAAACCGGCCGACCCGCCTTTCATGAACCGTATCCACTCGGGCCAGCGCGCCGCCCAGTATTTTACCTTCCATGGCACCCATATTGCCGGGCTGCTCCAGGTTGTCACCGTGCCCGCCAATGCCCAGGTACGCTTCTCCATCTGGGGTCAGGCGTGGTCCAGCGCCAGCGATGCCGAATACTCCGACTTCCCGACGACCGTCAACATGCGCATCGGCATCGACCCCACCGGCAGCACCAACCCTTACAGCCCGGCCATCGTCTGGTCCGACTACAAACAGCCTTATGACGCCTACCAGCAGTTTGTCGTCGAAGCACAGGCGCAGGGCACGTCGGTTACCGTCTTTACCATCTCCTCTCCCGACGAGGCGCGCAAGCACAACGATATCTACTGGGACGACGCCGAGCTCGTGGTACTTGGCGCCGCCGCGCCGCCGCCGGCCACGGCCCCGGCCAGTGACACGACAGATACGTCGGGCGGTGCCACCACCGTCGCCGTCGCCCCGCCCGCCCAGATAGGGCCTACCGCGACGCCCGATGCTGAAGGCATTATCTACGCCGAGGTAGGTGAAGGGGATAGCTTCTGGAGCATCGCCGCCCGCCACGGCATTACCCTGGACGAAATCTACGAGCTGAACAACGCCGGCGAGGGAGACTTTGTACAGGTCGGCGACATGTTGATCGTCGGGCAAAGTACGCCCAGCAACGACGAAGCGGAAACCGCCAGCGAAGCCGGAGACGAGGAAGAAGCAGAGGAAGCCACGCCGCGGCCGACGGCGACGCGCCCCCTCCCCACGCCCACCGCGCCGCCGCAGAAGGGCGAGATCTGCCTGACAGCTTTCGTCGACGAGAACCGGAACGGCCTGCACGATCCCGACGAACCGCTTAAAGCTGCGGTTGCCTTTACCATCGCCAGCGGCGACGAAGTGCACAGCAACTATGTCACCACCGGGACCGCAGAACCGTATTGCATTACCGGGCTCGATCCGGGCAGTTACCAGATCACCCGCTCGACGGCCCCCGGCGAAGTGCTGACGACCAATGGCGATTGGTCCGTATCGCTCGCCGCCGGTACCGAGCAGCATTTCGAATTCGGCAGCTACGAAGACGAAGCTGTGACCGTAGCCGACAGTAACACCACCGCCAGCACGGGTATTGCCGCGGCACAATCGCTCGACGATACAGCAGAGGAGGGTGATATGACCCGCGTCCTGGTCATCGCCGCCGTCGTCGTCGCCGTGCTCCTGTTGGTGGGCGTGCTCGTCGTCATTCTCAGCGCTCGTCGCGCCATCTAGGATCGAAGACACGCCGGGCCAACACGCGACCGTGTGCTGGCTCGGCCCACCAGGACATAGTATGAAGACGTTGCGTTTCCTTGCCTTCCTGTCGCTGCTCCTCGCAGTTGCCGCCTTCTCTCCCGTGGCCCGCGCCAGCGAGCCACAGCAGACGAACCTCCTCACAAACCCCAGTTTCGAAGACCCCTACGAGAGTGGGGCTGCATCAGGCTGGGCGCGCTGGCACCGCGATTCTGGGTCCAAACCCGAGAACTGCTCCGAGGCCTACGCCTTTTTACCCAAGTGGAGTCGGGAGACCAACGGCGCGCTCGTGCGCGACGGCTTCATCTCTCAACACATCGGCAACCAGTTTGATACCTGGAACGCCGGCGTGATGCAGACCGTCAACGCCACGCCGGGCACGACCTATCGCTTCTCATTTTGGGCCATCGGCCGCGCCTCCAACGATCAATATCCGGCGCCCTCTGATCAGGCTGTCAACCTCGGCGTACGCGCCGGCATCGACCCCAATGGCAGCGGGCTGTGGACAGACAGCGACGTCGTCTGGGGCGGCGCTGTCTCCCCTCATGACACCGGCAACCAGGCTAACTGGCAACAGGCCGTCGTCGAAGCCACCGCCACCGGCAATCAGATCAGCGTTTTTGTGTCCGCTAACCTCATGGGCGCCAATTTCTGTCGCGCCCACCTCGACGTCTGGTTCGATGCTGCCCAGCTGGTAGAAGCCGCACCGCCGCCAACAGACACGCCGCCGCCGCAGCCGACACAGCCACCTGCGCCCACAGTCGCCGTCACCGCTGTCCCCGCGGCCACGGCAACGTCGGATGTCCCCCCCACAGACACGCCAGAGCCGACCAACACACCAACCAGCACCCCTGAGCCGGAGCCGGCCGGGACGCTCTGTGTCAACGCCTTTGGCGACGTCAACGCCGACGGCCAGAAAGACCCTGGCGAAGGAGCCATGGCCGGTGTCACCTTTACCATCGCCCAGAGCAATGAGATTGTCGAGCGCGGCGTGAGTTCTGGCCCGGAACCGGTCTGCTTCGAGCTCGAGCCCGGCAACTACCAGGTCGTGCAGGAGGTGCCGCACGCGCTGGAAATGACCACAGGCGCGATCGCCGGGATCACCCTCAGTGAGGGCCAGACGGTGCGCGTCGAGTTCGGCAGCCGCGTGCGCCCACAGACGGCAAACGTCGACCCCGACCCCACGCCGGCAGCGACGGAAGCCGCTGGCACCGCGGAGCAGCCCGCACCGCGCTCTGCACTCCTCGCCTATAGCGGCCTCGCTGCCCTTTTCCTGGCCATCGCCCTGCTCGGCGGGCTCCTCTATATGCTGCTGCGGCAACGCGCCTAGCAGGTAAGGAGGGCGGCGCCATCGCCGGCGCCCCCTCGATTGAAGGAAGGCCCGGGTGAGGCGGCGCGTCGCAGAGCCAATCAGGCGTATAGCCCGCTCCACCCGGGCCTTTCGCATTTCTGGTCACGGGCCACTCCTCGTTGTCCTGCTTCTCGCGCTCGCCGCCGCCCTGCCTCTCTTTGCCAACCCGGGCCTGCTCAACACGCGCGGCGGCGGTGACAGCCCCTTCCTCCTGCAGCGCGTTCAGCAGCTCAGCGCCGCGCTGGGCGATGGCCATTTCCCCGTGCGCTGGATGCCCGACGCCAATTACGGGTACGGCTACCCCTTCTTCCACTACTACGCGCCGCTCAGCATCTATGTCGCCGCCTTCTTCCGTTTCCTCGGCGCCAGCTACGTGGTGGCCATCCGCTTCGCCCAACTTGCCGGCTTCCTCCTCGCCGCTGCTGCGACCTATGCCCTCGCCCGCCGCTGGTTCCACAGCGCAGCCGCCGGCGTGCTCGCCGCCGCTGCCTACACCCTGGCCCCCTTCCACCTGGTCAACGTATACGCCCGCGGCGACTCCCTGGCCGAGTTCTGGGCGATGGCCTTCTACCCGCTTGTCTTCCTCGCCGCCGAGCGCCTGTTAACCGCGGCGGGATCGGGACGCCTGCCAGCCGCTGCCTTTCTCGCCCTCAGCTACGCGGGCCTCATGATCAGCCACAATATCTCGGCCCTTATCTTCTCCCCCTTCCTCTTACTCTTCCTCGCCGTACGCCTGCTGCGCCATCCCGAGCCGCGGCGCACGCTGCTCCTTGCCGCCGCCGCGCTCGCCTGGGGCTTGGCGCTGGCTGCCTGGTTCTGGCTGCCCGCCCTCGCCGAAACCGGGCTCGCCCAGACCGGGCCGGTGACATCCGGCTACTTCCACTATGCGGCCCATTTCCGCAGCGCCGATCTCGTGCAGCCCGCCCTGCTCTTCTCCTACGACGTTCTCGACGGCGCTGCCTTCCGCATGGGGCTTGTCCAGGCGCTGCTTGTGATTGCCGGCCTGCTCGTGCTTCTCCTCACTGCTGCCCGGCTGATCACCAAAACCGGACCAGGCCGCGGAAAAGGCAGCCCGGCAGCCCTCACCCCAACATTAGCCCTGTTCGTCCTCTTTTCTCTCGCCCTGGCGACCCTGATGATCACCCCGCTGTCCCGCTTTTTGTGGGATCGGGTGCCGCTGCTGCCGTACACCCAGTTCCCCTGGCGCTTTCTTTCCGTGCAGGCCTTCTTTGGCGCCCTGGTTGCCGCGGCGCTAGTCCGGCTGCCCTACCGGCGCTGGTGGCTGCCCCCCTTGCTCCTCCTCCTGCTCATCGCCGCCCTCGGTGACCTCAAGCCCGATTATCTGCCGCTGCGCGATGACGATATCACCCCGGCGCGCCTCGCCGAGTACGAATGGTTCAGCGGCAACATCGGCACCACCGTCAGTGCCGAATACCTGCCGCACGCTGTCCAGCCGCGCCCCTATAGCAGCGCCTGGCTAACGCGCGGCGAGCGAGATAGCGCCCGCGTCCTAAAGGGTGAGGCGGCCGTCGCGCTTGTCGAGCGACAGGCAACACGCCAGCGCTGGGCAGTTTCCAGCGGCGAGCAGGGCGCAACGCTGCTTCTGCCAACCCTCTATTGGCCCGGCTGGCAGGCAACGCTCGACGGCGCTTCCCTGCCGCTGCAGGCCGCCCCCGGCTCTGGCCTGATCACCGTCGACATCCCCCCCGGCGACCACCAGCTGGCTATCCACCTGGCCGCCACCCCTTTGCGCACTGCCGCCGAAGCCCTCTCCC
>JAVVFG010000111.1:0-10604 GCA_032260445.1 Anaerolineae bacterium | reverse complement strand
CAGCCAACAGCCGTCAGCACTCTCGAGGTCGATTTCCCTGGCTGCAGCAGCGGCCCTTGTTTCTACGCGGGTGTCACCTTTAAGCTGTGGCGCCCGCAGTCGGTTGGACAGGTAGCATTCAACAGCTACGACCCGAGCAGCGGCTCGCCTGCCGTTCAGGTGCGTCGCAGCCCGGACCTGTTCACCGATCCGACAAGGGTGACGATCAGCGGAGCCAACATCCACCCGTTCAGCCCCATCTATCTCTACAAAGTTGATTACCGCTGCGCCACGCGTCCACCGCTTGAGGACTGCGAAAAACATCTGGCAACTATCCATGGTTACAGCGCCGACTTCAGCGAGGTCATCGTCAGCGTGCCCGGCACCATCGACTACGGCAGCTACTTCTTCGGCATGCACGACACCTGGGCACGTCCCAGCAACGGCCCGCTCGCGCCGAGCAGCTACCGCTACGGGCCCGACTTCCCCATGGGTCCACCTGACTACCCGTACCTATGGGGCCTTGGCTTCGAGAACATCGACGACGAGGTCACGGTGGATGAGTTCCTCGGCGTCGACGGTAAAAACGCCTACTTCTGCCCTGGTTTCTGGGAAGGAGATGTCTGCTTTGCCATTACGCCGATTCCGATCCCCGTGACGCCCCATCCGGAGCCACGCTACTTCGCCGTATGGTTCGGCCTGTACGCCATCTGGATTGGTACCGGCAACGGCTCCTGTAATGGTATGGCAGCCACCAGCCAGCTGTTTCATGACGGCGCCATCAACACGACCGACCTGTCACCTGCGGTCTACTACCCCGCCGGTTTCACCAGTGCTGGGCGCCCGGCTGACTATATATACACCACGCCCTTCGGCCCGCTGGGCGCGCCGCCGCATCCCGTCGACCTATGGTCACACGTACGCATCAACCATGGCGTTCAGGTTAGCCCGCAGTTCATGGCCCCGGCAATTGACACGGTGTTCCGGGGTCCGAGCGCGGTCACAGACGCCATCCGCAGTGACCCGACGAACTACGTTCTGTGCCTGCGCAATGGCGGCGCCGGACACTGTGTCAGCCCCTTCCGCGTGCGCGACCTGCC
This sequence comes from Anaerolineae bacterium, assembly GCA_032260445.1. Taxonomy (GTDB): domain Bacteria; phylum Chloroflexota; class Anaerolineae; order Promineifilales; family Promineifilaceae; genus JAAYYY01. The sequence goes on along the minus strand of JAVVFG010000111.1, from coordinate 9,525 downwards.
CGGCGGCGATAGTGCCATCGATATCTACGATAACAATTATCCCAACGCCGTGCGCACGATCACCATCGACCGCAGCGACGACGATTTCCACTTTCTGCGCAGCGACTCGGACACGTGGATTGGCGACTGGCTGGCAGCAGTCCCGCTCAGCGTGTGGCAAAACGGGCGGACCGCCTTCGACGACCTGCGCAACATTGCCGCGACCTACGTCTTCGGCGCCGCCGATGTCCTCTACGACAACGGCGAAGGGGAGTGGGGCTGGAAGGACGGGGCCGTCGTGGAGACGATGCCCGGCGGCGTAGCTATGCCCCACTTCGAGCAGAGCGAAACTTGGGAGCCGCACGCGCCGATCCTCTTCCTGCCCTCCGACAAGCCAGCGCCAGCGGCGGCGATCAACAGCCTGGGCGGCGACTACAACTTCTTCAGCGCTGGCGATGGCATCATCCTCAACCTCTTTGCCGGCGACATACCGGCAGGCGACGAAGACAGCGTACAACTGGGCAAGAATGGCGCGGGTGCCATCGACGCCTTCACCTACACGCCCGAGAGCGCGCGCGAGCATCTCGTGCCGCGCGTGGCGATGGAGCTTGGCGAGGGTAGTTCCACCGTCTTCTCGTGGCAGGGGCTCAGCTTGCCCGCAGGCGGCGGCTGTGCGCCACAAGATCTAGACGGCGACGGCTTCCGTGAAACCTGCATTAACTTCAGCGCCATCGCCAGCCACCACGTCCACCTGCCAGCCATCCTCGGCCGCTAACGGCAAGGAGGCGCCGGGCGCATCGCGACCGCTGATGTGCCCGGTGCCTGCATGCGCACCTAAGCGGCAAAATTACCGCTTCGGAATCGAATCAGGCTTGTCTGGCCTGCAATGTGGGCTCCGGGCTTTTGATGGCGAAGTAGCCGAAAGCCACGGTGAAGAACAGGTAGAGCACGACAACCGACCAGCCCAAACGGTACGTACAACCTTGCATATAGCTTACGATAATATATCTTATCATAAGCTATTATTATCACGAAAACCTGGTAAGGGCCACGCGAATCCGCCTTTCTCAGCTGCGCTTGTCTATTTCCTTCACGATCGACTCTGCCTTGGCCTCCGTTAACCCGAGTTGTTTCGCTTGCGGCAGAGAAAGCAGCATTCGCAGTGACATCCCTTTTGCCAGACCCAGCACCGGGCTGGTCGAAGCCCCCGGCAGGTACTTGTCCAGGGCAGCCTTTGCTCCTGGATCATCAAGGAATTTCTCTAGCTCTGTATCCAGTGTGAAGTCCATGTCAAATTACCTCTCTGAATTTTCCGGTTCAGCAGTCACCAGTTCATCATCGACCCCCTCCATCCGCCCGGCCGTCCCCTGGTATAACTCCCAGCCCTGGCTCAAGACAACCACCTGGATCGCCAACAGCCAGAGCAGAAACGCCGTTAAGCCGATGGCCGTCCCGTTGACGATGGGCGACAAATTCTCCTGGATACCCACCAAAATCGGCTCCAGATTGCCCATCGACGTCTGCGATTGGGTGATCATCACCTCGTATTCTTCCAGGCTTCCTGAAATCAGGACGACGTTGTCCGACATGATGATCAGACTGCTCCGGATTGTCTCCAGATTATCGTCGGCCTTATCCATATCAGCCGCCATTTCTTCCAGCATCTGTGGCAGACCTTCCAGCGAGGCCGCCACCTCGCCCAGCGACGCGGCCATCGACTGTTCCGGGTCATAAACTTGCTCCGGCTGCTCTACGAAGCCACTCAGGAGCGGCACACCACTTAACAGAGACTGGAACGCTTCCAATGATTGGATCGTACTATCCAGAACCACCGCCGCTTGCTGCGCCGATTGCAGCGAGCTGTTGGTCGACTCTAGGATCGCCGGCAGGCTCTCACCCAATAAAACGTTCACATTCTCGAGCATCGGCCCTGTATCCTCGACAGAACTCGCCGTCGAAGCCAGCATAACCGAAAGCGCATCCAGGCTATTCACCGTCGCCCCCAGCGCTTCCTGTGTGACCGTCATCGCCTGCTGGCTCGTGCTGATACTGCCCTCGAGCGTATCAACCGTTGTCGTGATTGATGCGACGACGGTTGGCTTCACCACCCACAACCCGGCAAGACCAGCCAGCGCGAGCAGTAGACCCAGGATCCCGGCAATCATCACCAGTATCCCCAGAATGCGGCGTAGAAATGACATTGGACCTCCTCCAGTCCCTGCAATGGTTCCCCGCATGGCACGTCGACTGCTGGCATAAGTATAACGCCGAATAACCAGGAACAGAACTCTTTTGCCCACCGTTCCAGCCAGTTTAGCGTCTGCCCGCGCCACGCTATAATCAGGGGTCATGACCTTCCTGGAGAAGCTGCGCGCGCTCTGCGGGCGGCAACCTGCCAAAGACGCACTCGTCTTCCTGCCCGCACAGGAGGGCGGCGAGCGGCAGACCCTCACCTATCGCGGATTGGAGACAACCGTCCTGCGGGCAATGGCCTACTTGCAGACCAAAGGCGTGGCACGAGGTGACCGTGTCGCACTGCAGCTGCCCAAATCGCTCCCCTTCTTCATCTTGCACCTCGCAGCGATGCACCTGGAAGCGGTCAGCCTGCCGCTCAATCCGGGCTACCCGCCGCCGGAGCTGCGCTACTTCCTCGAGGACGCGCAGGCGAAGATCTTGTTCGCGAGCGCGGCAGCACAGCACGAGCTAGAGTCGTTTCTCGACGACCTCGTTTCGTTGCAGGAGGCCATCTTCCTCGATGGCGGCGCAGACAGCGCCTTGCCCGCCCTCCTCCCGCCCTACGCCCCGGCGCAAGTTGCCCACATACCGGTCCCCCAGGATCGCGACGCCACCTGCCTAATGATCTACACCAGCGGTACCACCGGCCGGCCGAAGGGAGCCGAGCTGACCCACGGCAACCTCACGGCAAATCTTGATGCCCTACACGAAGCCTGGGGCTGGCGTCCAGACGACGTCCTCCTGCACGTGCTGCCCCATTTCCACATCCACGGCCTGCTCGTCGCCCTTCACGGCGCCCTGCACGCCGGCGCGACGGCCCTCTTGCTCCCCGCCTTCGACGCAACGCGCACCCTAAAGCTGCTACAGGACGAGCCCTGCACCGTCTTCATGGGTGTGCCCACCATCTACCGCCGGCTCGTCGCGGTTGCGAGTGCCGCCGATTACGATCTGGACCACATGCGGCTGTTCACCTCGGGCTCAGACCGGCTGCCCGACGAGCTCTTCCAGCAGTTTCAGGCCACCTTCGGCCACACCTTGCTCGAGCGCTACGGCATGTCGGAGACCGGCATGCTCGTCTCCAACCCGCTCCACGGCGAGCGCCGCGCCGGCTCGGTCGGGCTACCCCTGCCCGGTGTCGAAGTGCGTATCGTCCATCCGCAAACAGAAAAGCCGCTTCCCGACGGTCAGGTCGGCGCCGTCCAGGTGCGCGGCGCCAACGTCTGCAAGGGCTACTGGCGCCAGCCAGAGAAGACGGCGCAAGCGTTTACCGCAGATGGCTGGCTGCGCACCGGCGACCTCGGTCTACGCGCCCCCGACGGTTACATCACGCTCAAAGGACGCTCTAAAGACCTCATCATCAGCGGCGGCTATAACGTCTACCCGCCCGAAATCGAGCTCGTGCTCGCCGCGCACCCCGCCGTCCAGGCCTGCAGCGTCGTCGGCTGCCCCGATCCCGAATGGGGCGAGCGTGCCACAGCGGTGATCGTGCCGACACCAGGCAGCACGCCGGCAGCAGACGAACTCATCGCCTTTTGCCGCGAGCGGCTCGTCAGCTACAAAGTGCCCCGCACCATCCATTTCGTCCATGACCTGCCGCGCAACGCCCTGGGCAAAGTGCAGAAAGCGCAGTTACGCCGAGCTCTCTGTCGCTGATCTCGCCCATCTGCCCCTACCTTACAGCTCGATCACCACGTCTTTCCAGAACCCCGGGTTCTTCACTGCCGCTGTCGGATAGCGCTTTACCCACGGCTTGAGCATCAGGTGGAAAGGTTGGTAGTAGAGCGGCACGAGGACGGCCTCTTCCGCGAGGATTCGTTCCGCCCGTTGGTACAAGCGCAGGCGCTCCTCCTGGTCCGTGATGCGCGCGGCTCGCTCAAGCAACGCTTGGTAGCCTTCGTGACGCCACTGAGGCAGGTCGAGCGCCACGTCGACGCGCAGGAAATTGTCAGGATCCGGATAGTCGGCCCACCAGCCCCCGACCGGTACGTTGGCACCGGGGCGCGCCAACTGTTTCCAGAACTCCTCCGGCGCGACCAGCTTCACGTGTACCTCAATACCCAAATTCTGCTGCCACGTCTCTTGAAGAAATCGAGCCAGTCGCTCACGCCGTGGATAGCTAAGTACGGTAAGCGGGCTTGCTGCATTCATCTGGGACTGTGCCAGCAAGCGCCGCGCTTCTTCCGGATCGTGGGCTAGGGCACAGCCGGCAAGATGGCCAGGCATCCCTGGTGGCACGAAGCCGCCGGTCGCCGCGGTAACACTCCCGTGGAATACGCTCTCGGCCAGTGCGCGACGGTCCAGCGCCATAACCAATGCCTGGCGTACGGCCTTGTCATCAAAGGGAGGGCGCGTCACGTCGAGGAAGTAGTAGACTGTAACAAAACTCGTACGCCTCACATATTCAGCTGGAAAACGATGGCGTAGCTGCGCGATTTCTTCGTCGCTGCCAAACCAGTTCGAGGCGACGTCCAATTGTCCTTCCGTGTACAGCGACACCTGGGCACTACTGGGCGCACCCAGTGTCAACTGCACCTGTTCCAGGTTGCCGCTGAATGGGCCATGGTAGCGCGGGTTTCGCTGCAACAGCATCTGGCGCCCAGGCTCCCATGCCGCCAGCTGGAACGGCCCATTGGTGACAATGCGGCCGGTCATTGCCCACGCTCCTTCGTTGGCCCAAAACTAGCGAAGCTGTCACCAGACGCAAGATAACAACAACGATCAACGGACCTGAGACCAGAGCAGAACTCACTCTGGCCCCAGGTTTTCTTCATATGTAGGCGTCGCTACTCATCCAACGGCAACCGTTCATCCATATCCAGATAAAAACGGCCGTATGGATTCACATGAGCGTAGATAAGCGGAGTCAAAGCCCGTAAATCTTCTGCCTCCAATCGGTTTTGCCAATCCGGTTCGGCCAAAATCTGCTGAATCATCAACGTGTTGATACAAACCAGGCACATCTGAAGCAGGTGCATGGAAAGAACAGCCACTTCTTGCTCTTCCCGGTTGTTGGTAGCAATCTCGCTGCTGCGGCCGTAGAAAATGAAACTGTTGGCGCTGTTCCAATTCTCAATGACGTTTAAGCCCTCCTGAATTTCACGGCGCAGGTCAATGGAATGAAGGAAATCACACAGGAAAGGGTATTAGCAGTTTCCGCACGCAGACGTCCGTTAAGCTACTAGCCTCTCGAGTGTGTCACCATTCCAGCGCGTCTTCCTGGAGATATTCAGAGTTATTACAGCTTTTAAAATTACTCGAGGTAGTGGCGTCTTAGCGGACATTCACGCGCCGATATGGCTAATACCCTAGTAACCACTGTTATCTTTAGAAATATCTATCGCAGAATCTTCAGAATTATTTGTCGTATGGCCGCGCCCAACGCTTCATCGGTCCGGGCATGGTGCCCATCCAGGAGCCGGGAGCACAGCGCCTTCCGCGACTCGCTAATGACATTGCACACCCCCGTCATTAGTGCGAGTGCGCCTTCAACAAGGCGGGCTAACCTGCTAATAGGCGGCGACTCTTATAGCAGCGCAATTTCGCTCACAACAGGGTAGTGATCGCTTGGATAGAGAGCCGGCTCCGCATCACGCACAATGGTGCTGGATACCGTTTGTGCCCGCTGCCCGCCGTTGCGTGTAAGTATCCAATCCACCCGCCAAAACAGGGCATCGCCCCATTCCAGGCTAAAATACTCCTTGCCCCTATATCCGTGAAAGGTGCTGGAATCGACAGAATCTGCCTGGCCGGCCGCCCGGTACGTGTCAGTGAAGCCGCCCGCCAGGAAGATGTTATAGGCCTCGCACCAGGGATTGCAATTGAAATCGCCGGTCACAATAACGGGGACATCAGGGGCAAGGTATGCAGCGCGGGCAACGAGCAACTTACTGCTTTCGACACGGGATTGTTCGCCATCCGGGCCATCTTCAAAGTGCGTGTTGAGGTGGAGCAGGAGTGCGCCAGTCTGCACATCCCGTAATCGAACCCATGTTGCGCCCATGGGGTATGGCACGCCCCAGTCGCTGGAGCGAACATCAGGGGTGCGACTGAACCAGAACTTACCCGACGCGATTAACTCAAATCGTGCCTGCTTCCAAAAGATGGAACTGTAACCTGTATATTCTCCTTCATCGTACGCAAGCCCGATGTCGAAGCCATACCCAACGAGGTGTGCTTGAAGGACATCCAGGTTGCCCTGCACGACTTCTTGAAACCCGATTATGTCTGGCGAATATCGCTGAATCGTATTTATGCTAGGCGCAGCGCGAGTCAGCCAGATTCTCTCGGGACTGTCTATTTCGAGGTCATTGCCATTGATGTTAAAGGTCATTATACGTACAGATGTCATGTCGTCCTCCTGGCGGTGTGAGCCGCCTACGTATCTATTTCTTAACAACCGTTGCCGCAAAACCTCTGGTAGCCTCTCAAGAAGGCGTGAAGCTGGGGGTTGACTGATGAATAGCGAACGAGCCAGGATCGAAACATGGACCAATTTGCCCAATTACCCATGCAGCCATCGCTGGTTCTCTGTCCGCATTGTAGCACCGAAACAAAGGTCAAAGTACACTCGCATAAGGAGCGGCGGTTTCGATGTTGTTCCTGTCGGCGGACCTTCTCTGAACGATACGGAACGCCCCTCGAGCACCTGAAGTATCCCTTGCCGGTCGTCATGTTAGTCTTGCCCTTCTGTCCCACGGCTGTCCACTGGCAGCTATCGTGTTCACCTTTGGCATCGACGAACGGACCGTAGCCATTTGGCAGACGCGCACGGGCGAACACGCCAAGCGCGTCCAGTATCAATACGCGTGCTGCCACGTTCGAGATCAACGTCTTCCTTGTGCATTCCCAGTATCTCTCCCTGACGCATGCCGGTGTAAACGGCTACGACATAGATTGGATAGTAGGGGTGACCCTCAACCGCCTGCAAGAAAGTCCTGATCTGTTCTTTGCTCCAGACCGTGGGCGGTTTTCTTTCCGGCCGGGGAGCATCTACTAGATCAGTGACATTTCGTACTACCAACCCCCACCGGGATGCGGCCGGCAACACGGCACCTCCGGCTATCCTTGGCCAGTCGCTGCACCTCAACGAAGCACTCGGCGTCTATGTCCTCCACGCCTGGATCTGGCTGGGCAACCCGGCCGGCGTCTTCGCCGATTGGAACCCGAACGTCTCCTGCCCGTAGGCTAGATGCCAACATCCCGGCAGGTCAGGAGAGAGCCCGTTGTAGCGGGCTCTTTCTGTGGTTGGAACCCCTTTCAATACATGGTAGCATAGCTTACGAGGGAATTTTCACCATTAGATGGGCACGAGGAAGCCATGCGTCCTGTCAGCATTGTCGCCACCTACCAGCTTCCCGTTCGTAAACAACACGAAGCCAGTCTGCGCCAATTAGGCGCGCAAGCTGTGCGCGGCGCGCTTGCCGCTGCTGGTCTTGCCCGGGTCGACGCGCTTTACCTGGGAAACATGCTCAGTGACGAGCTGCAGTCGCAGAAGCATCTTGCCGCCCTCGTTGCCGACGAAGCAGGGCTTGCCGGAATCGAGGCGCTACAACTACGCGCAGCCACTGCCACCGGCGCAGCCGCGCTGCGCGCTGGATTCCTGGCGATTTCCAGTGGGCTCGTCGATACCGCCGTTGTCGTTGGCGCGGAGAAAATGAGCGAACAGTCCTCAGTGCCCGCGCTCTCTAAGGCACTCGATGCCCGCTACGAAGTGCCCGAGGGCGCCACGATGCTCAGCCAAAACGCGCAGCTGCTCGCCCTCTATTGCGAGCGCTATGGGCTTTCTCCTGATCGCTTTGCCAGCTTCGCCGTCAACGCCCATCGCAACGCGCGCCACAATCCCAACGCCCTGTTTCATGACAAAGTTGTAACCGGGGAGACGGTGCTTGCTTCCCGCTTCATCATGCCGCCCCTACGCCTCTACGATTGCGCTCCCATCTGCGACGGCGCCGCGGCCGTCGTGCTCGCGCCTACCAGTGAAGCCAGCCGCTACGGCGAACGGCCCGTGCGCCTGCTCGCCTCGGCGGCCGCTACCGATCGCTTCCGCCTTGCCGATCGCCCGGACCCGCTCCACCTCGCCGCTGCCGCTCGCTCCGCGCAGCAGGCGCTGCAGCAAGCCGGCATCACCCGTGACGCCGTTGACTTCTTCGAGCTTCACGACGCCTTTTCGATCATGGCCTGTCTGCAACTCGAAGCGGCCGGTTTTGCCGCGCCGGGCGAAGGTTGGCGGCTGGCAGTAGAAGACGAGATTCGCCTCGGCGGCCGTATCCCTATCGCTACCCTGGGTGGCCTCAAAGCCCGTGGCCATCCCATCGGCGCCACTGCCCTCTACCAGGTGTGTGAAATTGTGAGCCAGCTCACCGGCAGCGCCGGCGCCAACCAGCTCCCCTCCCCTCGTTTTGCCCTGCAACAGAGCGTCGGCGGAAGCGGCGCTACCGTCTTATCTCACGTTTTCTCAGTCTGATGACAAGAACAAGAATTCTCAGGGATAAGCCCCGATATGGAAAGCACCTTTTCTGGGTTTGGCTATAGTGTTTGGGGTAAGCCTGACGGTTGAGGGGGTTACGGGCGGCGGAGGAGGACGAGGATGGCATCGGCCGCGGCGGGATTCGTCACTTCCTCGAGGAGCAGGTAGCTGAGGAGGGTGTCCCAGGGACGGTGGAGCCAGGTGAGCCAGCGGGGGAGACGGCGGTAGAGCCGGTAGAAGGGGAGACGCTCGCGGTAGTAAATGTGATGCTCTTCGACGAGGCCGGAGGGCTGGAGCAGAGAAGTCCAGAGGGTTTCGTTCGAAAAGTGGCGCTGGTAGAGCTGGCGGCGGTCGTCCAGCTCGAGAAGGGTGCCGTAGGCGCGGAAGGGGAGGGTGAGGAGGACGGCGCCGCCCGGGCGGACGACGCGGGCGATCTCCTGCAGCGCCTGGCGGTCGCCGTGGAGACCGCGGACGTGCTCGAGGGTGGAGAGGGCGGTGACGGCGTCGAAGCTGGCGGAGGCCAGGGGCAGGTGGCGGGCATCGGCCTGGAGCAGGCGCACCTGGCGCGGGCGAGCGCGGCCAGCGCGGATGGCGCGGCGGCGAATCTGGCGCTGGCGCTGTATTCCGGGGGCGATGTCAGAGGCGACGACGCGGGGGCCACGCAGATGGGTGAGGAGGTAGGGGAAGGTGCTGTAGGCGCCGGTGCCAACGTCGAGAAGGCGGGCGCCGGGAGGGAGGTCGAGGAGATCGAGGGCGAGGGCGTACTCGTAGCCGAGCCAATAGTGGAGGCCGCGGGCGCGCTCGGGCCAGCCGAGGCGGAAGTTGAGGCGCCAGAGCTTGAAGAG
>JAVVFG010000110.1:0-10691 GCA_032260445.1 Anaerolineae bacterium | reverse complement strand
GCTATGGCCTCCGCGTCTTTGTCTCTGGCGGCGGTTGCTCGGGGATGCAGTACGGCATGGCCCTCGAAGAAGAACCGCGCGCATATGACAACGTCATCGAACAGGAGGGGGTAAAAGTCTTTGTCGATCCGACGAGCATGATGTACCTCTCCGGTTCGACCATTGATTACATCGACAATCTGATGGGTGGCGGCTTCCACATCGAAAACCCCAACGCCGTCGCAACCTGCGGCTGCGGTCACTCGTTTAAGACGTCGGGCCAGCAGAGTGCGCCCGAGGCTGGAGGAAACGGGGGCAGTTGCGGCTGCTCGTAGTTCCCCTGGGCAGAAAGCGTGATGAACGAGGCGTCTCTGCTAGTCGCAGGCGCCTCGTTTTGTTGTATCTATGGATGTCCTGATGAAACCTCGCATGTTTACCATCGAAGAAGCCAATGCGCTCTTGTCAACGATAGAGCCCCTCTTGGGCGAATTGCTGGAGCGGCGTGCGCGTGTTGTTTCGATGCGCCACGAGCTCGGCCCAGTCCTTGAGGATCTCCATAGTAATGTCGGCAGTCTGGCCGCGACCGAGATGGCTCGCGAGTTTGAGAAGATCCAGCGCCTGGCGGCTCGCATCCAGTCACATGGATGTTATCTGAAGGATACCAATGCGGGGTTGGTCGATTTTTTAACCGAGATCGATGGACGCGAGGTCTTTCTGTGCTGGCGCTACGGCGAGCCGCGCGTTGCCTTTTTCCACGAATTACACACAGGGTTCAACGAACGTCAGCCCGTTGAGGTCTAGGGGATCACCGACATGTTTGACTTCTTCGGTCGAATCAAACACCAGCGCCACAGCGATATTCTCTGGCTCGACCTAGGCGACCTGGGCGATCTTGTCAATCCCGATGGGCCGCACGAGCAATGGCAGGATCATGGTCTCGGCCTGCTGCGCACCATCCTCCACCAAAACGACATCCAGACTGATATCCTTTCTACGCGCGCCGTCAGGTCGTGGCCTGAACTGCGGAAGCTGCTCCCTGGCTACCGCATAATGCTCATGAACGTGCGTAGCTATACCTATCCTTCTGGCCTGAAGGCCGCCCAGCTCTTCAAAGAGGTCAATCCAGAGGGGTTGGTCATGGCTGGCGGGATGCACGCTACGGTGGCCCTGGACGAGATGGAGGCCATCGCTGCCTTCGACAAGATTTGCCAGGGACCGGGCGAAGAGGTCATCGTCGACCTCGTGCGCAATCCCGCGCAGTTCCCCCGTGTCTTTCTCGGCAAAGGCGCTCGTTCGATGGCCGACTGGCCGGCGATTGATCGCACCCTGTGGCCAAAGCCTGCCAGCCGCCACCTCAAGCGCACCTTTAACTGGCCCCTCGAACCGGAATGCGGCTGGGGGCCGGCCCCCGTCGCTACCATTCTCACCAGCCGTGTTTGCCCGTGGCAGTGTGTTTTCTGCAACGAAAGCTCTTACATCCCGAATATGGGCCGCCGCCCGGTGGACATGGTCATCGACGAGCTGAACTACCTCGACAGGATGCACGGCCCGCTCGGTTCTGTTGTCATTCACGACTCCATGTTCTTCCAAAACCCGAGCTGGCTCGAAGAGTGGCTAGAGAAATACCCGCGCCGCGCCAACAAGGTCTGGCCCTACTGGGCTGCCGCCCGCTCCGATACCGTGCGCCAATGGCCGGAGCTCTACGAGGCGCTTGTCCGCGAGACGAACTGGGACACGGTTTCTATCGGTTTCGAGTCTGGCAGCGATCGCATCCTGCGCCTGCTCAACAAAGAGTGCACCGAGGACGACAACCTCTTCACCATCGAGCTGACCAACCGCATCGGCGACGATCTAGAGCGGCAGGGCAAACAGCCGCCGCGATTCTGGGCAAACATCATGCTGGGCATCCCTGGCGAGCTGCCGGAGGATGCTTTCAAGACCCTGCGTATGTTGAAGACGATGAAGCGCGTCTTCCCCTCCATCAGCTTTTATGCTCCGTACCCTGGCTCGGCTCTTGGTAACCAGCTCATCGCCGAGGGCAAAAGCCTCATGTCCAAAGACAATTACCACCGCTTCCCGGACGATGAGAAAGTAGCTGGTGTCGATTATGGCTTCTATCGCGAGCTGCTCGCCGGTAAGTACGACCATGAGATCAACCGCGGTCTCGAGGAGTACCAGACGCGCGATATCAACTTTGCCGAGGCGCTGACCAAGGCCTGATCAGACGAGCGATCGCATGAGCAGTTTCAGCAACCCGCACTATATGTATCTCTTTGATCTCAAAAATGGGAAGAAGAAGCTCGCCTACGGCGCGTCCCCAGAAGCCGCCCTGGACATCCTCAACATTCGCCTGACGGCAGAGGAGATGGCCGAGATTATCCCTGAGCGCTATCAGAAGATCCGCCAGCGCGAGCTGCAGAAATACGTCCACCTGCTCGGGTGAGCGTCTGATCGGCAGTGCGCCGGTTGCCGCATAGCTCGACGATGTCTCTCACGACCGAAGCCCAGGATGTGGTACGGCGCCTGGCCGAGGGTTGGACGCTGAAGTCGCATCGCCACCTCGACGGGCGTAAGGAGTGCCTCCTCCATCCGCTCGGCGCCGCCTCTGCACAGCCAGTCCCCATGGAGACGGTGCGGCAGCTACAGCAGCACCGCCTGATAGATAGTAACATGAAGTTCCCCGCTGCGACCTATCTGCTCACCGAGCGTGGGCGGGCCATGGCGGCACAGTTGGGCGCCGGAAACGCAGACGAGGGTCCGTTGACCTCCCGTAACTGGAGCTGAACGTTACTCGGCCGGCAGCACAACCGCGTCACTGGCCGGGTTCATGGCGGGGTCGAGCACCGGCACCGCTTCGATCGACGGGTAGCCATAAATACCAACGCGCATCGACAGGGGCGGGCTCGCTGTCTCCGGCACTTCTACGCCGAAGACACTGACCACGGTGTCGCCCGCGCGCCATTGCCAGGGCGCGAAGGCGGCGGCGTCGGCCTGGGCGATCCGCTCGCCTTCACCATCGAGCAGATGGTTGAAGAAATGATAGTCAGCCGTGTCAGGGTTGTCCCCGGGTCGCCAGTACAGGGCCCAGCGCGCGCTGCCCGACGCCTGGCGCTGCAGCGGATCGTAACCAAAGAGCCGCACCCAGTTCGCAAACAGCAGCGGAGTCTCAAACGTGACCGCCGGCTCGGCTGCCTGCTCCACGCGCATGACCCTAACCGCCCCCTCACCACGGCGCAGCGGGACCCGCACCATATCCTGCCCTTGCTCGAGATAGAGCGTCGTAGCCCCGCCATCGTCTGGCGCCTCGGCCGCCAGCAAGACGGTCGCCGGCCCACCAGGGAACAGTGCCGAGCGGCGCACGTCCACGAACCGATGGGGCACCCCGGCGAGCAGCGCATCATAGATGGCTGCCGTCTGGTCGATTGCCGGATCCTCGCCACTGCTCGCCACCACAATTTCACCACCGTCACGACGCCACTGCTCCCTCGCCGTCTCCGCCGCTTCCAGCCTTAACGCCAGCGGCGTGCTAAACCCGCCAGGTGTCGCCTCCCGGGCGATGACCCGGTTGAGCCGCCCATAACCCCACAGGTGTAGTGAGACGGCCACGAGGAGCAGCAGCCAGGCAGGCCACGGAACGACACGATTGTGCACCTGGCGCTGGCCTGCCGCCAGCAGCAGCGCAAAACCCACGCCCGCGGCGATAAACGGCACGGGATAACTCGGCAACAGGTAATGCAGCACGGCTGGGGCCGGGAAGACGAGGAAGAAGAGCGGCGGCGCGAGCAACCACACCAGTAGGATAATCGCCGCGTCTCCGCTGACGGCGGCTTTCTTGCGCCGTTGCCACACGACCCATCCCAGCCGGCCCAGCCCTGTCGCCATTAGTAGACCCAGCCAAATGTAGACAGGCCACAGTGGGGGAAGCGAGGCCAGATAGGTGCGGAACTGCTCCGGGCCGGCCAGGCTATGGATCTCGCTGCCGCTGACCAATAGCCAGAGATAGCGCCATACGACCGGCTGCCAGGCAAGCCCGCCGCCACCCCGCTGCGCCAGCCCTGCGACGCCCGCGTTCCCCTGCCCGCGCAGGTAGAGGAGGAATGGGAGAGCCGTGGCGAGCGCCAGCCCGACGCCCAGCAGCACGTAGCGCCACCGCAGCCTTTTCCGGAAGACGACGAGGAAGAGAAGGGAAGCCGGCAGCAGCGCCAGCCCCGCAAAGTGCACCTGTACGGCGAGCGCCAGAGCGAGCAAGTGCAGCATGATAAAGCGCGGGCGCCGTTCGGCAAAGGCGAGTAACGCGCCTATTCCCCAGGCGACCACCAGGGGCGCCAGCAAGTTCTGCGCCCAGATACGGCGGGCGTGGATAAGGGCCCAGGGCGCCACGGCGAAGAGGAGCAGCGCTACGAGCGCTGCTGCGCGGCCCCAGTAGCGGCGCGTGATCAACCACGCGCCGGCAACGGCGAGCAGATTAACAAGTCCGGTGAACACAGTCGCGGCGTAGACGTGGGGCCAGACGAGCAGAGGCAACGCATAGAGCCAGACGCTCACCGGGCTGTTGGGAAAGCCGATCGAGCTCTCGATCCCGTGGGTAGCGATCCCCTCGCCCTGCGCCATCGATAGGGCGCGCAGGTAGAGGCGCGCTTCGTCCGCCTGGAAATGCGTCAATCCGGGCCACGCCAGACGCAGAAAGGCGGCGAGCCCGAGCAGAAGCACGACGAGGACTATTTCCTGGCGGCGCGAGATAGCACTGCTGCCGAATCCCATTCTATCCCGGGGTAGCAAAAGCGCCGCGGCTATCCACCGCGGCGCTGCAAACTAGGCTTCCTAACGCGGCTTAATTGCGCTCGTCAATCTGCACATACTCGCATTGGCGCTCGCCGAGATAGATCTGCCGCGGCCGGGCGATCGCCTGCTCGTCGTCGCGCAGCAGCTCTTGCCACTGCGCCAGCCAGCCCACCGTGCGCGGAATCGCGAACATCACCGGGAACATACTCATCGGCAGGCCCATCGCCTGATAGATGATGCCCGAGTAGAAGTCGACGTTCGGATACAGACTGCGCGATACAAAGTAGTCGTCTTCAAGAGCGATGCGCTCTAGCTCAAGCGCGATATCCAGGAGCGGATTGTGCCCTGTCACCTCGAAGACTTCGTCGGCTGCCTGCTTGATGATGCGTGCCCGCGGGTCATAGTTCTTGTAGACCCGATGGCCGAAGCCCATCAGGCGGAACTCGCCCTTCTTGACCCGCTCGATGTAGGACGGAATGTTCTTGACGTCCCCAATTTCCTCGAGCATCTGCAGGACCGCTTCATTGGCGCCGCCATGGCGCGGCCCGTAGAGAGCTGCCGCCGCCGCCGCCACGGCACTATACGGATCGGAGAGCGTGCTACCGACGACGCGCATCGCCGTCGTCCCCGCGTTCTGTTCATGATCGGCGTGCAGGATAAACAAGACGTCCAGAGCACGCTCCAGCGCCGGGTCCGGCCGGTATGTCGGCTCCACCATCTTGAACATCATGTTGAGGAAGTTACCCGCGTAGCTCAGGTCGTTATCCGGATAGTTGACCGGGAAACCCATGCTGAAGCGGTAGGCAAACGCCGCCAGCGTCGGCATCTTGGCGATCAGCCGCTGGATCTGCAGCATCCGATTGTCAGGATCAAGGACGTCCTTGGCCCCTGGATAGTAAGTCGACAGGGCCGCTACGCTGCTGATCAACATACCCATCGGGTGCGCATCGTAGCGGAACGCCTCAAACAGCTCCTTCATGTTCTCGTGAATGAGTGTGTGGTAGCGGATGCTATCTTCCCACGCCGTCAGCTCGTCCCGGGTCGGCAGCTCCCCAAAGAGGAGTAGGTGCGCCACTTCAAGAAAACTGCTCGTACCGGCAATCTGGTCGATCGGGTACCCGCGATATTCCAGAATACCTTTCGCACCGCTAATATAGGTGATCGTACTTTTGGTCGATGCCGTATTCTTGTAGCCCGGATCATAGGTCATGAGCCCGAAGTCATCCTCATTCACCTTGATCTGGCGCAGATCCATTGCCGTAATCGTCTCGTGCTCGATCGGGACCTCGTATGTCTTCCCGGTGCGGTTGTCAGTGATCGTCAGGGTCTCCTTACTCATCCATTCCTCCGATGTAATTACGTGGGAAACAGGGGCGCAATAGTGGCGCCGGGCACCCCAGGGTGCGTTTGCCCGTATTGTACACGGTTTGCCCGACCTACGGTATTCTTCTGCCGCAGGATAAGCGATACTTATCACGCACCCCGGCCACGCCTACCCTGAACGACGACACTGGCAGACGGTCCTCACACACTGGCGTGATAGTTGTTGACAAGTGTAAAGAATCTATTAGAATCGAGGGCTAATATCCTAGTAGCAGTACTAGTTTGTCGCGTCGTGGTATCCATCGTAGCAACTATTACCGGATGACAAATGAATAGGCTTACAAGGAGGAGGTGAGCCACGCTCCCGTTGCGGCGATCGTTCTGTCTGGGGTTAGCGGCCCTGCCAGGATCCGTATGTTGCGTAACCCTCTCGAATCATAGTTGATTGCTGCGAGAGGTGGTACGCCAGTAGAGATTCGAAAGATACGAGGAGAAGAATAATGAGACGTCTAATCTACCTGCTTCTGTTGCTATTACTGGCCACGACCATCGTGGCTTGTGGCGGGAATGCCAACGAAGAGATCAGCAACGCGGTCGGCGATGCCGCCGACGAGGTCGCCGACGTTGTCGACGAACCCACCTCGCTCGAGTGTGACGATCCGGCCGGTTGTGTGCGCGTGGAGCCAGGTGAGCCCATCCGCATTGCCTCGGCCCTGGTGATCAGCGGCCCGAACGCTCAGCTGGGCCTCGACTCGCAGTATGGCGTCGAAATCGCTATGGACCAACGTGGCGAGGTGCTCGGCCACCCCATCGAATTGCAACCAGAAGATGAGGGTTGTAATGCCGAGGGTGGTCAGACGGCCGCGCAGAAGATCACCAGCGATCCGACGATCGTCGGCGTCATCGGCACCAGCTGCTCCGGCGCTGGCGTGCCAGCCTCCCAGGTTATGGCAGCTGCCAACTACGTGATGATCTCCCCGTCCAACACGGCGCCCGTGTTGACCGACCCCGCAGAGCACCAGGCAGGCTACTTCCGGACGGCGCACAACGACAAGGTACAGGGTCGCGCCATGGCTGAGTACGCTTTCAACGAGCTCGGCGTGCGCAGCGCGGCAGCCATTCACGATGGCGATCCCTATACCGAAGGTCTCGCCAGCGTCTTCCGCGATAGCTTCATCGAGCTCGGCGGAGAAATCGTCGCCTTCGAAGCGTCGGACCCCAACGCAACGGACGTGAGCCCAGTCTTGACGACTGTGGCCGCCGGTAGCCCCGAATTTCTCTACTACCCGGTCTTCGTCGTCTTAGGGGCCAACATCACCCAGCAGGCCCGCCAGGTCTCCGGCCTGGAGGACACCATTCTGGCTGGCGCCGACGGCATCCTCTCCACCGACTTCC
Organism: Anaerolineae bacterium; assembly: GCA_032260445.1. Classification (GTDB taxonomy): domain Bacteria; phylum Chloroflexota; class Anaerolineae; order Promineifilales; family Promineifilaceae; genus JAAYYY01. The sequence goes on along the minus strand of JAVVFG010000110.1, from coordinate 3,212 downwards.
TGGAGGCGGCGGGCGATGCCGCGATCGGGATGGTCCTCTCCGGTCCTGACCTTGGCTTCGAAAACCAGCTTTACGCTACGTTCCTTGAGGATTACGCCGAGAAGTACGGTGGCGAGCCTGATTCGGTCTTCCATGGGCACGCCTACGATGCTACCAATATCCTGTTAGGTGCCGTCGAAGAAGTTGCCATCCAAGGTGACGATGGTACCCTACTGATCCCGCGCTCTGCGCTACGGGAAGCGGTTGGCGCCACGGCAAACTTCGAAGGTATCACTGGCACCCTTACGTGCGACGAGTTTGGTGACTGTGCTGACCCGGCAATCTCCGTCAGCGTCGTCGAAGAAGGTGACGACGGTCTCGAGTTCGTTCCGGTATGGAGCTACGAACAATAATCGCCTACGCCGGTTAACCAGCCGCCATTAGCGGAGACAGGCTCCGGGGCCATATCCTCGGAGCCTGTCTATGATGCTAATGAGGCGCAACGGTCAGTACGGGGAGAGTATCAGGAGGAGGGATTATGCGTAGGAAACTGCCGGAGGTGAGTTACGTCGATATCTTTCTTTGGCTTTTTCGCGCCGCTATTATTGCCATCGTTGTCTGGGGCATCTTTTCTAAAATCGCCTTAGGTCGGGGATCTGACTACTCAGCTAACGAGTGGATCGACTTCTTAATTGCCGGGCTGTCACAGGGAAGTCTTTACGCCCTGATCGCGCTCGGTTACACGTTAGTCTATGGCGTGCTCTTCATGATCAACTTCGCCCACGGCGAGTTTTTCATGTCAGGTACGATGACGGCGACGGTGTTCGTCGCCATTCCTATGGCGACCTCTGGTTTTCTGAATAACTACCCAATTGCTGCCCTGCTGGTAATTATCCTCACGTCGATGACCGTGTCCGTCGTCGTCGCCTTAGTCACCGAGCGCGTCGCCTACCGTCCGCTCCGCCGCGCACCGCGCCTGGTGCCATTGATCACGGCGATTGGGGCGAGTTTCTTCTGGCAATACTTCTTTCTCGGTCTCTATGGCTCGGCCCTCGTCCCCTTCCCTCGCATCGATATATTGACTGGGACGTGGACGATTTTTGGTATCAGCATCCTTAAGACCCGGGTCGTCGTCATGGTGGCGTCGGTGACAATGCTCATCGGCCTTTATTTCTTCGTGATGCGCACAAAAACTGGGAAAGCCATCCGTGCAGTTGCCGAGGACAAAGATGTCGCCGCCTTGATGGGCATCGACGTCGACCGGACCATCTCGATCACCTTTGCCACCGGCGCCGCGATGGCTGGCGCTGCTGGGATCTTGTACGCGCTGCTCTTCCGCCAGACGCAGTTCATCATGGGCTTTATTCCCGGGATTAAGGCCTTTACCGCTGCCGTGCTCGGTGGCATCGGCAGCGTGCCCGGGGCAGCCCTGGGCGGGCTCTTCCTCGGTCTCATCGAATCCGTCGGGCCGGCTCTCTTCCTGGAGGGCCTCGGCTTCCCCGGCACCCACCAGCTGCGGGATGTCATCGCCTTCACCATGCTCGTCGTCGTCCTCATCTTCCGGCCGCAAGGTATCATTGGCGAGCGGCTGGCGGAAAAGAAAGCGTGAGGGAGTTGTCGATGGCTACCCTTTCTAACCACGATACCCGCCGCCACACGATTCGCACCGGCCTCATTGCAGGGTTGGTCGTGCTTAGTGTTAGCGCGATCGGAATGGTCCAGACATTCAATAGCCGGGACATTGTCACCGGCGTGCTAACCCTAGGCCAGTTGTTGTTGTTTGGCGCTCCGCTGGCTGCCGGCTTCATTGTTATGCGCCACAGCGCAGGCCAGAAGGCACTCGTTGGGCTCTTAGCCAGCCTTGTTGCTGGTATCCTCGCCGCGCTCCCTGTCTCCGCCCTCGTGCTCATCGCCGTCAACGTCGACAATATCCGCAGCAAGCTTGTTAACGTCTCGGCAGCGCTCATAGAAACCCTAACCTTTGGGCAAGGGACAACAACCGGGCTTCTGCTGCTCATCGGTACCATGGCCCTTCTTGGTCTTATTGGCGGCGTAATCGAGGTCCTGCCCGCCCGTTTCCGCCGCCCCCTCATGCTCGGCCTCTTATGGACGGTCACCATCGGTCTGCTCTCCGAGCTGCTCCTGGGCATCTTCCGTAATCTCCTCCAGGAAAACGCCGCGAGCGTCACCCGGCCGCTGTTCGGCACGAAGGGCCTCCGTACGACGCCTGCCGCCGTCTTCTTCGTGATATTGACCGCCCTCGCCTTCATCTGGAACGGGGGCCTTGGCGATGCAGTCAAGAAACGGTACAGCAGGCGGCGCAATCCCGCCCAGGCGCGCGGCTTCCGCCTCGGTACCATCATCGTCTTTTTCATCATCCTCCTTATCCTCCCCAGCATCCTCGGCCGCTATCTCACCCAGGTTCTCGATAACGTCGGCCTCTACATCCTAATGGGCCTGGGTCTCAACATCGTCGTCGGTTTCGCCGGGCTGCTCGACCTCGGCTACGTGGCCTTCTATGCCATTGGCGCGTACACCATGGGCATCTTGACCTCCACTGGCCAGCTCGGTATCGCCCAGTTCAGCTTCTGGGAAGCGTTGCCGATCAGCATCGCGGCTTCTGTCTTTGCTGGTATCCTGCTCGGCACGCCCGTGCTACGTATGCGCGGCGACTACCTGGCGATCGTCACCCTCGGCTTTGGCGAGATCATCCGTGTCCTGGCAACCTCTGACCTGCTCAAACCCTATATCGGTGGCGCGCAGGGCATCTTAAACATCGTTAAGCCCGCCGTGCCGGACGCCGCCGTCGCTGGCGGTCGCCTCATCCAGCCTGAGCACTTTTACTACCTGATCGTCGGCGCTGGCCTTCTCGCCGCCTTCGTCTCCTGGCGGCTCCGTGACTCCCGGCTGGGTCGGCAGTGGATGGCGCTGCGTGAGGATGAAGACGTCGCCGAAGCGATGGGCATCCATCTCGTTAAGACCAAGCTGCTCGCCTTTGCCATGGGCGCCGCCTTCTCCGGGCTTGCTGGGGCGATCTTCGCCGCGCAGATCGGCTCGATTTACCCGCACAGCTTCAACCTGATCATCAGCATCAACGTGTTGAGCCTGATTATCGTCGGCGGGATCGGCAGCCTACCCGGTGTTGTCGTCGGCGCTCTGGTACTTGTCGGTCTCCCAGAACTCCTGCGCGAATTCGCCGAGTATCGTTACCTGATGTACGGCGCCCTGCTCAT
>JAVVFG010000109.1:0-10779 GCA_032260445.1 Anaerolineae bacterium | reverse complement strand
GTCGAACAGGGCATGGTAGGTGGGGAGGTGGAAGCTGACGTGGCCGGGGGCATGGCCGGGCGTGTAGAGGACGTGGAAGCGCAGGTTGCCGACTTCGACGAAATCGCCTTCGTCGACGAGGACGTCGGGCGGTGGGGTTTCCGGCATCTGGATGCCCCAAAGAGCGGCGGCCATGCTCGCCTGGCGCAGCGGCTCGACGGCCTCTGAATGGAGGTAGATGGGCGCGCCGGTTTCCTCTTTGAGCTGGGCCAGCCCGCCGACGTGGTCGAAATGGGCGTGGGTGAGCAGGATGTGGGTGATGGTCCAGCCGTTCTCAGTGGCGGCGGCGGCAATGCCGCGACCGTCCCAGGCGGGGTCGATGATGGCAGCGTCCATGGTCTCGTCGCAGCCGGCGAGGTAGCAGTTGGTTTGGAGGGGGCCGAGGGTCATGAGGTGCAGTTTGAGCATATTGGTGTCCTTGTCGTCAGGGGCGCCGGTCTTCGACAACGGCCGGCTGCAGCGCGGGCGGGGCGGTATCCACCCAGAGACGGATGCCGAGGCGCAGGCGTACGCGGCGGGCCAGGTAGAACATCTCGGCGATGATCGCCAGGTAGAGGGCGGCGGCGGCGGAAGTGATGCCGGGCCAGCGCAGGGCAACGCCGAGGGCAAGCACGAGGGCGGTGAGCACGAGGTTGATCAGCATGCCCATGTTCACGGAGCGGGTGGCGCGGACCTTAATCAAGAGGCCGCGGAGCCAGGAGACGACGACGAACAGGGCGGGGTAGAGGAGGAAGAGACGCGTGCCGTAGCCGGCGAGCCCGGCGACGCTACGCTCTGCATCCTGGAGCTGGTCGAGGTAAATGCCGAGGAGGGGCGAAAGGGCGAACAGGGCCATGCCGGCAACGCTGAGCGCGGCAAGGGTGAGGCTGAAGCGGCGGATGGCGCTGTAGCTCTCCGGCCCGCGGGTGAGGGCGATGACGGCTTCTGGCAGGGCCATGGCCGCGGCGCGGGCCATGAGCACGACCTGGAAGATGAGGGGCCAGGCGGCGAGCGAGAGGGTGGGGTTGTCGAGCCGCGCCAGGCTGAGGGTGACCAGGGGCTGGGCGAGCAGCGTCATGAGCGCCGTGCCCGCCAGGGGGAGGTGGAACCAGAAAAGCTCGGCATAGCCCAGAGGGGCTTCATTTTCTGCGGGGAGGGCTGGCGCTGCCGCGGGAGAAGCGGCGCCTTGAAGCTCCCGGCCGTAGAGCGGGCGGATGGCGACGGTGGCGTAGATGGCTTCGGCGGTGACGCCGGCCATGAGGGCGGTGGCGCCAATGACGACGCCAGGCCAGCCGCTCCACAGGGCGAGGCCAATGGCGGTGCCACCGGAGGCGAGGAGACGAACAGCCGTGCCCCAGGCGACGACGCGCGTATAGCCGAAGTGAATCAAGGTTCCCTGCAGGAAGCGGCGCCAGGCGATGGCCGCGCTCCATAGGGTCATGATCTGCAGGCCGGGGCGCACCCAGCGGCCGATTTCCGCCGGGGTGTTCAGCCAGCGAAAGACGACGACGTCGAAGAGCGGGGTGAAGGCGATGGCGATGCTGACGACGGTGAGGGCGATGGCCCAGTGGATGGTAAAGCGGCGCACAACGCGGAAGGAGTGCTGGTCGCGCACCAGGGCCGTGGCCGTCGCCAGCAGGTTGATGATCGGGCTTTCAATGGTGATCGCCAGGCTGACGACGATGCCCTGTGCCGCGAGCATGATGACTTCGTCGGGCAGGCGGTTGATGGCGGCGCTGACGATTGGCCCCTCGGCCGTCATTAGCAGCCAACTGGCGAAGAGGGGCAGCCAGAAGAAGAAGATGTCGCGTTGTCTCATGGGGGCGATTGTCCACGGGAAACGGGCGCGCGCCAATTGTCACCAGCGATGGCGGGCCGCTGCATTTAGGGCCGTGCAATATGGGCAAATGCGCAGGGTACCCATTATACTTAGCGGCGGCGCAGCGCCCGCATGGCCGTTGCTCCACACCGATCCCACTGACCTATCGAGGACGCCGAGCAAAGGAGATCGCAGCGATGCGCAAACGAGTGGTAATGATAACGGGGAGCGCGGGGGAAATTGGCCAGGCACTGATCGAGGCGCTGGCCGCCGAGCACGACACGCGGGTTCTAAGCCTGGACTTGAAACCGCTGCCGGCCGAGTTGGAGGGCAGCACGATCCACATGATCGGCGACATTCTTGACGACTCTCTGCTGGGCCGGCTGGTTACGGAGTATGAGATCGACACTATCTTCCATCTGGCGGCGCTGCTGTCGACGCGCGGGGAGTTCACGCCGGAACTGGCTCACCGGGTGAATGTGGAGGGGACGCTGCGGCTGTTGAAGCTGGCCGCCGAGCAGTCTGAATGGCAGGGAAGGCCGGTGCGTTTCCTTTTCCCGAGCAGCATCGCGGCCTATGGCTTGCCGGACCTGGCGACGAAGGAGCGCGACAGCCGGGTACGGGAGTGGGATTGGAACAGCCCGACGACGATGTACGGCTGCAACAAGCTGTACGGCGAAATGCTGGGCATGTACTACAGTAATAACTACCGGCAGCTTGCCGCGGACCGGCCGGTGATGCTTGACTTCCGCGCGCTGCGTTTCCCGGGCCTGATCAGCGCGTTTACTGTACCCAGCGGAGGGACGAGCGATTACGGGCCGGAGATGATCCACGCGGCGGCGAAGGGTGAGCCGTATCCGTGCTTCGTGCGCGAGGACACACGGATCCCGTTCATGGCGATGCCGGACGCGGTGAAGGCGCTGCTGGACCTGGCGGCGGCGCCGCCCAGCGCCCTGTCACGCGAGGTGTATAACGTGACGAGCTTCAGTCTCTCTGCCGCCGAGATTCGCGATCTGGTGCTGGAGGCGTTCGCCGGCGCGGTGGTGACGTTTGAGCCGGATCTGAAGCGGCAGGGGATCGTCGATAGCTGGCCCGCTGACCTGAACGATGGCCCGGCGCGGCGCGACTGGGGGTGGGCGCCGCAATATGACGCCCGCCGCACGTTTGTCGAGTACCTGATCCCGAATATCCGGCGGCGCTACCAGAAGGCGCCGGAAACGGGGTGAGGGCGGGGGCTGCTGGCTAACCTGGGGCAAGGGCGAGGGTGAACTGGCCGCCGGCGCCGCCGTTGTAATCGCGCACCGTCACGATGAACAGGGTGCGCTCTTCCCCATCTTCGGGCGCGCTAAAGGTTAGGGTCTCGGCGCCGCCGGGGAAATAGTCGTCCGCGCTCGCCAGCAGGTTGCCGTCGAGGTCGCCGACGTCCAGAACGACATCGGTCTCGGCGTCGGGCGTAGCGGAGAGGAGCAGCGTATCGCCGGGCTCGAGGGCGAGGGCGAATTCGACGAAGCCGTCTTCGCCAAACACGCCGCTGACCTCATCGCCGGGGGCAAGCTCAAAGAGGACGGATACGGGGCCGGAGAGGGTCATGGTGTAGGCGCCGGTCTGCTCCTCGTAACCGCGCACGATGAGCGAATAGTTGCCGGCCTGCGGGGCTGTAAAGGTGACGTTTTCCACGCCGAAGCTGAGGTCAATCGTCTCCACGAGCGTCTCGTCGTCGTCATTCCATAAGTCGACGACGACGTCGAGCTCGGGCTCGGGCACGAGTTCGGCGGTGATGGTGGCGCCCTGTGGCGCGGTGAAGGGAAAGGCGTGGCCCGCGCTGTCGGCGGCGCCAAGCTCGTCATGGACGACGATGCGGATCCCCGTTTCCACGGCGGAGCTGTCGCTAAGGCGCAGCGTGTATTCGCCGCTGTCGCCGGCAAAGCCGCGCACCTGGACGGTGCCACCGGTGGCGGCGACGGTCAGCCTTTCGGCGCCGCCGGAAAAGCCATCGTCGGCGCTTGCCGTGAGGCTGCCGTCAGCGGCGTACACCTCGACGACAATGTCTAGCTCGTTGCTCGGGATGACTTCCAGGAGCAGGGCCACACCGTCGAGGTCGGGCAGGACGTAGCTGTCAACGCCGTCGCGCTCGAGCTCGCCCTGGTAGGTCTGACCGGGTTCGAGGGCCTCGTCGCCGGTGGCGACGAGGCCGCTGCGCGCGGTGACAGTGAGGGTATAGGGGCCGGTGGAGCCGGCGAAGCCGCGCAGAACAAATGTGTATTCGCCGTCTTCCGGGAGGATAAGGTTGGCGATTGTCTCCGTGCCGAAGGCTTCGTCGACGACGCCGCCGGGCAGGATCGATGCGCCGTCGCTGTGGCGCACGTCGACGGTCACGTCGAGCTCTTCGCTCGCGGGCGTGGCCTCGATGTCTAGCGCGTCGCCGGCAGCGCCTTTGAAGGTCCAGGCGTCGCCGCGCAGGCCGGAAACTTCGCCGCGCACCGTCTCACCGTAGCTGATTTGGCCGGCAAGCGCCGGGCCGGCCGGGGTGCTGAGGACAACCGAGTCGATCACGGCCTGGACGTCGTCTTCGTAGGTATCGCGATCGGCAAGGGGGAGGGCGGCAGAAATGAGGGCCGCGCGCTCGCCGGCGCGGATGACGGCAACGTAGGAGAAGACGCGCGCGCCGTTCGGTTCTTCGCTCTCGACGGTGAGGGTGGCTGCCTCCTGGCCGTGGATGGTGGTCAGCTCCGGCCCGCTGGTGACTTCGCCGCCGGCGACGAGGTCGACGACGATTTCCTCAAGCACCTCGTCCAGGGGGCCTTCGCCGATGTGCGCGGCGTCGTCCACAAGGAAGAGCACGACGGCGCCGCTGATGCCGCTATCGTCCTCGCCGAGCAGGCGGGCATCGGAGGCGATCATCGGGATGTCGTCGCCGGCATCGAGGACCCAGGCGGATGGGTACTGGAAGGTGAGACCAAGTTCCTCGCTCTCGAAGGTTGCCGGAGCGAGGGTGGCTTCAGCCGCCGCAGTGGGCAGCTCGGCGGGTGTTTCCGTGGCGGCGGGAAAGGCGGTAGGGGATGCGGATGGGGCGGGTATGGCGATCCCTTCGTCAACCAGCTGGCACGCGAGGGCAGGGGCCGCGAGGACGAACGCCAACAGCAGAAGCCGCCAACCAGCCTGGATTAGAGCGCTTCTAGATACCGTGTGAGTTCCCATTCTGAGACCTGCATGCGATAGTCGTTCCACTCAGCACGTTTTGCCTCGAGGAAGACGCGCGCGGAGTGTTCGCCGAGTGCCTCGAGCAAGACGTCGTCGGCCTCCAGCTCCTGGATCGCTTCACCGAGAGAGCCGGGTAGCTGGGCGATGTTGTACTCTTGCAGCCGCAGGTCGTCGAAGTGGTAAACGTCTTCCTCAACCGGGCTGGGGGGCGCCATCTGCTTGTCGATGCCGTCGAGCCCTGCACTAAGCATGACTGCGAAGGCCAGGTACGGGTTGCAGCTGGGATCGGGGAAGCGGAGCTCGACGCGCGTGGACTGCTCGCGTCCCGGGGAATAGCTGGGGATGCGGATGAGGGCGGCGCGGTTGATGCGCGCCCAGCAGATGTAGACGGGCGCTTCGTAGCCGGGGACCAGCCGCTTGTAGCTGTTGACGGTGGGGGCGACGATGGCGCTGAGCGCGCGGGCGTGGTGGAGCTGACCGGCGACGAACTGGTAGGCCATCTCGGAGAGCTTGTAGGGGTCGTCGGGGTCGAAGAAGGCGTTGGTGCCATTGCGGAAGAGGCTCTGGTGGGTGTGCATGCCGCTACCGTTTTGGCCGTAGAAGGGCTTGGGCATGAAGCTGGCGTACACGTCGTGGCGGGCGGCGATCGCCTTAACAGCCTGCTTGAAGGTAATGGCATTGTCCGCGGCGGCGATGGCGTCGGCATAGCGGAAGTCAATCTCGTGCTGGCCGGGCGCGACTTCGTGATGCTCCATCTCTACTTCGATGCCCATAGCGGTGAGGGCTTCGACGATATCGTCGCGGACGGCTGCTGCCAGGTCGCGCGGCGAGAAGTCGAAGTAGCCGGCTACGTCGTGGGGCACAGGGCGAAGTTGCTCGTTGCGCTTCTGCAGGAGAAAGAACTCTAGCTCTGGCCCGCAGTTAAAGGTCAGGCCGCGTTCGGCGGCGCGGTTGACGGCGCGGCGCAGGATTTGCCGGGGATCTCCGGGAAAGGGTTCGCCATTGGGCAGGTAGATATCACAGATCAGGCGCGCCGTACGCCGTTCTGGCGCTTTCCAGGGTAGCACCTGGTAGGTAGCGGGATCGGGCCGCAGCACCATGTCGCTTTCATGGATGCGGGAGAAGCCCTGGATGGAAGATCCGTCGAACCAACTTCCTTTTTCCAGGACCTCGGGCAGGCGCGAGGTGGGGAAGCCGACACTTTTCACGGTGCCGTCAATGTCGGTGAACTGTAGATTGATGAAGCGCACCCCGTCCTGCCGTGCCCGCTCCACTACTTCCTGCTGGGCAGCCGTCAATGCCATGTGTCTCTCCTTTACGCACACGCAACTTGCGGTGGCATGGAGCCACCGGGAATAGAAGCCAGCAAGATTATAGTCATAACTGGCTGCTTTCCCAATGTGACAGAGGGAACAAAGTGGTAGAATGGCGGTATGAGTCTTGGACGGATTGGCCTGACACGATTTGCCTGGCTCTCAATCGCTACCGCGCTGGTGACGATGGCGCTGAAAGGGACGGCTTACCTGCTGACAGGGTCGGTCGGCCTGCTCTCGGATGCGCTGGAATCAGGGGTGAATCTGGCGGCGGCAATTGTCGCCCTGGTCTCGCTGATGGTGGCAGCGCAACCGCCGGATAAGGAGCACGCTTACGGGCACAGCAAAGCCGAGTATTTCTCGAGCGCGCTGGAAGGGGGATTGATTATTGTCGCCGCGGCGATGATTATGGCCTCGGCAGGAGAGCGGCTACTGCACCCGAAGCCGCTGCAGCAGCTCGACATTGGCATCGCCATGGCGCTGCTCGCCGCGCTGCTCAATTTCGCCGTAGCCCGCGTCCTGCTGCAGGCGGGCCGCGAGCACGAGTCGGCGACGCTGGAGGCCGACGCCCAACATCTGCTGAGTGACGTGTGGACGTCGGCCGGGGTGGTCGCCGGGGTGGGCGTGGCGGCCGTGACCGGCTGGGAGATACTCGATCCCATCTTAGCGATTGTCGTCGCGCTGCATATCGCGCGAACGGGGTATCGCCTGACGCGCAAGGCAATGCTCGGGCTGATGGACACGGCGCTGCCCGATGAAGAGCAGGAGACGATTGAGGCGATCCTGGACGAATACAGGAGCCAGGAGGTCACGTTTCACGCGCTGCGCACGCGGCGTGCCGGGGCACAACGGTTCGTCTCTGTGCACATACAGGTGCCGGGGTCGTGGACGGTGCAGCAGGGCCACACGCTCCTGGAGGAGATCGAACGGAAGGTGCGCTGCAGCCTGCCGCGCGTGACCGTCTTCACGCATCTAGAACCGGCGGAGGATCCGGCATCCTGGGAAGATATTGGGTTGACGCGGGAAGAATCGGTGGAGAGCTAGCGGCTGCGACCGGAGGCTGTGGGGCGCTAACGTGGCTCGTGCAGCTGGAACAGGACGGCCCAACTGACCGCCAAGCCGGCCAATCCACCCGATAGCGTTGTCAACAGGGCGGCCCAGCCGGAGAGCGCGCTGAGAGAGTCTGCGCCGGGGAGTCCCAGAACGTAGTAGTTGTAGAGGAGCAGCGCACCCGCGAGACCGGCGGTGACGAGGCGGACGCGCCGGCTGAGCGAGTGCTGGCGGGTGGCGATCCAGCCGGCGACCATGGTCAGCACCAACCCACTGACCAGACCAAGCAGTCGCTGAAAGTCGCCAAGGGTGATCTCCAGGCGCGGCTCTGGCGGCAGTGGGGTGACAGTAGGCGACGGCGCAGCCGTCGGCGCCAGGGTGGGCGTGGGCGTCGGCGTACTGGTCGGGGTTGGGGACGGGGTCGGCGTCGCCGTGGGCGCGGGCGTCGGGGTGATCATCACGAACTGCACGCGCTCGCCGATGACGATGTCGAGCTGCTGGGAGCTACGCGCGTTTACGCTCTGGGCGGTGATGCGGAACTGCCCGGTGCGGTCCTCGAGGACATAGTCCAGCTCGGCAACGCCGTCGCGGGTCGGGCTCTCGCCGAGCAGGGTGATCAGCCCCTCGGTGCGGTCCTCCTGAAAGAACTGGACCGGGGTGCCGTCGGGAACGGGCCGCCCGTTGTGATCGACGATAACGCCGGCGCGCAAGCGCACGTTATCGCCGACCTGTAACTCGAGAGGCGCCTCGACAGAGGGGTACTCGACTGCACCGTCACGCACGATGCCGACGGGAATCACCTGGTCGGGGTCCGGCTGGGTGACTTCGGCGAGCCGGTAGCCAGTATCGCGCACGTCGACCGGGGAGGCGCCGCGCACGGGGATCTCCTGGAAGAGAATGCGTGCGGTGGTGTCGATAAAGGCGGGGATTTTGCTGTAGACGCCATAATAGGCGGTCAGCTTGCTGATTTCGGTCGTGTCGAGGAAGTAGGGGGCGTTGTAGGCAAAGACGATGATACGGCTGCTGCGGATGATGTCCTGCCGCTGCGCGAGGAAATCTTTCAGCGCGGAAGACGCTGGCACGCTCGCTTTCACGTCGAGCATGGCGAAAACAATCCAGTCGGCTTCCTGCAGGGCCGATTGCACGGCGAAGGCTGCCGGAAAAGGCGCGGGGGTACCCGGCGTCGCCTCGTCTTCATCGGGTGGCGCGATGGGGGCGGGCCCGGCAGCGATGAAGTCGGCAAGGTCAGAGTAGGTAAAGCTCCGTATCTGCTCTTCGCGGATCTGGTTGCTACTCTCCGGCCCATAGAGCGCGAGCAGCCGCTCCTCGAGGCTGCGCTGGCCAATATACTCTTCGGGTGGGCAACCGCGGCACTGCCGGGCCGTACGCACGTCGGTGAAGATGATAATGTTGTCAGCAGAAGTGGGCGGACCGGGCAGGCGCTCGGCAAGCTCGGCTTGGCTGGGCGCGATGAGCGTAATCGCCTCCTGGGCGACGCGCACCGGCGCGCTGCTCGGCCGGCCTAAATCGACTTGCGGCTCGACGAACACGTTCTCCGGGCTGAAGTCATGGCTGTAGAGCCGCAGCTTGAGCTCCAGAATGCGCAGGAGGGCCTCGTCCACCCTGGCGCGGAAGGAGAGGTCTGTCTCGTAGCGCGCTTGGAAGGAGACGACGGTGTCGGCCATGTTGGCATACTGGGCGCGCCAGTCATTGGGATCCTGGGCGTAGTCGCCAAGGTAGAGGAGGTCGTTGCCGGCGACGAGGGCGTCTTTGGCAATGCGCCGGTGGGGGAAGGTCTGGCCGGTATCGTCGTAGAAGCGCTGCACGGCGCGCACGCCGAGGGCGTCGGAGACGACCAGCCCGCCGTTCTGGCGCCATAGGGTGAATTCGGGCTCGGCGAGGAGCGACTGCAGCGCCTGGGGATCAAAGCTGACCGGCGCCGTGGTGGCGCGGATGTTGCCCTGGAAGCCCTGATAGCGGATGTGGGTGGTCAGGAGGCCATCGACCATGGCCTCCGGCGAAGGGGAGAGGCCGGTGACGGCGACAAAGGGGGCAAGCTCCACCTGCTTGAGCTGCGACAAGGATTTGCGGACGGTGGAGACCTCGTCGCCGAGCGGCCGGTCGCTGCTGCCCTGGCCCGGGAAATGTTTGGCGATGACGGCGACGCTGCCGTCGCTGCCCTGGTGCACACCAGTCGTATAGCCGCGCCCCATGAGGCCGACCCAGTAGGGATCGCCGCCAAAGCTACGGACGCCTAGGTCACTAGGTAGGGACGGCTGTGGCTCTTCGAGCACGTCGAGGGAAGGGCCAAGGAGCATGTTGATGCCGATTGCCGCCAGCTCGCGGCCGACGATCTCGCCGACGTCTTCGGCAAGGGACGGCTGCCAGGTGGCGCCAATCGCCATGGGGCTGGGCAGCGGGGTGAGCCCGTCGAAGAGCTGGCTGTAGGGCGGGCCATCTCCTTCCTGGGCGGTGGCAATAAACAAGGGCAGGCGCACGCCATCTGCCGGCGCGACGGGCGTGGCAACCGCCGGAACTAACGTCGGGGTCAGCGCACCTGTTGCCGTAATCTGGCGGGTGGCGAAGGTACTGTCGCCCTCAAGGGCGAGATGCTGGAGGCGGTTTGTCAGGCGCGCGACGGCGGTGGCTGTCTCCTCGCCATTGCCGCGGATGTTGTCATGGGCGGCGCTGAGCACGACGCCGCCGACGTGATAGTTGAGGACGAGATCGGTAATCATCGCCTCCTGATCGGGGTCGTCGCCCTCAAAGGTGACGAGGAATAGCTGTCCCACCCGCTCGGCCACGGTCATCTGTTCAAGCAGTTCGGCAGCCGACGGCTCCTGTGCGGCTCGTGCCGGAGCCAGGGCCAGCATGCCGGCGAGCAGCACGGTGACAAGAGTGAGACGCCACAGCAAATTCATCTGGAGACACTTCCTGCAAGTTGTGGGGCACGTCACGTACCCCGCAGCAAGTATACTCAGGGCCCGCGTAAAAGTCCCATTTTGGCCGGATTCTTCGCGTAGAAGGGCGAGAGGATGAGCACCGGCTTAAACACAAGATGAGGCCGGCAGGCGCCAGCGAGCGCGGGCCGTTGCCTCTACCAGAGGCGATTGCTACAATGACCCGGCTCCGTTGGGAGAAGACGGCCATCCTTCCGCCCGGGACCACCTGCTTAGCCGATGTTCGAAGATGAGTGAATCGATGCGCAATATCCTCGTTGTTTTCCTGGTGCTGGCTATGGCGGTAGCTGCCTTCAGCGCCGGCTTTGTCACGCATAATTTCATCACCGACAGCCGGGCGGCGGCAGCCGCGGGCGGCGATTTTAGCCTGCTGCAGGAGGCGTGGAGCTACGTCGACGCCACTTACCTGGGCGACCAG
>JAVVFG010000108.1:0-10925 GCA_032260445.1 Anaerolineae bacterium | reverse complement strand
CCGCATCGAGCCGATGGAGGATACTGGCCCGCTGGACGCAGCTATCGAACACCTGGCTGGCGGCGCCTACGAACGTGTCATCTTCACCAGCGTCAACGGCGTCGCCATCTTCTGGCAGCGCCTCAAGGCCCTCGGTCACGACGTCTTCAGCTTCAACGACGTTCGTGTCGCGGCAATTGGCCCGGCCACCGGAGAGGCGCTGCACGAGCGCGGCGTCGAGCCTGATTTCATTCCCGAGGAGTTTGTCGCCGAAGCGATTGCTGCCGGCCTGGGCGACGTGAGCGGGCAGCGCATCCTGCTGCCGCGGGCGGCGATTGCCCGCCCCACCCTACGCGAGCTGCTGGCGGCTGCCGGCGCCGAAGTGGACGAGGTGCCGGCCTACCGCACCTTACCCGCCCAGCCGGACCGCGCCGCCCTCGCCGAGCTGGAGGCGGCCGACATCTTCACCTTCACCAGCAGCAGCACCGTGCGCAACTTTGTCAAACTGGTCGGCGGCCCTGAGGAAGCACAGCGGCTGACGCGCGACGCGCTCGTCGCCTGTATCGGGCCGATCACCGCCGACACGGCGCGCGCCCTCGGCCTGGAACCCGTCGTCGTCGCCGAGCATTACACGATGGAAGGTCTGGCGGCAGCGCTCGTCGCCCACGTCGAGGAGCAGGTCTAGCTGGAGGAATAGAGTGGTGTTGAACGCAGAGGACACGAACGGAAAGACGGTGGCGGCAGCATTTCCCAGCGCCCGCCCGCGCCGCCTGCGCGCCACTCCGGCGCTGCGCCGCATGGTGCGCGAGACGGCGCTCAGCCCGGACGACTTCATTTACCCGCTTTTCGTGACCCACGGCAGCGGCGTGGCGCAGCCCATCCCCTCCATGCCCGGTGTCAGCCAGCTCTCCGTCGACCGGCTGCCGGCCCTCGCAGAAGAGGTGCTCCAACTCGGCGTGCCCGCCGTCATCCTCTTCGGCATTCCCGAGAGCAAAGACCCGGTCGGCGAGGAGAATTTTGACCCTGACGGCGTCATCCCCCGCGCCATTCGCGCGCTCAAGCAGGCGGCGCCGGAGCTGGTCGTCCTCAGCGATGTCTGCCTCTGCGAATACACCGACCACGGTCACTGCGGCCTGCTCAACACCGGCAACGGGATGGCGCGCCCCCACGCCCACCTGCCCGAAGGATACGTGCTCAACGACGAGACGCTGCCCGTGCTGGGCCAGGTCGCCGTCGCCCACGCCGCGGCCGGCGCCGACATCATCGCCCCCAGCGGCATGATGGACGGCATGGTCGCCGCCATCCGCGCAGCGCTCGATGAAGCTGATTTCGAGCATATCCCGATCATGTCCTACGCCGTCAAGTACGCCTCGAGCTTTTACGGCCCGTTCCGCGACGCGGCGGAAGGCGCGCCCAAATTCGGCGACCGCAAGAGCCACCAGATGGACCCGGCCAACGCGCGCGAGGCGCTGCGCGAAGCCGCCCTGGACGTCGCCGAAGGGGCCGATTTCCTGATGGTCAAACCCGCCCTGCCCTATCTCGACGTCATCCACCGGCTGCGCGACAGTTTCCCGCAGCTGCCGCTGGCGGCGTACAACGTCAGCGGCGAATACGCGATGATTAAGGCGGCTGCGGCCAACGGCTGGCTCGACGAGCGCGGCGCCGTCCTCGAAGCGCTCACCGCCATCAAACGCGCCGGCGCCGACCTGATTATCACCTACCACGCCCTCGACGCCGCGCGCTGGCTCGTGGAAGGTAGGTCGGGTTTTTAACCCGACACCTCCGCCGGCGCCGGATTACCATTCTTGAGCGCTTGACACGTAGAGGAGGATTTAATGGCCCTTGATATCCGGCGACGCGAAGATGACGACGCCGTCGACCTGACAGAAAAAGGGCGGAGCGCAAGCGGCGACGTCATCTCGTTCGACCGCCGCCTTTACATGCAGTTCATGGCCTTCGGCGACAGCCCGGAGACCGGCGTCCTCGTCGAGGCGCTCAAGCTCGAAGGCCTCCCCGCCGTCCTATACGAAGATATTAACGACCCGCGCGGCGTCGGCCTGCTCACCTTCAGCGAAGACCCGGACGAATTCGTCGGCCGCGTGCGCCGCTTTTTGAACCAGCCGCCCTTTGCCAAGCTCACCCCCAAACCCGAATACACCATGCTCGGCCGCACCTACGCCATCGGCTACGAGGACGACCTCGAGCGCACGCTCATTACCCGCCCGCGCGAACGCATCACCGACCCCGCCCTGCCCTGGGCCATCTGGTACCCGCTGCGCCGCGCCGGCAGCTTCGAGCAGCTCTCCACCGCCGAGCAGCGCACCATCCTCATGGAACACGGCGGCATCGGCCGCGCCTTCGGCGAAGCGGGCCACGGCTACGACATCCGCCTCGCCTGCTACGGCCTTGACAAGAACGACAACGACTTTATCGTCGGCCTGCTCGGCCCCAAGCTGTACCCGCTCAGCCTGATCGTACAGCGCATGCGCAAGACGAAACAGACCTCGCTGCACCTCGAGCGGCTCGGCCCGTTCTTCGTCGGCAAGGTGGCCTGGCAGGCGCCGCCATCGTGGTAGGTCAGGTTTCCAACCTGATAGCCCTGACGGCGGGTTCCAAACCCGCCCTACCTATCCGCTACTCGACGAATTGAACAAGGAACCCCACATGACCTCTTCCGAACCGACCTTACGCTTTTTGCGCGCCTGCCAGCGGCTGCCGGTGGACCGCACGCCCATCTGGCTGATGCGCCAGGCAGGCCGCTACATGGCCGAATATCGCGAGATCCGCGCCCGGCACAGCATGCTGGAGGTGATCACCACCCCCGCGCTCGCCGCCGAGGTGACCCTCCAGCCGATTAACGCCTTCGACCTCGACGCGGCGATCATCTTTGCCGACATCCTGCCGCCGCTGATCACCATGGGGCTGCAGCTCGACTTCGTCAAGGGCGAAGGGCCGGTCATCGAGAACGCGATCCACTCGACGCGCGACATCGACATGCTGGCGACGCCGCCGGCCGAAGCGACGCTGCTGGCCAACACGCTCGAGGCGATCCGCCTCGTCGTCGCCGAGCTGGCGCCGCGCGACATCCCCCTCATCGGCTTTGCCGGCGCCCCCTTCACCCTGGCCAGCTACGCCATCGAGGGCGGCGGCTCGAAGAGCTACACGCGCACAAAGGCGCTCATGTATGCCGAGCCGGCTGCCTGGCGCCGCCTGATGGACAAGCTGGTCACCGTGCAGGCCGACTACCTGCTCGGCCAGACGCGAGCCGGCGCCTCGGCGCTGCAGCTCTTCGATAGCTGGGCCGGGCTGGCGCTGGGCAAAGAAGACTACGAGCGCTATATCCAGCCGTATAACACGAAGCTGTTTACGATGCTCGAGCGCGCGGGCGTGCCGCTGATCAACTTCAGCACGGGCACGGCGGCCTACCTGCCCACGGTGGCGGCCTGCGGCGGCGACGTCATCGGCGTCGACTGGCGCATGCCGCTCGGCTGGGCCTGGCAGCAGATCGGCTACGATCGCGCCATCCAGGGCAACCTCGATCCCGTCGCCCTGCTCGCCCCGTGGCGCGAGCTCAAGGTGCGCGCCGGCCGCGTCCTCGACCAGGCGGGCGGACGGCCGGGCCACATCTTTAATCTCGGCCACGGCATCTTCCCCAACACCCCCGTGGAAAACGTCGAGCGGCTCGTCGACTACGTCCACGAGCGCGCGGCCGTTCCCGCACCGGCCAAGGAGGCAGAGGGTTAGCGCCATGGCAGCAAACGATAGCATCCGTTATCCCCTCGGCGTCCTGGTCATGGCCTACGGCGGCCCCAACGCGCTCGACGAAATCCCCGGCTACCTCGCCGACATTCGCAGCGGCCGGCCGACAACCCCGGCCGTGCTGCAGGAGATTACGCACAACTACGAGCGCATCGGCGGGCGCTCGCCGCTGCTGGAAATCACCCGCGCTCAGGTCGCGGCGCTGGACGAGCTGTTGCCGGACACCTTCCGCACCTACCTCGGCATGCGCCATTGGGCACCGTGGCTCGAAGAGACAGTCGGCCAGATGGTCGAGGACGGCATCACCCATGCCATCAGCCTCGTCCTCGCGCCGCACTACAGCAAACTGAGCGTGGCCAAGTACCAGCAGAAGATCGCCGATGGGCTGCAAATGGTCCACGGCGACATCACCTTCGAACACATCAGCAGCTACCACGACGCGCCCGATTACATCGCCGCGCTGGTTAACCGCGTGCACGACGCCCTCTCACGCTGGCCAGCGGGCGAGCGCGACAGGGTCCACGTCGTCTTCAGCGCCCACAGCCTGCCGCAGCGCATCATGAAGACGGGCGACCCGTACGACCGCCAGCTGCGCGAGACGGCGCGCCTCGTCGCCGCGGGCGCCGGCCTGCCCGCAGAGCGCTGGTCGTGGAGCTACCAGTCGGCCGGGCGCAGCCCCGAGCCGTGGCTCGGCCCGCAGTTGCCCGAGCATCTCGAGGCGATCGCCGCCCAGGGCGTGCGCGACGTGATCAGCGTTCCCGTCGGCTTCGTTAGCGACCACGTCGAGATTCTCTATGACATCGACATCCAGGGAAAGGAAGTGGCCCAGGCGCACGGCATGCGCCTCGAGCGCCCGCCGGCCCTCAACACCGACCCGCTCTTCATCGGCCAGCTCGCCAACCTCATCCACACCCGCGCCCAACAGGCCGGCTGGATCTAACAGAAAGATGTAGCGCGATTTTTCAAATCGCGTGCCGCGCGCACGGGAGCGATCTGAAAAATCGCTGTACAACAATCGAACGGCTTTCTCGGGTCGTTTGCAGGGACACACCATGACCTCCATCACCAACTCCATCACCCTCTTCCAAGAAGCCCAGCGCCTCATGCCCGGCGGCGTCAGCTCCCCGGTGCGCGCCTTCCGCGCCGTCGGCGGGCAGCCACTATTTATCGACCGGGCCGAAGGGCCCTATCTCTATGACGTGGATGGCAACCGCTATATCGACTACGTGTTATCGTGGGGCCCGCTCATCCTGGGGCACGCCCACCCGCGCGTCGTCAGCGCGCTCGCCGCGGCGGCAGCGCGCGGCACCAGCTTCGGCGCGCCCAGCCCGCTCGAGCTGGAGCTGGCCCGGCTCGTCGTGGCGATGATGCCCGCCCTGGAGATGGTGCGTTTCGTCAACAGCGGCACCGAGGCGACGATGAGCGCCCTACGCCTGGCACGCGCCTTCACCGCGCGCGACCGCATCGTCAAGTTCGAGGGCAACTACCACGGGCACGCCGACATGCTGCTTGTGCAGGCCGGCAGCGGCGTCGCCACTCTCGGCCTGCCCGACAGTCCCGGCGTCCCCCAAGGCACCACGGCGAGCACGCTCCTCGCCCCCTACAACGACCTCGACGCCGTCCAGCAGCTTTTCGCCCAGTTCCCAGAGGAGATTGCCGCCGTCATCGTCGAGCCCGTCGCCGGCAACATGGGCCTCGTCCTGCCCCAGCCCGGCTTCCTGGAAGGGCTGCGTGACGTAACCGCCGCCCATGGCGCCCTCCTCATCTTCGACGAGGTAATGACCGGTTTCCGCGTCCATCCTGGCGGCGCGCAGACGCTGTACGGCATCACCCCCGACCTGACGGCGCTGGGCAAGGTGATCGGCGGCGGGCTGCCGGTCGGCGCCTACGGCGGGCGCCGCGACATCATGGAGATGGTCGCGCCGGCCGGGCCCGTCTACCAGGCGGGCACCCTCTCCGGCAACCCGCTGGCGATGACCGCCGGCATCGAAACGCTGCGCGCGCTGCAGGAACCCGGCCTCTGGGCGGCGCTGGAGGAAGCCGGCGCCCGTCTCGTCGCTGGGCTGGAGGAAGCCGCCGCATCAGCCGGCATCCCCATCGTCGCCAGCCGCGCGGGCACAATGTTCGGCTTCTACTTCTCAGGCCAGCCGGTCAGCAACTGGCAGACGGCGCGGCAGGCCGACACCGCCCGCTTTGCGCGCTATTTCCAGGGGATGCTGGCAGAAGGGATCTACGTGGCGCCGTCGCAATTCGAGGCCGGCTTTATCTCCACCGCGCACGACGAGGCCATCGTCGCCGAAACAGTTGCGGCGGCTGGCCGGGTGTTTACATGGTTGAGCGACTGAACGCCGCCTGTACTGTACAGCGATTTTGTAAATCGCTGCCCTGCACAACAATTTTGTAAATCGCCGCGCTGTACAGCGATTTTGTAAATCGCTGCGAACGATTTGGTAAAATCGTTCTACGGCTTCGCCCCGAAGCTCGCGTCCTGCCCGATTTCCACGGGGAGCCGGATCGATGCCGGCAGGCGCACGGTAAAGACGGCGCCGCCTTCCGGCCGGTTCGCGGCCGCGATTTCCCCCCCGTGGCCATGGATCGTGCCCTGCACCAAATAGAGCCCGACGCCGTGGCCCGGCTGCTGCGCGGTGCGCCCGCCGCGGAAGTAGCGCTCAAAGACGTGCGGGAGATCCTCGTCGGCGATGCCCGGCCCTTCATCTTCCACCGCAAGAAGGATATCGTCCGCAGGCCCCTCGCCAAAGTCGAGGCGGATCGTCACCGTGCTCTCCGCGTGCGTGTACTTGATCGCGTTGTCGATGATATTCAGCAGCGCGTGATACAGCCGGCGCTCGTCGCCCAGGAACAAGGTCGGCTGCCCGCTCTGCACAAATTCCAGCGTTAGCTGCCGCTTTACCGTTGCCCCTTCGACGTCCTTGACCAAGCGGTTCACCAGCTCCACCAGGCTGACCGGCAGCGCCTGGCGCTCCATGAAGCTGGCGTCGTCTACCGTCTCCAGGAGCTGGCCGATCATGTCGAGGATGCGGTTCGCCGCCAGATTAATCTGCTCCAGGAAATAGAGCCCCGCCCCTTCCAGCGGCGTGGTCCGTTCCAGCACGTGTGTGTAGCCGATAATCGACGTCAGGGGGCTCTTGATGTCATGCGAAATCGCGTGCAGCAGCTCGGAGCGCGCCGCTTCCAGCTCTTTGACGTAGGTGATGTCCAGCATCACGATGATCGTGCCCACGCCGCCGACGTGCTCGCTGGACATCAGATAGGTTTCCGAGCCAGCGTCGACCTCGACAGTCCGCCCCACCCCGCTGCTGACGCTCTCAAACAGCTCCGCCATGTGCGTCTGCAGGACCTTCTCGGCGCGCTCGTTGGCGACCAGTACCTCCCCATCCTCGTCGAGGATCAGTAGCGGCTGGTCGAGCATGTGCGCCGTCGCCTGGATCGCCGCGCGCTGTCGTTCCGACTCGGCAAACAGGCGGGCATTGGCCACGGCGGTCGCCACGGGATTGGAGAAGGCGCGCAGCAGTGTCACGTCATCTTCACCAAAGATGCCACCGCGCAGGTCGACGAGGGCGAGAACGCCGACGACGCCGTCGCGCGTGGTGAGCGGCGCGGCGGCGAGGCTACGCGGCGCGCCGGGCAACACCCCCTTCTCACCCGGGTCGAAATCGGGATGGCCAGGCACGTCGTTGCTCACCAGCACCTGGTTATTGAGCGCCACCTGGCGCAGCAGCGGGTCGATACTGCTCGACGCAGCAAAGCTCTCCGCGCTGCCCGCGCCATCGCCCGTGTACGGGTGCAGGCGCTTATCCGCCGCTTCCCACAGGTAGAGCGCCACCGCTTCCACCTCCCACTGCTGCCGGATCTCGGTCACGAGCACGCGGTACACCTCGGCCAGGTCCAGCGACGACGAGACAGTCGCGGCCAGCTCGTTGAGCGCTGCCAGCTCGCGTACGCGCATCTCCAGCGCCGCATCCGTCGTCTGGTACTGGCGCGCATTCTGGATGGCAATCGCCGCGAAGTCAGCAATCGCCTGCAGCAGCCGTTCATCACGCTCGTTAAACTGGCGCCCCGGCTTGCGGTGCGCGGCCCCAAGGACGCCAAAGGTGGCCCCGCCCAGGGAAATCGGCACGTAGGCCAGCGCCTCCACGAGATAGCCCGTCTTGACCTTGATTTCCTCTTCGCCCGGCTGCCGGCTGACCCGCAGCGGCCGGTTGGTGCGCAGCACCTCGACCATCGGCGAGGCGACGTCCACCGGCAGACGCATGCGGCGGATGCGCTCGTCCTCCATGCCCCGCTCCGCCTGCAGCATCAGCTCGCCGCTCTGCTCGTCCACCAGCCAGATGCCCGTCTCCCCCGCCGCCGTCAGCGCCCGCGCCGTCGAGGCGACTTGGTTGAGCACCTCGTTCAGGTCGAGCTGCGAGGTAATCGCCTTCGCGATTTCCACCAGGGCGTCGGCAAGGTCGATGCGCTGCTCGCGCGGCGGCTCTGCCAGCGCCGGGCGGCTGTCGATATAGACGATGAAGCGCATGCGCCCCAGCGCCAGCGTATCGCCGTCCACGAGGGCATAGGGCGTATTCACGCCGATGGTGCGCCCATTGCGCTGCGTGCCGTTGGTGCTGCCCAGGTCGGTCACATAGAGGTTGGTGTGCGTCGGGCGCATCTCAGCGTGACGCCGGCTGACGCCGCGCGCGCCGCCACCGTACGGCGTCAGGTCCAGCACGTCGCCGCTGCTCTCGCCGTGCACCGTCCTCCCGAGCACCACCGCGCCGTTAATCGCCAGCCCTAGCTGGGCAGCCGGGTCGCTGGTGAGCACCAGCCGGACGTGCCACACCGGTAGTTCGCGCGCTTCGGCCTCCGCTGCCGGGTGCGGCACCGGTAGGTACGTCAGCGGCAAAACCGGCGCGCTGCCGTGCCCGCGGCGCCGGTTGAGCTCGTCGGTCAACGACCGGCTGTGACCCCGTTTCTCACGTGGACGTTCGGCTGAGCTTTCGTTCATTGTCATCTGCTACTCGCGCTGTAACGCCTGGCATTTGGTCAGAGGGTCACCTGCCAGCACGCGACCGCTGGCGATTCGCCGCCCCCTGATTAGAGCATAGCAAACAGCGCCTATTTGTCAATCTAGCCCTGCTGGTCAAGCCCGGCAGCGGCAAGCAAGAGAAGGAGCGCCTGCCCGATACCCCTGGCGATGGGCGCGGTCTCCATATATTCGTCAGGCCGGTGCGTGTTCGCCGCCCGGGTGATGCCGATACAGACGGCGGGATAGCCACGGCTCAAGGGGATGTTGGCGTCGGTGCTGCCGGCGGTGAACTCGATCGCCTCGTGTCCCACGGCCCGCAGCGCGGCCACCGCCTCCTGCACCAGCGGCGCCTTCTTGCCCAGGCGGCCCGCCGGCCGTTCCCCAATGCTCTCAAGGGTAATCCGCACCTCTGCCGTCGTGAACTGCTCTACGATCCCCTCGACGCCGGCGACTAGCTCCGCCAGCTCCGCCTCCCCGGCCGAGCGCAAATCAAGCAGCATCGTCGCACAGCGGGCAATCGTATTCACCGTCGTGCCCCCTTCAATCACGCCCGCGTTATAGGTCGTCTTCGGCTTGGCGGGCAGCGGCAGCGTCTCCAGCGCGGCGATGATCTTGGCCATGACGTGGATCGCGCTCGGCGTGCCGAAAGCGCCCCAGGAATGGCCGCCCGGCCCCTGTACGGTAATCCGGTAGCGCCGCACGCCGATTGCTTCGTGGCAGACGAAGCCGAAGAGACCACCTTCAAGGACGAGATAGGCCGCTGCGGCGCCAAAATGCTCGACCACCGCGCGCATGCCGCGCAGGTCACCCAGCCCCTCTTCGCCGACGTTAGAGACGAACCAGATGTCGCGCCGTGGCTGCAGCTTATGCGCGCGCATTGTCTCCGCCAGCGTCAGCAGCGCCGCCACCCCCAGCGAGTTGTCGGCGATACCCGGCCCGGCAACGTGCCCATCGCCGCGCACCACGCGCAAATCCTGCCCTGCCGAGAAGACGGTGTCGCTATGCGCCGAAATCACCACCGGTTTGCCCGGGATGCTACCCGGCAGCCGCCCATAGACATTATCCATCTCGTCGCGCTGCACGTCGGCAAGCCCGATCTGCCGCAGCTGCTCCTCGATGTAATCCGCGCGCCGCGCCTCGGCAAAGGTCGGCGCCGCGATTTGCTGCACGCTGATCGCCCGCTCGATGATCGTGTCAAGGTCCGCTTCAAAAGAGTCCAGAATACGGCGCACCGCCGCATGGCGGGCCAACGTGGCAACGTCGTCGATCATCTCCCTTTTCCTGCGAGAGTGCTCCGCGACCATCTAGTGGCGGTAAACGTTGACCAGCAGCAGGCCGGTCAGGCTGATAATCAGGCCCAGGTGCAGGAGCAAGTTGCTGGCGGCGATCCAGCTCTCTGGGCCGGGCCAGATCTGTAGGAACAGGTTGGCGGCGATGAGAACGATGCCGAGCAACGGCAGCGTTCCTGGCTGCCTGACCAGAAACCGGTTGGCGCGCTCGATCAAGTTATTGATGCGCTGGTCCATCGGCCTCTCTCTGCCGCACGCTACACGGCCCATCTACTCCTCTTCGTCGCTGACCACATACGCAGCGAAATAGGGTAGCAACCTGGCCGGCAGGCGACCGGTCAGGCAGACCCCGTCTGCGCGATGTTCATCCTCCTCCACCTGTCCCCGGTCGTAAAAGAGCGACATCAGGTCACCCCGGCTGTAGGGCAGGAAGACGCGCACCGGCGTCAGATACCGCTCCATCACCGCTTCAATAGCCAGCAGAAGCGTTTCCTGATTATAGCCTGTCAGCGCCGAAACGGGTACCGCAAACGGCCCGGCGTTGAGCATCCCGACGACATCCGTCTCCGGCGGTAAGCGGTCCACCTTGTTCAGCGCCTCGACCACCGGCAGATGGTCCACCTCAAGCTGCGCCAGCGTGTCTTCCACCGACTCCATCTGCTCGGCCGCGTTAGGGTGCGTGGCGTCGACGACGTGCAGAACGATGTCCGCGTCGGCGATTTCCTCCAGCGTGGCACGGAAGGCGGCGACAATCTGCGTCGGCAGCTTCTGGATAAAGCCGACCGTATCGGTGAAGAGCGCCTCGCGCCCGGAGGGCATCTTCACCCGCCGCGTCGTGGGGTCGAGCGTGGCGAGAAGCTTGTCCTCGCTGA
>JAVVFG010000107.1:0-11047 GCA_032260445.1 Anaerolineae bacterium | reverse complement strand
GCAACGGCAGCACCAGATCTGCGGCGACGAGTCGCGCGCCGCCCTCCTGCAGCCGCCAGGCCACCTCCCATACTTCGCCAATATTATACCCACTCAACTCGAAGCCCATAAAGACCGGCTGCAGCGCGCCGCCACTCGCCCCGGCAACCTGGAGCAGCGAGAGCCGCGGCGCCGGAATCCCTTCGAGACTTTCTTCGCGGTAGACACGCTGAAACGCGGTCCAGTTTGGAGGCAAAAAGGCCTGGTATTCAGATTCAGCGCCGGGTGGCGGCAGAGGAAACTGCAGGCTGACGCTTCCCGGGACGTGTGCCAGCTCATCGCCGGTCGGGATTACGGCTTGGTTTACTGCTTCTTGCAGATGAGCAGCCGCCGCAGCGGCCACGAGATCGGGGCTGAACTGCGCCAACAGCGCCGAAAACTGCGCGAGGTCGACGACCACAACGCGGTCCGTTGCTACCGGCGCGCCCATACCCGCCATCTGGGCGCCTGTGCGCGCCGCCGCTACCGCTGCTGTCGACAGCGCCATGTCGGCTTGCAGCGCGCTGCCCAGCCCGTCCAGCGCCTCCAGGAGCGGGCCAACGTCCGCCAGGGCCACTGCTGCCACATTGCTGAAAGGCATGTTACCGTCCGCCGGTGTGTGCCGGACCATTGCCGGCGCCAGCTCTTCCCCACCGGCGGGGCGCTGGGCTGCTATCTCAGCCAACAACGACCCATAATCCAGGCCGCCTTCTGGCGGAAGGCCCCCTGCAACAACCGCGTAATGGGCAAACGGTGCCACGGCTGCCAACAGACCAATGTCAGCCGACCGGTTGGCGTCAATTGCAATGACCTCAAGCCGCTGGCCGTCTGGCAGCGCTTGCTCCAGGCTGCGGCGCAGCGCTATGAGGCTCAGGCTCTCTAGGTCTCCCCGGCTCAGAGATTCGGGAGCGCTCCAGAGCCACACCGCCATGTGTTCCGCTGGATAACGCTCTGTCCCCCAGGCGATGAAATCGGCCAGCGATTGCTGCTCCGCCATGTCCACAGCCCCCAGCTCGGCGACAACCGGCGATCCGATCTCGCCCGACACGTCAACGGGGGCAAGGAGATAGCGGCGCGCCTGCAAATCCCGACCTTGTTCACCGGCCCCTCGATCAGCGCCCTTAAGCTGAACGACGACCTGGACCCCATCGGGAAGTTCCGCCGCCTCCATCTGGTCGACACGCGCGAACACGTTCTGGTCACCGTTGGCGCCGGCTTCAGCGTAGACCAGAATCGTCCACGTACCGGCTCCGCCAACGCGGTCCGGCCGGTTCTCGGCCTGGCTCTCGGCCCGATTGCCGGCCGTTGCCATAGGGGAGGTCTCAGGTTTGGCTTGCCGCGCAGGCGCTTCGCGGCTCGGCGGCCCATGCGGCGTTTCTGCTACACTCGTCGGCACGGGTGAAAGCGCCGGCTCATCGCGGCAGGCGAGCAGTACGAGAGGTAAGAGGACGAACAGCGACAGAAGCAGACGACGCATCAGCGGATCACCCCACAGATCGGCATTGAAAGGCAAGTAAGCTGGCAGCGACGCCAACAGTCTACCTTGCCGCCGGGCTTGTGTCTACAGTTGGTTATCTGCTGCCGTTGCGATAGCATAGTATTGAGGTCCTATGATGCATGAGTATGCCGGCAATCTTCATATCCATACGCGCTTCTCAGACGGCGAAAAGTGGCACCGGGAAGTGGCCCATGACGCCGCCCGGGCCGGGCTCGACTTCATTGTCGTCACCGACCACAACGTCTGGGTTCGTGGGGTTGAAGGCTACTACGAGTTTGAGCAAGGCCCCGTTCTGCTGCTGACGGGCGAAGAGGTGCACGACACGCGCCGCCAGCCGCAGGCCAACCATTTTCTCGTCTACGGCGCCGAGCAGGAAATGTCGCCACATGCACCCGAGCCGCAGCGACTCATCGACGCGACCAATGCGGCAGGCGGCTGTGGCTTCATTGCCCATCCCTATGAAGAGGAGCTGCCATTCTTTCCCGAGGGTGGTGATTTGGGCTGGCACAATTGGGAGGTTGACGGTTACACCGGTCTCGAGATCTGGAACTACATGTCCAGTTTCAAGAACGAGGTGAGCCGCCATCTGGGCCGGTTACGCTGGCAGAACGGCCTTTACGGTCGCGCCAGCGCCTTACCGCTAGCATTGCATCCCGAGCGCTACATCACCGGTCCGGAACCAGAAGCGCTGGCGCGCTGGGACGAGCTGCTGTCGGCGGGGCGACGGATTGCGGCGATCGGCAACAGCGACGCGCACGGCACGCCGATGCATCTCGGCCCGATCACCCGCGAGATCTTTCCGTACGAGTTTCTCTTCCGCGCCGTGAATACACACGTTCTGTTACGCCAGCCACTAACCGGCGATGTCGAAACCGACAAAGCCCTGATCCTCGGCGCTGTCGCTAAAGGGAATAGCTGGGTCGCCTACGACATGGCCCATCCAACAAAAGGCTTTCGCTTTAGCGGGCAGGGAGTGACTAAAGGTGTTATGGGCGACAACGTCGTCATGGACGTTGGTGCAACGCTGCAGGTGCTGGCACCCGCCCGGGCCAGTATTCGTCTTATTCACAATGGTGCCATCGTCGCCAGCACCGAGAGTGGGCAGAGTCTGACGCACGCGCCGGCGGAATCCGGCGCTTACCGTGCCGAGTGCTCGCTTCTCTTCGAAGGACACGAGCGCGGCTGGATCTACAGCAACCCGATTTACCTCGACTAACCCGGTCGAGAAGCTCACACCCGTTCGCGCCATTTGTCGTGTAAAATCGAGATGAATGGCACCTTTGTCCACGCGAGCCGTGTGCTAGAATTTGCTGCGACTTTGACAGATCAGGATTGTATCGCCTATGACGAGAGAAACGTTCAGCCAGGAAAGGCCACTTCAGCCAGAGACCAAGACCATCATCGTCGGCGCTTCCTCGGGGATCGGGGCAGCGCTCCTTCAAGCGCTCGTGTTACGCGGGCACCGCGTCGCCGCCCTCGCTCGCCGCTATGAGGTGCTGGAAGCATCCTGTGATGAGGCCAACGAGCGCGCCGGCAGCCGCCGCGCCGTCGCCTATGAGCATGACGTCACCGATTTCGCGTCCGTACCGGCCCTGTTCGAGCAGATTAGCCGGGAACTGGGCGGGCTCGACCTCATCGTCTATGTGGCTGGTGCCCAGCCGGACGTTGGGCCGCACGAGTACAGCATTGAGAAAGACGAAGAGATGGTCAAGGTTAACCTTCTCGGCGCGATGGCCTGGCTCAACCAGGCGGCCTGCCGTTTCTCCGAGGTCGGGCGTGGGCACATCGTCGGCGTCAGCAGCATTTCGGGCGATCGCGGCCGGTCTGCCTTTCCCGGTTACCATGCCAGCAAGGGTGGTCTCTCCATTTACCTCGAGTCATTACGCAACCGGTTGTCCCGGCGCGGCGTGACGGTGACCACGATCAAGCCTGGCTTTGTCGACACGCGCTTGCTGGCGAATGCCGCCAAGACGTTCTGGGTAATCTCGCCGGAAGAAGCGGCGCAACAGATCGTCGCGGCGATTGAAGCCCGTCGCCAGACCGTCTACGTTCCCGGCCGGTGGCGCTGGGTTAGTCTCGTTATCCAACTGCTCCCGTCATTCCTTTTCCGCCGGCTCAGCGTCTAGAAGAACTGCTCCGGGAGCGCCGACTGTTCCCGGCCCGGTATCAGCGAAGGCAACTACCGATGACATCGATGACAAAACAACCAGCCGCGGGTGGGAATGGCCAGCAGCGCCTCAACCAGTCGCCATCCGCCTATCAACGGGAATCCGGCGTTCGTCAAGAGCGCGTCTCACCATGGGGTGGAGCCAGTGACAGCACCAGCTATGTCTTTCGCCCGAGCACCCTGGAAGGCCTGCGTGATGTATTTGCATACGCGCGGCGCAGCGGCCTGACGGCCGGCTTCCGCGGTGGGGGCAATAGCTACGGCGATGCCGCGCTGAACGACGAGAACATTCTCATCGACTTCCGGCGGATGAATCGCATCCTGGACTGGGATCCAGCGAGCGGCACGATCCGCGTCGAACCGGGGGTAACCTTACAGCAGTTGTGGCAATACGTCATCGAAGATGGGTGGTGGCCCCCTGTCGTTACCGGCACGATGAAGATCACCATGGGCGGTGGTCTGGCCATGAATGTCCACGGCAAAAACGCGTGGAAGATGGGGCCGATCGGCGAGCATACGCTCGATTTTGAGCTAATGTTGCCCGATGGGGAGGTCATTCACTGTAGCCGCGAGGAAAACGCGGACGTCTTTCATGCGGCGATTGGCGGGTTCGGCATGCTCGGGGCCTTTACGGCGATCACGCTGCAGATGAAGCGCGTCTACTCTGGACTGCTGAGCGTTGAAGCCGCTGCCTCGCCGAATCTAGCCGCAATGATGGCCTACTTCGAGCAGCACCTCGATGAGTCCGACTATCTCGTCGGCTGGATCGATGCCTTTCCCGGCGGCGAGCATCTCGGTCGCGGTCAGGTGCATCGCGCCGTCTACCTTGGACCGGGCGAAGATCCGGCACCGGAGGTGACCCTTACGCTGGCAAACCAGCAGATCCCTGACACGATCATAGGGATAGTCCCTAAAATCTGGCTGCCCCCCTTGATGCGCCCGTTTTATAACAACGCGGGCTGGCGTCTCGTGTGCCATGCCAAGTTTCTCAGCTCTCTCGTGAAGGAAGGCTACGACGGCGTGCAATACCAGCAGCCCCACGCCCACTTTCACTTCTTACTCGACGCCATCCCGTTCAAGAATGCCTACGGGCCGGCAGGCATCATCCAGTACCAGGTATTTGTTCCCGCAGATACCGCCGAAGGCACTCTGACCACGTTGCTGGAGATGGGGCACGAACACCATATGCCCAACTACCTCAGCGTACTCAAACGCCACCGGCCCGATCCTTTCTTGATGACACATGGCCTCGACGGTTACTCGCTTGCCATGGACTTCCATCTCAACGAGGGAAACCGGGCCCGTATGCGACAGCTCGCTCGCGAAATGGATCAGGTTGTGCTCGACGCCGGCGGCCGCTTCTACTTCGCCAAGGACAGCACTCTCCGTCCCGACGTTGTGCGCGCCTACTTAGGGCCCGAAACGATTACCCGCTTCCGTACGCTAAAAGAGCAATGCGATCCCGAGGGGCTGCTCGAGACGAATCTCTGGCGCCGGCTTTTCGCCTGAGACGTGGTCAGAAGGAGCTCGGCAATTCTAGCCGCGCTCATCCGGCTCGCCGTCCAGCATCCTGAAGAAGCGGTGCTCCTGCGTCAACGTGTCCAACCGCAGGCGAATCGGCCGCCCGTCGTCGACTTCAAACGCCAGATAGACGCGCTTGCCGATTAACTCGGTCACCATCTTCCAGAAGGGCAGATCCATCTCCTCCTTCGGCCGCATCTCTCCCTGCGGGGTCTCCTGCCGCCCAGCCAAGAGTTCGGCCAGCCGCAGGAGGTAGCGATCGAGGTCGAGGTCGTGTGCGATGACCTCGGCCTGAAAGACGGCTCGTAGAAAGTCGCCGCTTGGCAGCTGCCAGACAAAATGCAGGGGAAACAACTCGCCGGGACTGTAATTCGCGGTAGGCATGTAGGAAGTGTAACGGTGAGAGGTTGGTAGCGCTAGCTACGCTGGACGAAGATTGACGGTCGCCACGCCGCTGAGGATCAGGCCGCCGCCGGCAAGCAGCCGCCAGTCGAACGGCTCATTCAAGAACAGAATCCCTGCCGACAGGCCGACAACCGGAACGAGATAGGTGACCAGTGTCGTACGTGTCGCGCCCCACTGCTGGAGCACGAAGAAGTAGAGGATGTAAGCGAGGGTCGAACCCACCAGCCCGAGCCACAGGAGCGCCAGCACGGTAGGCAGGGGGAAAGCCTGCGCGGACCAGGACTCGACGACCAGGGAAGCGACGAAGACAATGGCGGCGGCGATTGCGAGCTGGCCCAGGGCGAGCGCCACCGGTGCGACGCCCCGGAGATAGCGCCGAGCGTAGGCAGAGCCTGCAGCATAACAAAAGGCGGCAACAAGCACTGCTAGATAGGGCAGCCAGCTATCCCGGCTTCCCTGCGCATCGCGGCTCATCAACAGGACCACTCCGCCGAAACCGGCGAGGAGTCCGAACACGGCCGTGCCGGTCACACGCTCCATGCGCATGAACAGGCCGGCTATGACGATGCTGAATAGCGGAACCGTGCTGTTCACAATCGAGGCTACGCCACTGTCGAGACCTTGAGCCCCAGACTCCGCCCAGACGATCAGCACGAAGGGGATCGCCACGTTGACCAATCCGATGACGGCGATATGGCGCCAGATTCTTGCCTTGCGCGGCATCTGCACGTTCCGCAGGCGTAGCACGGCAAGCAACCCAAGCGACCCTATTGCCAGCCGCCATGCCACCACGGTCACCGGCTGCAGCGTCTGCACGGCGATCTTGATAAACATGAATGAGGTACCCCAGGCCAGGGCCAAGAGCAAGAACGCCAGCCAGACTTTCCTTTCCACCATCTATCATCGCTCCAACAAAAAAGCCGCTGCCCCGGCGGGGCAGCGGCTTCGCCAGGACGTACAGCAGGGTCAGGCGATCGTTAGCTCGGTCGTTTTGTCGAACAGCTGAACTTGATCCATGTCGAAGACCAGATCGAGCTCCTGGCCCATGCGCGGTGCCAGACGGGTATCGACGGTAGCGACAAAGCTATTCTGTCCCGCATCCAGATACAAGTGTAGCTCATGGCCAAGCAATTCGACCACGTCCACTGTAGCATGTACCGGCGCCGCGTTAATCTTTGCCGGTGTAAAGGCTGCTGCATGGACGTGCTCGGGACGGATGCCGAAGATCACTTCTTTGCCCACGTAGCCATCGTAGACCTGATTGCGTTCAGCAGGAATCGGAACGCGGAAATCGCCCGTATCAGCCCACAGCTTGCCTTCTTCACTCACCAACGTCGCATCGAAGAAATTCATGCTCGGGCTGCCAATGAAGCCGGCAACAAAGACGTTGTGTGGCCGTTCGTACAAATTGCGCGGTGAATCGATCTGCTGCAAGACACCGTCCTTCAAGACGAGAATCCGGTCGCCCATGGTCATCGCTTCTACCTGGTCGTGCGTGACGTAGATGAAGGTGGTGCCAAGCCGCTGGTGCAATTTGGAGATCTCGGCGCGCGCCGTCACCCGCAGTTTGGCGTCAAGGTTAGACAGTGGCTCGTCCATGAGGAACACTTCCGGCTCGCGGACGATCGCGCGACCGACGGCGACACGCTGGCGCTGGCCGCCGGAGAGAGCCTTTGGCTTGCGGTCCAGGAAATGTGCCAGGCCCAGAATCTCGGCTGCCTCCTTAACACGGCGGTCAATTTCATCCTTGGGCGTCTTACGCAGCTTCAGGCCGAACGCCATGTTGTCGTAAACCGACATGTGTGGATATAGGGCATAGGACTGGAAGACCATGGCGATATCGCGGTCTTTGGGAGGAACGTCATTCACCACACGATCGCCGATCATGATTTGCCCTTCGGTGATTTCCTCTAACCCGGCAAGAAGGCGCAGCAACGTCGACTTGCCGCAACCCGAAGGGCCGACGAAAACGACGAATTCCTTGTCTTCAATTTCGACGCTCATATCGGTGATCACTTCGACGTCGCCGAACCGTTTATAGACATGCTCGTAAGTTACACTGGCCATGGCAACTGATCTCCTTGGAATGAAGGCCCGACCTCTCCGGCCAAACAGTTTGCGGTGGAAACAAAAATCCCTGTCGAAAATATAACTTCGCTACATAGGACTGTCAAGCCAAACTCGAGAGAAAATCAGTTGCGCTCCTGCCCGGCTTATGTCTCACATCAGCGTAAGCAGCAGCGCAAGGATAAACAAGGTCGCCGTCGCCAGGATGAGCACGCGGTTTTCGCGCAGGGCGGCGGCCAGCTCTGTCTCCTGTGGCTGGGCCTGGGTCACCGTGCGACGCGCTTGTCCCTCCAACGCCTGCAGCAGCTGACGAGCCGTTTCCGGTCGCTGGCTGGGATGCATTTCCATCGCCCACATGACGGCGTCAGACACCGTCGCGCTTAGCTGCCGGTTAAGCTGGCGCGGCGGGTGCAGGCGGCCCGGGTTGAGAAAGCGCGCTTTTGCCGACGGCGGTGCTTGCCCGGTCAACAGATGGTACAAAGTCGCGCCAAGGGCGTAGATGTCAGACCGCGGATCGGTATGCCCGCTATCGTCGCCGTACTGCTCCAGCGGCGTGTACAGGACAGTACCGCGCCCCTGCACCACCGTGATGGTGCGCGCATCGTCTTGATTCATGAGCTTCACCAGCCCGAAATCGACCAGCTTAATGCGGTTGCTTGGCGTCAGCTTAAGGTTGGCCGGTTTGATGTCACGATGAAGGACAGGTGGATCGTGGGTATGTAGATAATCGAGCGCATCCACAATCTGCCCAGCCCAGCCTAACACTTGCGCCTCAGCCAGCGACTTACCCCTTCCCCACGTATCTAGGATCACCTCGCGTAGATCTTTGCCGGGTACATAGTCCATCACCAGATGGGCGCGCTCCTCTTCCTGAAAGAAGTCGGATACTTTGGGCAGATTCGGGTGATCGAGGCGCGCCAGAATGCTCGCTTCCTGCAAAAACTGCTGCTGTGCCTGGTCCTGTACCTCAGGCGAGGCCCCGGGTTCCGGCTGGACTTCCTTCACAGCGCAGAGCCGCCCAGGGAGCCGTAGATCCTCGGCCTGATAAATGCTACCCATGCCACCCTGGCCGACGATATTGGTGATCTTGTAGCGTTGTCGTAAAATGGTGCCAGCTGGCAGTGGCGGTAGCATACCTTCCCTGATCAGTTTACTCTAATTGCGTCTAGTCCGAGGTGCAGCAAGAATGAACGAGAAGCCGGTCATGGTTGCTAGTGAGGGAGAGCTTGCCGGACAGCAGTGGACGATAGACAGCGATCCTTTTATCATCGGCCGCGGCAGCGACTGTAACATTGTGCTGCCAGAACGGCAGGTATCGCGCCATCACGTGCGCATCACGCGAGATAACGGTGAGTATACGCTTCACGATCTGGGCAGCAAGAACGGCACGCACTTGAATGGCGTTCAGTTGACGGGCAGCGCTCCACTCCACGATGGCGACGAGATCACCATCGCCCTTTGCGTCAAGTTGCTCTTTGTCGGCACCGACGCAACGTTGCCCCTGACGTTCGAAGAGGTGCACCCCGCGGGGAACCTCGTTCTTGATACCGATCAGCGAGCAGTCGCCATCGCCAACCAGACGCTGGCGCCACCCCTGTCCCTGGCGCAATTTCGTCTCCTCCAAACTCTCTATGAAGCTGATGGTGCGGTCGTCGACCGGGACGCCATTGTCGAAGCCGTATGGCCGGGCACTGGCGGCGTCGGTGTCACGGAGCAGGCTATCGATGCTCTCGTGCGCCGCCTACGCGACCGTCTGGCCGAGCTGGACGATTACGAGTATATCGTTACCGTCCGTGGCCACGGCTTCCGCCTGGAAAACGAACCACACTGACGGCGGACCAGCCGCTGTTCCGCCGGCCCACAAGTTCATTTCGCTTTATACCCGCGCCTGAACCATCGCTTTGAGACGGTCAATCGCGTCGCCGATTCCAGACTGGTCATCGCTGCCAGCCACTTCCTGGCCGAGCGCATCCAAGATTTGGACCAGCTCTGGCGTTATCAGGTCGCGGTTCTCTTCCAGCAGTTGGCGCTGCGCTTCTTCGCTGCCCGCGCGCACAAGCTTGTTAATGAAGCGAATCTGTGGCGGCACCTGCCTTTCCGCTTCATCCAGAATCAGGTTGTGAATCTCCTGCAGTCGTTGCCGGCGCTCCTCGTTTCCTTCCTGCTTGGCCTGCGCGATCATGGCCGACAACACGTACATAAAGGGCTCATCAATGCGCGCAATGTTTTCGCGCAGTGCCTGTTCTTTGTCTTCCGCACGGAGAAGACGCTCTAGGGTTTCACCCGCTTCGTCAAGTATGCGCTGCGACGCCGCCTGCATCTCTTGCTGCACTTCAAGGAGTTGCTGCCGCAGATCGCGCAAGGCGGTGGCTTCTTCTTTGTTGTGCTCGCGGGCAGCCGCCTCAATCCGCTCGGTCAACAGGCGGAAGAAGTCATAGTTAAACGCCTGCTGTCCGACTGAGATCAGTGCGCTGACAGTTGCCTCATCCTCGCGGTTCTTAATGACGTGTTTGAGGAGCAGCTCGGGTGTGAGCACCTCCTCTTTGCGCGCCTCCTGTTGGAAAGCGCGCAGAGCCGTCTGCCGCGCTTCCAGCTGCCGGCCAATGTCAGTCTCGGTATAGAGCCTGGCCTGCAGGTTAATCAGCCGGAGGAGCTGTTCGTTGCTCCCCTGCTGTTGCGCCATCTCAATCAGGCTGTGCAACATGGCAAAGAAGGTCTCATCGATCTCATCGGCTCGCTCCTGCAAGAGCTGTTCGGTGAGGTCGCGGTCGGCGCCCGACAGCGTCTGCAGCAGTTCACTTTGCTTGCGCTGCCTGGCCAGCATCTCCGGCGTAACCCCTTCCGTTTCTAGGATTTTCTCCATAAACGTCTGGTAGCTGATGATCTCCTTCGGCTGCAGCATGTAGCCGCGGCGCGCCTCAGGTGGCGTCTGGTTCATCACCTCTTGCACAAGCTGGCCGATGAGACGCTGCTGTTCTTCATGCGGCAGGTTCAGCTCCATCGGTACGTGTACCATGAACAGCTCGTTCTCTGGATCATGGTACAGCAGCGGTGTCGCCATCTGCCCGGACGTCCCGCAATTCGGGCAGACAAACACGTTGAGCGTTCCGTTCAATAGCTCGTACTTCAACTGCGGGTCCCGGCCAACGTCTACCACCTGGTGAATCTCGGCGGTAAAGGGCGTCTGGCAGCGCGGGCACTGGATCTGATTAAGCATTCATCACTCTCTTTTCGTTATGGCGCGGGCAATCCGCGTCCTAGTCTTCGTCGGTAGATCCGCCTCCGCGCGGGAGACAGAAAGTAAAGGTCGTACCCTGGCGACCGTCTTCGTTGTCACCAAACCAGATGCGGCCGTGATGCGCTTCCACGAT
>JAVVFG010000106.1:10533-11054 GCA_032260445.1 Anaerolineae bacterium | reverse complement strand
CGTTCTGCGGCGACCGGACATGCTCCTGTTCGGCGACGACCCGGAGCTGGTCGCGCGCTTTCCCGGGCTCTCCAGCCACCTGCTTTCCTCTGCCGATGAAGCAGCAGATGCCGCGCGTGCGGCAGGCGTACAGTCCCTTTCGCAGCTCGCGCAGGTGCAGCTCGTCTCACCTACAAGCATGGTACCAGCAGCGGCGATTGCGGAGCGACTAAACGAGCGGATGCCACTTATTCGCCGGATCCTCAGCGGGGAACTCCCCGAAGAGGGTCGGAGAGCGGCACTTGCCCTGCTCGATAACTTGGAAATCCTGTCCGCACACGTGCTTAACATACAGTGGCACATCCCGCTCGCGGGAGAGTGGCTGAGCAGCCAGCCCGAAACAGTCAGGGCCTGGCTGGACAGGGGCGCAGGCGTACTGTACGTGACAAGCGACGAACCAGCGCCCTGGCTGGCGATTGCGAGGGAACTGGCGCAGGCGTTTAGCGGCGAACGGCTTGCCGGGGGACTGGCAATTACCATCA
>JAVVFG010000106.1:0-10523 GCA_032260445.1 Anaerolineae bacterium | reverse complement strand
GAAGTACTGGCGGCGAGAACCTTCGCCGGCGCGCGGAAGATTCTCGACGAGCTCGGTTACCCGCCGTCGTCCCCATAATCCACTGCCTATTGCTGGTCGCCGGCCGGGTGGGCCAGATTTTAGCCTCGGCGAGGCTTTCGCCAACTGAAAACAAAGCGTAAGCAACCGGTCCATTTCATTGACTTAAAGCCGCTTTGATTCTATACTGGCAGCAATCCATTTGAGGGAAAGTTCTATAGTTTGTCTTGCCCGGCAACCACTCCCTCGTGGCTGGTAGCCCGGGTCGCCTCGTTTCAGGGAGCCGCATGGCTGTGCGGCAGAACGATCAGCCGAATACAAGCGCCGGACTGTCGTCATATACTGCGGTGGAGCGTTTGCCCTTCAGTGGGCGGGCAGCGCATGAAGGCCTTTAGCAGAGACCTTCGGCGAAGGAGAGAAGGTACCGTTGACGAAAAGAATATATGTGGGCAACCTGCCGTTTCAAACGTCGGAACAACAGGTTCGCGACCTGTTTGCACGCTACGGCACGGTCAATGCCGTGACGCTGATTGTCGACGCCCAAACCGGTAAATTCCGTGGCTTCGGCTTCGTGGAGATGCCGCCGGCTCAGGCCGATAGCGCGATCAGTGCACTCAATGGCCGTTCTGTCGGCGGTCGCAAGCTGCGCGTCAATGCCGCCCAACCGCGCCCGAATCGTAAGAAACAGCGTCGCAATCGCAAGCCGGCCGTGCGCACGGAAAGCGAGAACTT
Source organism: Anaerolineae bacterium (assembly GCA_032260445.1). Classification (GTDB taxonomy): domain Bacteria; phylum Chloroflexota; class Anaerolineae; order Promineifilales; family Promineifilaceae; genus JAAYYY01. The sequence continues at coordinate 9,773 of JAVVFG010000106.1, read as the reverse complement.
CCGCGTGCGCGACGATTACTTGAACAGCGCCGGTAGCGGCGAGCAGTACCGCGTGCGCGACGATTTCCTGAAAGGCGCCAGTGGCGACGGGGGCTTCCGTGCTCGTGACGCGCTGCAAAAGGGTAGGGAAAGCACTGGGGAAGGCTACCGTGCACGCGACGAGTTCCAGCACATTGATGACAATGCGCGCGACAACCGCAAGCGCAGCAAAGGCAACGGGAAGCACAACGGGCCGGCCGGGAAAGGCCGGCGCCGTCGCTAGGCTAGCTGCTCGTTATCCCGCCGCTTTACATCAGAAAAGTCGGCTCCCCGCCGCTATTTAGTGCCCGTGTCCCTGCGGCCCGTGCACGTGACCGTGGCTTAGCTCCTCAGGCGTCGCCGTCCGCAGCCCGGCAATCTCGACGTCGAAATGTAGTGTCTCGCCCGCGAGAGGGTGGTTAAAGTCGATCACGACGTTATCGGCGTTTACCTGGCCGATCGTGCCCTGGAATACCTGGCCCGTCTGCGGGTCCTGCATCTGCACCCCCATCCCGGACTCTAGCTCCGCTCCTGGCTGGAACGCGTCCCGGCCAACCGTCTGGATCCGGGTATCATCGCGCTCGCCGTAGCCATCACCCGGCTGTACGGTGACCTGCTTCTGGTCCCCAACTTCCATCCCGTAAAGCTCTCGCTCCAGACCGGGGATGATGTGCCCCGCGCCCTGAATGAACTCTAGCGGCTCCCGGCCCTCTGAGCTGTCGATCACCTGGTCGTCGTCGAGCCGCAGTGTGTAATCCAGGCTGACGACAATATCATCGGCAACCTGATTCGTATCGCTCATCTTTTCTACTCCTTCGCAATTGGCTGGTCCTGAACATTCGACTCAATGCGCGGGCCCAGATTAAAAAAAGACCGCTCCTGACCGCGTAGCGTCCGAACGGTATCATGACAGATCGTGGAGAATCCACGCTATCGACTATAGCCACTATAACGAAAGGGAGTGGGGTGGTCAATTCTCGCTTTCGTGCTTGTATGTCTCTCTTATTCTCATCAAAACAAAGGAGCGCTCTGTGATTCAGGAACAAAACGTAACCATGCTCCCTGGCGCGCGTGACCTCTTCCCAGGACCGCAACTCGCGCTGGTGCAACGAGCTATCGTCGCTGGCAACACGGCCGGTCGCCTCTGGCGCGTCGTGCACGATGAAGGCGGGGAGACTGCTCTTCTGTGGGACAAAGGCAACAACGTCTTCTGCCTCGGTGGAGAGCGACTGACACCTTCTGGCCTGGCGGCGCTTGCTACCCTGGTGACCGACGAAGTGCAGCCACAAGCCACGGCCGAGGGGGCCCGCTATTTCCGGGCGCGTGGTGTCACCGGCGAGCTCGAGGCGCAGATCCCCAGCCTGTTTCCAGCGCTGGCCCTCCGGCAAACCGCAAAGCGATTCTACGCCACACGCTTGGGTTTTCAGGAAGAGGAGGTAGCAACCTTCTGGGCTGGCCTTTTTCCCCCTACAGGCTCCGGCTGAGCCTGCCGTCTACAAGGGCGGTTCAGGTGCCTGCCGCCGGCCGCTGGCGCGCCGCCAGCCAGGGACGAGAGCCGGCGTCGACCACAGCACGATCGAACCGCATCCCATTGCCAGCGCGGCGATAATGCCCGTGTCGACAATGCCCCGCCACGGCTGTGCCAGGCTCCGCATCAGGAAGATCAGGCCGACCATCGCCGCGGTCATGGCCACAACCACAACCTGCTGGCGCCGTTCACTGTGGAAATAGCCCATGCAGTACAGGGGCGCCAGGAGAACGCGCACGGCTGTCGGCTGGGCCCGTAAGTGGGCCGCCCTGGTGCCGACCAGCGGCGCCAGCGTGCGGTAAAAGCCCCGGTAGCCCTTTCCGTAAAGAAGAGTGGCCACGCTGAGGAGGATTGCCAACCAGTGAAACCAGCGCAGAGGCGACGACAATGCCTCCGTTGCTGGTGCGGCAAGCTTCACCATCGCTACGGCGACGAGTAATAGCACGCCCCCGACGCCCCAAATTGCCCCTGCGACCCCGGCCCACTTCGTCAGTTCATCTTCCACGACGGCACCTGCTCTCGTTGACGTCCGCGTTCAAGGGCGCCAATCATAACGAGATTGCGCAGGATTGGCGAGTCGTGTCGCCGGCCCCTTATACTGGTTGGCTGCCCTCGTCCCAGGGAACGTCGGGGCGCACGTCGCGCCCAACCGCCTGTAGCGCTCCGAGCTGGTTGCGCCGCTCGAGATAGAGGATCAGCTCGCGCGCTTTCGCGCTCTTACCACGACCCGGCAGGCTATCGAATTCGACGTCTTCCAGATAGAAGCAGAGATCGCGCAGCTCTTCCTCCCCGAAGTGTGCCGTCAACAGCCGCAGCAAACGCGTCCGGTCCGGCTTGCTGGCAGCCCCATCGTCTGCTGCTACCGTCGCCTGCTGCCCGAGCGCAGCTTCAAGCTCGCCGGCAAGCGCCTGTACTTCCTGTGCACAACGATCGCCGGGGTCGATCTGTTCACCAAGCACCTCTAGCAGCAAGACCAACGCGCTGCGATTCATCGCGGTGTGTCGTTTATCGTGCAGGTAGCCGATCAGCGCGTCGACAAAGCCGGCTTTGCTCCCTGCCTGGGGGATGCCATGCCGCCATGGCGAGAGCCGCGGATCGAGAAAGAGGGCCATCGCCTGGTAGTCGTTGTCATACGACCAGCAGGTCAGCAGTGTGGTGCGCAGACGGGCATAGAGACTAGAGGGGATACTCATAAGCCATAACTTCTCCACTGGCAGCGCAATGGTCCCATTATAGCAGAAACGGCTCACGATCCCGCCATGATATAATGAAGCGAACCAGGCTCCTGTTGGCCCCGCACACCTTATGATGACCTACGTTGCCATCGCCCTTATCTCCGCCGCAACCCTCCTCCTGGAGCTGGCGCTCCTGCGCGTGTTCGCCGTGCAGCAATTCTACCACTTCGCCTTCATGGCGATCAGCCTGGCCTTGCTCGGCGCCGGCGCGAGCGGCTCGCTGCTCAGCGTGCGCGGGCGCCCCTTTCGCCCGGCCGGCCTGAGCATCGCCTTTGCACTGGCGACCGTGGCCGCACACCTGATTGTCAACTATGTGCCCTTTGACTCCTTTAGCATCGCCTGGGACCGGCGCCAGATCTTCTATCTGGCTGCCTACTTTCTCGCTGCCGCCGCACCCTTCGTCTTTGCCGGTCTCGTGGTCGGCGGCGAGCTGATGCGGGCCGGGGCGGGCGCGGGCTCGCACACCGTGTACGGCGCGAACCTGATTGGCTCTGCCGCCGGCAGCCTCGGTAGCCTGGCAGCGCTCAACCTGCTCGGCGATGTCGGTACGGTCCTGCTCGCTGCCGTCTTTGGCGCCCTGGCTGGGCTTCTGTTTGCGCTTGCACCCCGGCCTGAGGGCGAGCGATCCCCGCGCCCAAACCGGTCGCCGCAGGCGATCGCGGCGGCTGTCCTGCTTGGTCTCGTCCTGCTCCTCATCGCGCGTCCCGATTTCTTCGCCCTGCGCCTCTCCCCCTACAAGACGCTCCCAGTTCTCGCGCAGGCGATCGGATCCGAGCATGTGCTGACGGCGTCGAATGCCACGGCGCGTGTCGACGTCGTCGAGAGCGAGACGATTCACGTTATGCCCGGTCTCAGTTTGAACTCGCCGGTGCCCGTGCCGCCTCAAGCTGGGATGCTGCTCGACGGCGACAATCTCATGCCGGTCACCTTTCTCTCTCCTGGCGCGCCGCAAGCGCAGCATCTCGCCGGCTATGTGCCGCTGGGCCTGGCCTACCGCCTGCGTCCTGGGGCGCGCACCCTAGTACTGCAGGCGGGGACCGGGATGGACGTTTTGCTCGCTCTCGCCGCCGGGGCAGAGCATGTCACCGCCGTCGAAGACAATCGCCTAATTGTCGACACCGTTCGCAGCCGCTATGGAGCTCAAACGGACCACCTGTTTGACCGTGCCAACGTTAGCGCCGTCGCGGCATCCGGGCGCGTGTTCGTCCGCCGGCCCGGCGCCGAGCGATTCGAACTGATCGTCGTTTCCTTGTCCGATCCCCACCGGCCGGTCACCTCAGGCGCCTACAGCCTCACCGAAGATTATGTCTATACGGTGGAGGGTCTTCGCGACTACCTTGCCGCGCTCCATGACGATGGCTTGTTGGTCGTCACCCGCTGGCTGCAATCACCGCCGAGCGAGGCTCCCCGCACCTTTGCCGCGATGGCCGCTGCCCAGCGCGCCCTCGGCCTCGATCCCGCGCAGACACTCCTCGCCTTCCGCTCCCTGCGTACGGCGACGATCATCGCCAGCCCGCGCCCGTATACGGAGGCTGAGCTCGAAATAGTGCGTGAGTTCCTGCAAACACGCGGCTACGACGGCATCTACTTCCCCGGCATCCGGCCGGACGAACTCAACCGTCACAACGTCTTACAAGAACCCGTTTACCACGACCTGTTCGTCCGCATCCTGGCGGATCCGCAGGCCGTCTACGAGAGCTACCGCTTCGACATCCGTCCCCCCACCGACAACCATCCCTTCTTCTTCCATTATTTCAAGTGGCGCCAGACGCCGGAAATCCTGGCAACGCTTGGGCGGACGTGGCAGCCTTTCGGCGGCAGCGGCTACTTTGTGCTCGTGGCCCTCCTGCTCCTCGTCGCGCTGGCTGCGCTTGTCCTCATCGTCGCGCCGCTCTTGGTCGCCCGCCGCAGGTCGCCCCGTGCTGCGGTCACCGGCGTGCGCGCCTGGCGCTTCCGTGTCTTTGTCTACTTCGCCGCCCTGGGCCTGGCCTTCCTCTTCGTCGAGGTGCCGCTGGCGCAGCGCTTCATCCTGATCCTGCGCGAGCCGGTCATCGCCCTCTCGGTCGTCATCTTCACCATTCTGCTCTTTTCCGGCCTCGGCAGCCTCACCGTGCGGCGCTGGTCGCTGAAACGCGCGCTCGCCGTCCTGGTGGCGGCAGCCGTCGTTTATCCCCTGCTACTCCCGTCCTTTGCGACGTTTGCGTTGCGCCTCGGCGATGCAGCTCGCGTCCTGCTCACTGTCGCTGCGCTTGCCCCCCTCGGCTACCTGATGGGCCTGCCCTTTGCCGCCGGCTTGCGTGTGGTCGAGGCGCTGGAGGCGCCGCTCGTCCCCTGGGCCTGGGCCATCAACGGCAGCTTCTCGGTGATTAGCTCCGTGCTCGCCGTCATGGTCGCCCTCACCTGGAACCTTTCAACCGTGCTCTACCTCGGCGCCGCCGCCTACGCCGTCGCCTGGCTGGCCCTGGCGGCGCGCCCGCCTACTCCGCCGGCTCTTCGCGCGTAAAGGGCACGAAGGCCACCCCGCCCAGATCCTCTGTACGCACCTCTTCATCGCTCACCTTCGTTACCCGCCACAACGTCTGGTAGCCGCCGGGCGGACCCACCGGGATGATCAGGTGGCCGCCCGTCCGGAGCTGCGCCACTAACGGCTGCGGGATGTGATCCGGCGCCGCCGTGACGACGATGGCGTCGAACGGCGCCTCCTCCTCCCACCCATAGTAGCCGTCGGCGTGGCGGACCGTGATGTTGTCGTAGCCGAGCTCGTCCAGCGTCGCTTCCGCGCGCTCGACGAGCGGGCCGATAATCTCCATGGTAAACACATGCTCGACGATTTCGGCAAGCACCGCCGCCTGGTATCCGGAGCCGGTGCCAATCTCCAGGACCCTGTCTCCTGTCTCCACATCTGCCGCCTCGGTCATCAGACCGACGATGAACGGTTGTGAAATCGTCTGGCCGTAGCCGATGGGCAGGGGGTGGTTCTCATATGCCTGCGCCAGCCACTCAGCGGGCACGAAGCGATGTCGCGGCACGGCACGCATCGCCGCCAGAACCGTTTCGTCCGTCACGCCCATACCCGCTATCCCCCGCGCCACCATCCGCTCGCGTTGCTCGCTATAGGCAGCTTCCTCGCCCGTCACAGCTCCGTCCGCTGCGGCTGGGCTTGGTACTGCGCTCGGGTCGCCCGGCGCAGTCATACCGGGCGCCTGCGTCGCCAGCGGGCCGGGCGCCGCCGTCTCATCTTCTTCGCTGCAGCCGGCAACCAGGCCACTGATGCATAAAAGGAATAGGCATAAGATGCGCTTCATTCTGTGGCTCCTTTCTTTTCTGGGCGCGGGCTAGCACGCCGCGCGCGCCACCGGCTTACTGCCTATTATACCCTTCTATTCTATGCCGTTTGTCCCTTGTCTAATGGCCCAAGTAGGATACATTCCAGTTCTTGACATCGCAGCGGACATAGGAGGAGGGCGATGATTGAGGGCATCGAGTTTCTGATCATTGGCTTGGCAGCAATCGCCGCCGGAGCCGTGAACGCTCTGGCAGGGGGCGGCACCCTGATTAGCTTCCCCATTCTCATTGCCGTTGGCGTGCCGCCAGTTAACGCCAACGTCACTAACACTGTCTCGCTGATCCCCGGCTATCTGGGCGCTACCTTTGCCCAGCTCAACGATCTCCGGGGGCAGGGCTCGCGCTTGTGGTGGTTGCTGCCGGTCGGCGCCATTGGCGGCCTCGTCGGCGGCGTCATCCTGTTGGCTACCGAGGAGGCGCTCTTTAGTGCCCTGGTTCCCTACCTCATCCTCTTCGCCGCCGCCCTGCTCGCCATCCAGGAACCACTGCGCGCACGCATCGTCCGCCGCCTGGAAGCGCGCGGCTCGGCCAATAGCACCCCCTTCTGGTCGGTTATTCCCGTCGTCATCGCGGCGATTTACGGTGGCTACTTTGGCGCCGGCGTGAGCGTCATCGTGTTGGCCGTTCTCGGGCTGGTCTTCGACGATAGCCTGACCCGGCTCAACGCACTGAAGCAGGCCATCTCCTTCAGCATCAACATCACAGCGGCCATCTTCTTCATCTTTTCCGGCGAGGTCGTCTGGCCCGCTGCCGCCGTGATGGCCGTTGGTGCCCTCATCGGCGGCGCGTTTGGCGGTCGCATTGCCGGGCGCATTCAAGCTGCCACCTTACGCCTGGTGGTTGTCGTCATCGGCGTTGTCGTGGCGGCGATTTATCTGGTGCGTTAGCCGTCCCTTTGCGGCCGGTTAGCCTGCCTTTCCACCAGTTCTTGCGCCCGGGCCATCAGGATCTGTCCTTCGGCGATGAGCTGGTTGGCGATCGCCTCGACCTGTTCCGGTGTAGCGCCGGCAGCGAGCGCCACCTGGCGCGCGTGCAGGCGCATGTGCCCCTGCTGGATGCCCACCGTGGACAGCGCGTAGAGCGCCGCCAAATTCTGCGCCAGACCGACGGCGGCGAGCACCATCGCCAGCTCTTGCGCCGACTGCGCATTCAGGATCTTCATCGCCACCTGCGCCACCGGATGGACTCGCGTTGCGCCGCCGACCGTCCCCACCGCCATCGGCAGCGTGATTTCGCCGTAGAGATCGCCATCGTCGTTGACGTGCCAATCGGTGAGCGCACTATAGCGCCCGCTGCGCGCCGCGTAGGCGTGGGCGCCGGCTTCAATCGCCCGCCAGTCATTGCCCGTGGCGATGACCACCGCGTCGATCCCGTTCATGATGCCCTTGTTATGGGTCGCCGCGCGGTAGGGATCGGCGACGGCGAAGGCATTCGCCTCGGCAATCCGTTGTGCTGCCTCTGCCCCGCTAAATTCACCCCGTGCCAAGAGTTTGGCAGGCACCACACCACGCGCCGTCGCCAGCCGCTGGTCGGCCAGATTTGAAAGAATGCGCAGGTTCGTGCGCCCGCCCGTTATCTCGGCGACAAGCGGCGCCATCGCCTCGACGGCGGTATTGACCGTGTTCGCCCCCATCGCATCGCGCACGTCGTAGAGCAGGTGAACAATGAGCATCGGCCCGGCAGGCGTATCTGGCAAGGGCCGGAACACGACGTCGCGAGCGCCCCCGCCGAGCCGCAGCAGCAACGGATCGCAGCAGTTCGCCTGCTCCAGTAGTTCCTCACGGCGCGCCTGGAGCGCGTCCGCCGCTGCCTCCAGGTCCGGCACGTCGAGTACCTGGATCTGGCCGATCATCACGGGAGCTGTCGTCTCGGCTTGAAAGCCGCCGCCGGCCCGCACCAGCTTGGCCGCGTGGCTGATCGCCGCCACGACGCTGGGCTCCTCCACCGCCATCGGCACCAGATAATCCTGCCCGTTAATTTGGAAATTGGCGGCGATACCCAGGGGCAGCGAAAACGTCCCGACGACATTCTCGATCATGTGGTCGGCCTGTTCCAGCGATAGACCCTGGCCGACGAGGATGGTTTTCTCTGCGTCGCTGAGCCCCGCCCACTCCGCGACGATATCAGCCCGCTCCGCCAGGCTCAGCTTGTAAAAACCGGCAAGACGTGATGATTTGTCTGCCATCGTTTCCCTCCTTTCACAAAATCCGCTCAGCGCGGGGATTGAAGAGAAACTATATCACCAAGCAGGCATGCTTCCCATTTTCGCCCGTTCTCTTGTTGCCGAAACGCAACGCGCACGGGTTTTCAGACCCGTGCGCGTTATCGACCTGCTTTATTGTAGCTCTGTAACTGCTAGGCGTCGCCTTCCCACGCGGTGAGGCCGGCAGGCACATCGCTGAGGAAGCGAGCGGCGACCCAGCCAACCGGGTAACCTTCGGCGTCAACTTGCACCCAGTCGCCCGTCGTGTCTGTGAAGCCGGTGAAGCCGACAACCGAGCCGGCCGGCAGCGTGTCAAGGATTACGGCGTCCAGGCCAGGCGCGTCACGGAGGTTCAGGTTAACCGTCGTCGTGGCGGTGACGACATCTTCGCTGAAAATATCCTCGGGGACGTCCTCGGGCTCTTCAGCCGTCTCCTCCGCTTCTGCGTCAACCGGCTGCAGCTGCGCGGGCACGCTGCTCAGGAAGCGACCCGCCACCCAGCCAACCGGGTAGCCTTCGGCATCAACCTGCACCCAGGCGCCCGTCGCGTCCGTGAAGCCGGTGAAGCCGACAACCGAGCCAGCCGGCAGCGTGTCAAGAATCACGGCAGCCAGGCCAGGCGCGTCACGGAGGTTCAGGTTGACCGTCGTCGTAGCGGTGACGACATCCTCGCTGAAGACATCTTCGGGGACGTCCTCGGTCTCTTCGGCGGCCCCCTCATCCTCCACGTCGGCCGGCCGCACCTGCAGCTCCGCCGGTACGTTGCTGAGGAAGCGAGCGGCAACCCAGCCAACCGGATTGCCTTCCGAGTCGACCTGCACCCAGTCGCCAGTACCGTCCATGAAGCCGGTGAATCCGACGACCGTGCCAGCCGGCAGCGTCGCCAAGATCTGGCCAGCAAGGCCGGGCTCGGCACGCAGGTTCAGATTGACCGTCGTTGTTGCGGTGACAACATCTTCACTGAAAACGTCGTCGTCAGTTTGCGCTGCCACGCTCGCGGCGCTGCCCAACAGCAGGGCGCCCGCCAGAAGCGGCAAAAGCAAGAATGTGAACAGCCGTAACCATCGTTTTCTTCCTAGAAGTTCCATTCCAGTCTCCTTTTTTCTTATCTCAGTATCGTGTGACGCACATGATCATGGTGCGCAATGAATATCAGAGGGCCGTAAGAGGATGAGCCAGCTCTTAGCCCGAACCGCCCTCTGGGAAGGGGCTGCAAGGCAGTTTCGCCGTCGGTCTCTCCGGCAAGAATCTTTGCTGAGAAAATGTAGAAAATTGCGGCTGTAGCCGAGCGCGGCCGGTGGGGAGGGCGCGTGGTTGGCGCCGCTCCGCCCCTCTGGGGCGTCTTCTGTGAAGATGTTGCTCATGCTGTCAAAATAGTGTATGCTGTTATCGTCGTAAGTTCTGAATGTGATCACTGTCGGCCGTCCAGACTTCGAGCGTCTGG
>JAVVFG010000105.1:0-11088 GCA_032260445.1 Anaerolineae bacterium | reverse complement strand
AATCGTCCCGATGTTCACATGCGGCTTCGCGCGTACAAACTTCTCTTTACCCATGATTTCCTGCCCTCCAGGTGCTCGCTAGTTACTCTTTAACAATTTGTCGGCCAGACCTTCCGGTACCGGCGCGTAATGGTCTAGTTCCATGGTAAACGTGCCACGCCCCTGCGTCATCGAGCGCAGTCGGGTCGCGTAGCCAAACATCTCCGAGAGCGGCACTTTCGAACGAATCGCCTGCAAGTTCTCACCGCGCATTTCCATCCCTTCGATGGTGCCGCGCTGTGCTGAGAGGTTGCCGATGACATCGCCCGTGTAATTCTCTGGCGCTGTTACCTCGACATCCATAATTGGCTCCAACAACACAGGCCGGCCGCGCTCAACTGCTTCTTTAGCGGCCATCGATCCGGCGATCTTGAACGCCATTTCTGACGAGTCCACGTCATGGTACGAGCCGTCTACCATGCTCACCTGCACGTCAACCACCGGGTATCCGGCAAGCACACCACTCTCGAGCGCTTCGCGGATACCCGATTCCGTCGGCCGGATAAATTCCCGGGGAATCGCACCGCCGACAATTTTGTCTTCGATAACAAGGCCGGAACCGGGTTTAAGTGGCTCCATGTCGATGACGACATGGCCATACTGGCCACGCCCACCCGTCTGGCGCACAAAACGCCCTTCGATCGCGCTCACCGGGCGGGTAATCGTTTCCCGGTAGGCGACGCGCGGGCGCCCCACGTTCGCTGCGACCTTAAACTCGCGCAGCATCCGGTCAATCAATACCTCAAGGTGCAGCTCGCCCATGCCATAGAGAATCGTCTGCCCGGTCTGATCATCGGTGCGCACTTGGAAGGTGGGATCTTCTTCTGCCAGCGCGCGCAGGGCGACACCCATCTTATCCTGATCCAGGTTCGTCCGCGGCTCAATAGCCATAGAGATCACCGGCTCCGGAAACTCGATCGCTTCGAGAAGGATCGGCGCGTTGGACGCCGACAGCGTGTCGCCAGTAAACGTGTTCTTCAGTCCCAACGTCGCTGCAATGTGCCCGGCGCGGACCTCTTCCAGATCCTCACGGTGGTCAGCATGCATTTGCAGAATGCGGCCAATGCGCTCGCGCTTATCTTTCGAGGCATTCAGGACCGTATCACCGCGCGTAACTATCCCAGAATAGACACGAAAGTAAGCCAGACGTCCCACGTACGGATCGGTCACGATCTTAAAGACCAGCGCCGACAGCGGAGCATCGTCAATTGGCGGTCGCGTGACCGCCTCGCCCGTCACCGGGTGCGCACCTTCGACATCCGGCACGTCTAGCGGGGATGGCAGATAGTAGACGACGGCGTCGAGCACGCGTTGGACACCCTTGTTGCGTAGCGCAGAGCCACAAAGCACTGGCGTGACTTCGCCGCGGATGGTGGCCTGGCGCAATGCTGCCCGCAGCTCTTCGACACTAATCTCCTCGTCCTCAAGATAGCGCATCATTAGCTCTTCATCAGTCTCGATGATATGCTCGATGATAATCGCCCGTGCACCCTCAGCCTCCTCGCGAACTTCGGCTGGAATCTCGACAGCGTGTGGCTTGGCGCCGAGGTCTTCTTCTTCCCAGACGACCGCTTCCATCGTGAGGAGATCGACAATCCCCCGGAAGCTCGCCTCGCTGCCGATCGGCCACTGTATGGCGATCGGGTTTGCCTTCAGCCGGTCACGGATCATATCAATGGTCCGCTGGTAATTCGCCCCAACGCGATCCATTTTGTTGACGAAGCAGATCCGCGGTACCCCATACTGGTCGGCCTGGCGCCACACCGTTTCTGACTGCGGCTCAACACCGGCGACAGCATCAAACACGACGACACCACCGTCCAGCACACGCAGGCTGCGTTGCACCTCCGCGGTAAAGTCGATATGTCCCGGCGTATCAATAATATTGATCTGGTGGTCCATCCAGTAGGAGGTGGTAGCAGCGGCGGTAATCGTAATGCCGCGCTCCTGCTCCTGCACCATATGGTCCATGGTGGCAGCGCCGTCATGGACCTCGCCCATCCGGTGAATGCGACCAGTGTAATAGAGGATACGCTCGGTCGTCGTCGTCTTCCCGGCATCGATGTGGGCGATGATGCCTATATTCCGGACTTTCTCTAGAGGCAAAGCCATCTCAGTTCCTAAGGCGAATTAGAAGCGGTAATGCGCAAAGGCGCGGTTCGCTTCAGCCATGCGGTGCGCATCGTCCTTACGCTTGACAGCCGCACCCTGGTTGTTAGACGCGTCCATCAACTCGGCCGCCAACTTCTCGGCCATAGAGCGACCACCACGGCTGCGTGCTGCCGCGAGCAGCCAGCGCATGGACAGGCTAAGCCGCCTGCCCGGCGGAACTTCCACGGGCACTTGGTAGGTCGAACCGCCGACGCGGCGCGGCCGCACCTCGACACGTGGTGAAGCGTTGTCCAGCGCCTGTTCGAAAACCTCGATCGCCGGTCGCTTCGTGCGCTCCTCGATCACCTCGAAAGCGTCGTGTAGGATCGTTTCGGCCGTGCTCTTTTTACCGCCCTTCATTAGACGGTTGACGAACATGGTGACGCGCCTGCTGTTATAGCGAAGATCGGGTTCGATCTCGCGTTGTTCCGGACGGTAACGTCTTGGCATGTTGCGTACTCCTTACGCTGTACTACTGTCGCGGCGCCTTGGCCCCGTACTTGGAACGACCCTGGCGACGATCATCGACGCCGGTAGCGTCGAGTGCACCGCGCACGATGTGGTAGCGCACACCTGGCAGGTCCTTGACACGACCACCACGCACGAGCACCACCGAGTGATCCTGAAGCGAATGGCCTTCGCCAGGGATGTAGGCGGTTACTTCAATCCCGTTACTCAGACGGACACGAGCCACCTTCCGCAGCGCCGAATTCGGCTTCTTCGGTGTTGCCGTGGCAACACGCGTGCACACGCCGCGCTTCTGCGGGGCGCCGCCCGGCTGCTTCGAGCGCCGCTGCTTAAAGGTATTGAACGTCCACTGCAGCGCAGGCGCCTTATTCTTCTTTTTCTTTGGCGTACGTCCTTTTCGGACGAGCTGGTTAATTGTGGGCACTTCTACCTTTCTCCTTGTCCAGCTACTTCAACCAGATTTCGAGGTGCCGCCGCCGCAATGGGGCTGCACCTGCTTTACTTAACCTCATTCCTCGACAATCGAGGCCATCAGAGTGAATACTCGATGGCCTCGAACGTAATTCGTTTATGCAATTCGTAACTGTTGGCCCGGAAAGGCCTAAACCTTTCCTAACGTTTGCGTGTCAGCAATGTCGGTTTATCTCCATTTTAACACCTACGTTTCGCAGCCAGAGTTACGACCGTAAATCAAAGCACGAACGAGTATTCTAGCACAACTATCTCGATTGTCAAACTAGAGTGCAGTGGGGCAGGGTATTTTCACGCCGAGCTTAACGGCAGTGAAGTACACTCCTCCCCGCAGCATCTATCGCGTTAGTTAGCGCCGGCTGCGGGACAGATCCATCAGCCCCGGACCCACCCACTTCTTCTGCCGGCGGTCATCTTCCTTGCCGAACCGGATTACGTCACCACTGTCGGTGACCGCTTCGACGGCCAGGCCAAGGCTCTGTAGCTCTTTCACGAGCACACGGAAGCTGGCAGGGACACCAGGCTCCTCGATGGGCTCGTCCTTGACGATCGCCTCATAGGTCTTGACACGGCCCTGCGTATCATCCGATTTGACGGTAAGCATTTCCTGCAGCGTATGGGCCGCGCCATAGGCCTCCAGCGCCCACACCTCCATCTCGCCAAAGCGTTGGCCACCAAACTGGGCCTTACCACCAAGCGGCTGCTGCGTGACTAGACTGTACGGGCCAGTCGAGCGAGCGTGCACCTTATCTTCAACAAGGTGGGCCAGCTTCAGCATGTGCAGAATACCAACGGTGACCGGCTGATCGAAAGCCGCGCCGCTCTGCCCGTCATACAGCTTTCGCTTACCCAGGACCGGCAACGGGATGCCGGTTTCCAGCGTCACCCGGTTGGCGAGCTCGAACAGGGTTTCGAGCTCGACCTCGCGCGAGTCCACCTTGAGCTCCTCGGGAAGCTGCTCATCGTAGCGCTCCAGCATGGCGGCATACCATTCACGGCTTGCCACTTCAATCGCACGCTCGTCAAAGGGCACGCGATCCTTCTTATTGATGCTGAAATCGCTGAAGATTTCGTCCGGATCCCAGTCCGCCATCTTCAACCACTCACGCACGACAGACATACGGGCATGGACGCGCTCTGTCTCCAGCCGGGCAGGGTCAAAACCCTTTTCACTCAGCCATGAGGAAATGAAGAAGCTGCGCGCTGCTTCGTCGTCCTTCAACGTCTCCGTGTCGTACTCCATTTCTTCGAGCCAGTCCCAGGCCCACTCCGTCACCACTTCCCAGGCACGGTCGACGAGCCAGGCACGGGCGAGCTCCGACTGGATTTCGCGCTCGTTGGCGCCGTCGAAGACCGGGGTGATGGCCCGGAAGCCAAGGCGGTCGGCTGCCCAACCAAGATAGGTTTCGAGTACCTGGCCAATGTTCATCCGGCCGGGAACACCAAGCGGATTGAGGATGATGTCAATCGGCGTGCCGTCTTCGAGGAAAGGCATATCCTCGACGGGCACGACCTTAGAGATAACACCCTTATTGCCATGCCGTCCGGCCATTTTGTCGCCTTCCTGCAGCTTGCGGCGCTGGGCCACACTGACGCGGACCATCGTCTCCACGCCCGCCGGTAGGTCACGGTCGTGCTGGCGATCGAACACCTGAACGTCGACAACCTTGCCACGTGCACCGTGCGGCAGGCGCAGGCTCGAGTCCTTTACCTCGCGAGCTTTGTCGCCGAAGATTGCGCGCAGGAGCTTCTCTTCTGGCGTCAGCTCCTTCTCACCTTTCGGCGTGATCTTGCCGACAAGAATGTCATTCTCTTTCACATCAGCGCCGATGCGGATGATGCCGCGCTCATCGAGGTCCTTAAGCGTATCCTCGCTGACGTTCGGAATATCGTAGGTGATTTCCTCCGGTCCCAGCTTGGTGTCACGCGCCTCAAGCTCGTGCTTTTCAATGTGCACCGAGGTGAAGATATCTTCACGCACCAGTCGCTCGCTGACCAGGATAGCGTCCTCGAAATTGCCTCCTTCCCAGGACAGGAAGGCGATGACGACATCCTGACCTAGCGCCAGCTCACCAAACGCGGTCGAAGAGCTGTCCGCCAGAACATCACCACGCTTCACCCGCTGACCGTTGACCACGACAGGCCGCTGGTCAATGCAGGTGCTCTGGTTGGAGCGGTCGTACTTGCGCAGGTTGTAGGTGTGCGGCCCATCATCTTCCATGACGACGATCCGCTCGCCCGTAACGCTCAGGACTTCGCCGTCAGTACGGGCAAGCACAACCTGACCGCTGTTGTACGCGGCTTGCTGCTCCATTCCCGTGCTGACAATGGGCACGTCCGGCTGCAGAAGCGGAACGGCCTGGCGCTGCATGTTCGAGCCCATGAGGGCACGGTTGGCGTCATCATGTTCCAGGAAGGGGATCAGGGCTGCTGAGACACCCACAATCTGGCGCGGAGCGACGTCGATATAGTCGACACGCATCACCGGGCTGATCAGGAACTCCTGGTTGCGCCGGCTACTTACGCGCCGGCCAACAAACTGCCCGCGGTCGTCGACCTCGGCGTTGGCCTGCGCGATGGTGTAATGATCCTCTTCGTCAGCCGACATATAGGTGATCTCGTCCGTGACAAAGGGAACGACTTTGACCTCGGTCAGACCAGCCTTACGCAGCTTCTTAACGTGCTGAGCAGTGATCGTCTCACCAGCAGGAACTATGACCTTGTCACTTTCCGGCGCGGTAATATCGTCGAAAGCGTCGTGCCCCACCGGTTCGACGTCACCGTTCTCGAGCTGCACCGTGTTCAGCACGCGCCGGTAAGGCGTCTCGATGAAGCCATAACGATTGACGCGCCCGTACGTGGCAAGACGGCCAATCAGACCGATATTCGGGCCTTCAGGCGTCTCCACCGGGCAAATCCGCCCGTAGTGGCTATGGTGCACGTCGCGCACCTCAAAGCCGGCGCGCTCGCGGCGGAGGCCACCGGGACCGAGCGCCGACAGCGTACGCTTATGGGTCAGCTCAGAAAGCGGGTTAGCCTGCTCCATGAACTGGCTCAGCTGGCTGCTGCCAAAGAATTCACGAATGGCTGCGACGACAGGGCGGATATTGATCAGGCTGACAGGGGTCAGATTATCCTTGTCGCGGATAGACATACGCTCGCGCACAACGCGCTCCATCCGGCGTAGGCCCACGCGCAACTTCGCCTGCAGCAGTTCGCCAACCGTCTTCACACGGCGGTTACCCAGATGGTCGATATCGTCTGGCCCTTCCTGACCATTGTTGATGCGGATCATGTGCCGCACCAGGTTGACGATGTCGTACTGGGTCAGCGTGCGATTCTCTTCAGGAATGACGTCGCTGAGGCGGAGCCGCTTGCTCAGCTTATAGCGGCCCACACGCGCCAAGTCATAGCGCCGGCTGTCAAAAAGCTGCTCGACAAGGTACTGCCGCGCATTGTCTAGCGTCGGCGGATCGCCGGGGCGCATCCGCTTGTAAAACTCCAGCAGTGCCTGCTCGGCAACCGGCTGGTCCTCATTCCAAATTGGCTCCTGTTCGATGCTACCCTGAATGTAGACATGCTCCGGGTTCGTATCAACATCCTCGAACAACGCGAGGAGTTCTTCGTCGCTCCCTTCTTTGATCAGCTCGTTGCCCATGCCATCGTCGACAGCTGCCAATGCCCGCAAGAACAGGGTCACGGGAATGGTACGCTTACGGTTGAACTTTACCGTCAGATAATCTGTCTTGCGCGTCTCGAATTCCATCCACGCGCCACGATCAGGGATCAGTTTTGCTTTGGCCAGGGGCCGCCCAGTTGCCCGCTCTTCCTCGATCTCGAAGTAGACGCCGGGCGAGCGAATGAGCTGGCTGACGACGACCCGCTCGGTACCATTAATAATGAAGGTACCCGCCTTGGTCATCATCGGGAAATCGCCCAGGAAAATGTCCTGCACAATCGGCTGGTCAAGCTCAGTGCTGTAGAGCAGGGCCTTGACGTGCAGGGGCGCCGCGTAGCTCATATCGCGCTCCACGCACTCTTCCTCCGAGTACTTCGGCTCCTCAAACCAGTAATCGAGGCCAAAGCCCTCCACCTCGGGCGAGCTACTGGGGAAGTACAGCTTGAGGTTGCCGTTGAAGCTTTCGATCGGCGAAATCTCCTCAAAGAGCTCCGAGAGACCTTCGCTAATAAAAGTGTCGAAGGAATCGAGCTGGACATCAATTAGGGTTGGCAGCTCCAGTGGCGCGGTATTCCGGGCGTAACTCTTTTTCTCGTAGTTGCGTTTGGGCATTTATCCTCTTCCGATACTTTCCTAAAGATTCGGCAACGTCCATCAAAAAAAGGATACAATCACGGGCGAATTGCATCCTCACACTCAGCCCCCACCCATCTGTACTGGCGCGTAGGCCATCATAACCCAGCAAAATACGACCGGTAATGGCCGGTATGCGAATTAATATTATACGTCTCAGGCAAACTCTGTCAAATTACTTCGCGAATTCTAACAGAGTTCTGTTTATCACAGGCCCGGGACCGGTAAATCCCGTCGATCTCTTTGCCGGCAACCTCCCAGCTGTAGTGGTTTCGAGCACGCTCACGCAGGGCAGCACCAAGCGCGGCGCGGCGCTCAGGATCGTGCAGCAGCGCGCGAATTGCCTCGGCGAACGCAGCAACATCTTCTGCCGGCGCATACACACCCGCCTCGCCCAGATATTCCCGGTGCACCGGGGTATCGTATGCGACCACCGGTTTCGCTAATGCCATGTAGTTAAGAACCTTGCCACTCCCTTCCGTTGCCGAGAGTTTCGGGGAGACCGCCACCTGGCCCAAAGAAAGATAGCGCGGGGCATCGCGGCAATAGTCCACCCGACCAGTAAAAGTCACCCGATCAGCTACGTTTAGCCGTTGCGCCAGTACCTGGTAATGCTCTACGCGCGGATAGCCCATCACCAGGAAATGAACATCCTCCCCCTGCGCCTTGAGGCGCACGGCAGCCTCCAGGATTTGGTCCGTACCCTGATATTCCGCCAGCAGGCCAAGATAGACGACAACCGGGCGGTCAGGTGGAATTCCGAACTTGCGGCGCAGTGCCGCGTGGTCATTCGCGGACGCGACACGCGGGTTGAAGTGCTCCAGGTCAGCGCAATCGGGCAGCGGCTTAATACGCTCGCCGTTGACACCGAACTCCTCGTTCAGCAGCGCCCGCGCCTGGATCGAGCTGGTCAGGACCACATCGGGAAGGTGGCAAATGAAGCGCTCCAGCCGCCGCCAGACGCGGTAGGCCATCCCGCCGTTGCCTATGAAGCCGTGGTCGAGCATCTCCCCGGTAAGACTCCCCTGAAAATCGAAAACCAACGGCACGCGCAACAGTCGCGCCAGGATTCCCCCGATGAGTGCTCCCTCGTGCATGTGACCGTGGACAATGTCAGGCCGCCAGCGCAGACCAAAGCGCAGCACACTTGCTAGGAGATAGGCATCAAAGGCGAGCTTATGGCGCGAGGAGCCAACTTCATAATCGGCATGCCAGGGCAGGCGGCGAGTGCGGATGATCGGCACGCCCGCCACATCTTCCCCCTTGTTATAAGTAACGATGCGCACATCATGGCCTAACGACTGCAGTGCCCGCGTTTCCTCGAGAATGCGAATGTGGCCGCCGTAATGGCCGAAGAAGGAAGTCGGCGCAACCATAAGGACGCGCAGCGGCGCGCACTCCTCCGACCCACCTGGTGCCAATCCTACCGGCCGGCCACTGCTCGACGGTTTCGTCGCGGTCAATTGTCGCTCTCGCCCCTGTACCCGAAGATGCGGTCGCGCATACCGATCGGTTTAATGTCAGGCGCAACAGATTCTTCCCACTCATTCTCCGCCCGCCGGCCGAGCCAGCGTTGCCGGTCAGCATGTAGCTGCTGCAGGTAGGCGGAAAGCTGCTCTGGATCCTGCTCGTATACCCACTGCTGGATCTCGTGCAACTCATGCAGCACAGCATCCAGCCAGCGCAGTGTTGCGTCGCGATCGTGGAGGGCGAGTACCGCGATTTCGCTATTATCCTGCAGCGCAGCGGTGCCCACGGCAAACGGCAGCCCGGCGAAACGCAACATATCGCGCCAGCCCTGCGAGCGGGTAACGGCACGGAACATCGCCGCGGCGACCAGCCCGGGCAGCGTCTCCACCCCCTTCACGAGACTGTCATACTCACCGGCATCCAAGAAGAATGGCTTCGCGCCCAACAGGCTGCCAAGCGTCACCGCGGTGTCGACTGCTTTCGGTTCAGCGCGAGGAGACGGCATCAGGCAGATCAGGCTGTTCTGGAACAAATCAGCGCTAGCGCCCGCCGGCCCACGGAGGCTATCGTCGAGAGCCGGCGCGGCCAATACCAGACGGGCGCCGACAAAGTGTCCCTGCGTCAGGTGCTGCTCCGCCAACTCCTGGCTGCGTGCTTTCAGCGGCGACAGATCCAGAATCACGGCATGTCCGCGAACGCTCGGGGCTATCGCCGCCAGCGTGTTCTCGACCTGCTCCGCCGACAACGACAGAATGAGGATGTCCGCCTCCGCTGCCGCCAGTCCCAGACGTTCTTGCATCATATCGATCGCTCCCATCTCCAGCGCCCGCTGCATCTGGCTGCCGTCAGCATCGTGCCCGGCGATGGTCACCGTCATTCCCGCTGCTTTGAGCGCCAGACCCGCTGAGATGCCGGTGCGGTCTAGGCCAATGATCGTAATGTTCTCCGTCTTCATCTTGTCTCTTCCCTGTTTAGGCGCTGCGCTGCAATCCGGAGGCACGAAAGGGGCCAGATCCCGAGCGTCGAACGAGGTACACCGCGGCCTAGGATTCGACCTTCGTCTGGGCCAGCTCTTTAACGTATCTGAGAATCGCGCCAAGACCGTTGAGCCGCTGGCTGCTGAGGACATCCTGCAGACCCATCTGCAGGTAGAAGTGGTCCGGAACTGCCGCCACTTCCTCGGGCGTCAGCCCCGCCGTCCCTTCCTGCATAATTGCCGCGTATCCACGTACAGTCGGCGATTCAGGGGGAACGTCAAAATGATAGCGGAGGCGACCATTATCGGCTTCGGCATAGACGAAAACGGGCGTCATGCATTCATGAACCATACCCTCGTTCGCCTGCCGCGTCTCAGATAGCCGTTCCGGCAACGGCGGCAGGCCCTCAGACAACTCCAGCAAGTATTCTAGTTTCTCCCGCCCCTGCAGCATCTGGAAATCTTCGACGATTCTCTGTAACCGTGGAGGCAACCTCTCACTCATGCGCTTCGTTTTCCTATTATAGTAGTCATAGTAGGCGGTCGTGCCCATTGTAGTCAGCGGGTTACGGTCCGTCGAGTCAATCGCAGCGAATATTAACGTGCTTTTCGTTGGCTCCTGCAAGAGCGAAGGCTATACTGGCACCAAGCAAAGACGCTGTGTGGAGGGCGCAAAATGAAACCATATCTTGATTTGATGGGCCACGTGCTGGAGAACGGCGTGCACAAAGCTGACCGTACCGGTGTCGGCACCCTGAGCGTGTTTGGCTACCAGATGCGATTCGATCTCGCCGAGGGCTTTCCCGTCGTGACGACCAAGAAGCTACACTTGCGCTCGATCATCCACGAGCTGCTCTGGTTCCTCCAGGGAGAAACGAACATCGGATATCTCAACGACAACGGCGTCCGCATCTGGGACGAATGGGCCGACGAGAACGGCGAGCTGGGACCCGTCTACGGTTACCAATGGCGCTCATGGCCCACCGCGGATGGGCGGACCATCGACCAGATGAGCCAGATCCTTCACGCCCTACGAACCAACCCGGACAGCCGGCGCCATATCGTCAGTGCCTGGAACGTCGCCGACGTGGAGCATATGGCGCTGCCCCCCTGCCACACACTCTTCCAATTCTATGTCGCCGAGGGGCGCTTATCCTGCCAGTTGTACCAGCGCAGCGCTGACATCTTCCTCGGCGTGCCG
>JAVVFG010000104.1:0-11186 GCA_032260445.1 Anaerolineae bacterium | reverse complement strand
GAGGTAATCGAGGTGCGGGACGAGCTCACGCCACTTCTTCGCCGTGTCGTCGGTGATGTCTTCCTTGACACCGCCGATGCGGGCGTAGGTGGCCATCAGGCGCTGGCCGGTGACCTCCTCGATGATGTCCCAGATGAACTCGCGCCCCTCGACCGCGTAGAGGAAGGCGGTGAAGGCACCGAGCTCGAGTCCGCCAGCGGCCACGCAGGTGAGGTGGTCGCAGATGCGGCTCATCTCGTCGAAGATGGTCCGGATGTACTTGGTACGCTGCGGGACCTCGATGCCGAGGAGCTTCTCAATGGCAAGGACGTAGCCGAGGTTGTTGGACATGGGCGCGAGATAGTCCATCCGGTCGGTCATCACTAGCGCCTTGGTAAAGGTCTTGGCTTCCATGTTTTTCTCAATACCAGTATGGAGGAAGCCGATATCTGGTGCGAGGTTGACGACGATCTCGCCGTCGAGCTCGAGCAGCAGACGGAGTACGCCGTGTGTGCTGGGATGCTGCGGGCCCATGCTCAGCAGCATGTTATCTTCGGACTGGATCTCCATCTTCGAGCCGTACTTGGCGCGCAGCTCTTCGACGGTCATCTCCTGCATGGTGTCGGCGGTGGCTGCACTCTCTGCGCCGCCGCGACCACCACTGGGGCCAAATTGTGCCATAGTTGCCTCTCTTGTCGTGAAAAGGCTTAATCAGCGCTACTGGCGCGGATGTGGTTTTTTCGTGCCAATTGCCTTCCAGTTGAAGCTGAACTGCACTTCCTCGTACCCTAACGGATAGTCTTTGCGCAAGGGGTGCCCCTGCCAATCTTCGGGCAGGAAGAGGCGACGCAGCTTGTCGTTGCCCTTGAAGGTAACGCCCATCAGATCGTAAACCTCGGTTTCCAACCAGGTGGCGATGGGCCAGACGGACGCGACGGTCTCCGGGCCTTCATCCGGATCCTCGACGAGCGCGCGCACGCGCAGCAAATCGTTGTGAGACAACGAGTAGAGGTGATAGCTGACGGCGAAACGGGGGTACTGCGGATACACGTCGTCGGCGACAATATCCTGGAGCTGGTCAAACTGCAGCTCGTCGCACAGGAACTGGCAAAGGGCGCGCACGTGCTGCGGCAGCGTCACGAGGGTACGCTCGCCGCGAAAATCGATTACTTCGTCGACTGTGCCGGGGAAGCTTTCCTGGACGCGCTCGACGATCAAGTCACTGCGATCTGACCAGTGTGCCATCAGGACCAGTCCTTTACGGTTTCACCGCGAATTTTCTCGTGTAGAGAGAGGATCCCGTCGATGAGTGCCTCGGGGCGCGGCGGGCAGCCGGCGACGTAGACGTCGACGGGGACGATCTCGTCGACACCCTGCACAATGGCGTAGTTGTTAAAGACGCCGCCACAGGAAGCACAGTCACCCATGGCGATGACCCACTTGGGTTCGC
This sequence comes from Anaerolineae bacterium, assembly GCA_032260445.1. Taxonomy (GTDB): domain Bacteria; phylum Chloroflexota; class Anaerolineae; order Promineifilales; family Promineifilaceae; genus JAAYYY01. Next base: position 9,757 of record JAVVFG010000104.1, on the reverse strand, counting down.
CCATCTGATCGTAAAGGCGGCGCAATACGGGCCCCATCTTACGCGAGACGCGGCCGGCGACGATCATGAGGTCAGCCTGCCGCGGAGACGGGCGCATCAGCTCCATGCCAAAGCGGGAAGCATCATAATGGGCCGCTTGCGTCGACATCATCTCGATGGCACAGCAAGCCAGACCGAACAACATCGGCCACATGGCGTTGGTCCGCCCCCAATTGACGAGATCTTCGAGACGGGCAGTGACGACGCCCATCTCGCCAAGTTTCTGTTCTACTCCCATTCGAGAGCTCCTTTCTTCCAAACCCATACAAAGCCGACGACCAGAATCAGAATAAAGACAAGGACCTCGACAAGCCCGAACAGCCCAAGGAGCCGGAAGGTGACAGCCCACGGGAGCAAGAAGATGATCTCGATATCGAAGATGATGAAGAGCACAGCGACGAGATAGAACTTGACGGGCAAGCGGCGCTGTGCCACGCCAATGGGCACCATCCCGGACTCGTAAGGAATCCCCTTGCGCGCCGAGGGGCGGCGCGGCCCCAGGCTCAGGCTGAGAATAGGCAGGAGGATGGCAAAGAAGAGGCTGATTCCTGTGAGGACGGCAATCGGAATGTAGGGGACAAGGTAGTCATTCATAGATATCTCAGGGTTGATGGGGCTACAATGTACTACAGTTGTTCATTTTATCACAATCAAAACAGTCCACAAGGTAGATTAAGATTATATCAATGATACAAATGATAAATAGCAGCGTGACAGGACCAGTTTGGCACCGACTGGCTGGGTTGGCAACGGGCGACTATCCGAGGTAATCGCGGAGCGCTTTGCTGCGGCTGGGGTGGCGCAGCTTGCGCAACGCTTTCGCTTCGATCTGGCGGATCCGCTCGCGGGTCACGCCGAATTCTTTGCCGACCTCTTCCAGGGTATGATCCTGCCCGTCATCGAGGCCAAAACGCATCTCGAGCACCTGCCGCTCACGGTCGGTGAGGAAGCCTAGCACCTGGCGAATCTGTTCGCGCAGCAGCTCTTTGGAGGCGGCCTCGACCGGCGCGTCGATGCTCTCATCTTCGATGAAATCGCCGAGTTCGGTCGAATCTTCATGACCGACAGGCGTTTCCAGCGACATCGGCTCTTTGGAGATGCGAAGGATGCCGCGCACTTTGCCCGCGGCCTGCTTCCATTTGCGGTTCAGCGGTGGATCGACAACCCGCCCCTCTTCCAGGGCAGTCTTAATCGCCGTCGCCTCTTCCGGGGTGAGGAAGTCTTCCAACTCAAGGACGAGCTCTTCAACGGAGGGCTCGTGCCCGAGTTTCTGTACCAGGTCACGCTGGCGGCGCGTGATCTTGTTGATCGTCTCAAACATATGGACGGGAATACGGATGGTGCGCGCCTGATCGGCAATCGCCCGGCTGACGGCCTGGCGGATCCACCACGTGGCGTAGGTGCTGAACTTGAAGCCTTTGGTGTGATCGAACTTCTCGACGGCACGCAGTAAACCGACATTACCTTCCTGGACAAGGTCAAGGAAGGCGATGCCGCGCCCCATATATTTCTTGGCAATGCTGACGACGAGACGCAGGTTGGCGCGGGTCAGGCTGACCTTCGCTTCTTCAGCGAGATGGTAAACCATGAACTCGTTGTACTCGAGGGCGAAGTCGTCGTCGGCCAACCAATGGCGGAACTCGCCCAGCGGCGGTAGCTGCCCGTGCTCGCGCTCATAACGAACGAGGCGATCGGAGATATTGCGGGGCAACAAGTAGAGTGAGGTGAACAGGGCAAACACGCTGGTAGCGATGTCGACCCAGTCTTCCTCGCCGCTCCAATCACCTTCGTTAAGGTATTGGCGCAGGTAGGAAGGTTTGTCCTGGTTCCAGTTGTCACGTAGGGCCTGCGCCTCGGCGACGAGGTGTTCGAGCTCGGGAATGGGGTGTTGCAGTGCTTCGGCAGCCGCAATGGTGTGGGCCCACTCTGCCAGCAGCGCCTCATAATTGGCCAACATCGTGCGGCTCTGTACGTCGCCACCGCCCTCGGCCTGCACGCGTCCTTTGACGGTGTCCAGGTCATTGGCGGCAGCGAGCTGGACAGACAGCCAAACTTCGTGATCGGCGCGCAGGAGGGAGACCTGGCCGATTTCTTTAAGGTAAGTGTGCACGGGATCGTCCTGCATGCCGCTCCCGTAGTAACTGTTTTCCTCGTCCTCGTCCTCGTCTTCAATCTGAAGGACGCTATTCGACTCGCCGAGGTCATCGACCGTGGCGCCGGATTCGTTGACGATGCGGATGCCAAGCTGGTGCAGGCGTTGATAGAGCCGCTCTGCCTGCTCCTCATCGGCGGAGGCAAGAATGGCTTCGACGTCAGCCTCGCTAATCACCTTGCGACGGCGGGCTTCACGGAACAACGCTTCGACGTCCAATTCGCTGGCGTCATCCTCTTCGAAGTTTACGGCCTCGTCCTCAAAATCCATGACAATCTGTGATCTGGTAGTCGGGCACTCTAGTGGCCTGTTTCTTCGGCCTTACGACGGCTGACAGGTGACATCGCCCATCGCGCCCGGTTGATCCGTTGCAGATCCAGCGGAAGGATCTGGAGCTGCTCCATATACATCTCTCGAGTTGCCGCATCACCCTCCTGACGCGCTTCCCGAAATAGTTGCTGCACCTCGCTCAGAAGGCGGCGGATGCGTTCAAGGCGCAAATCAAGAATTAGTTGAGCTAACGAATCGGGTAACCGCTCCAACTCGGCATCCGCGATCCCTGGAGCATTGTCTAATAGGGATTGCACACGAGTAAGCAACACCCCGTCTAGACTATCCCACAATTCGTCGATAGTGGCAACCGCACGGCGCTGCGTCTGCAGGCGGAGAAAGCGAAAGAGGGCCCGGTCCTCAGCGCTGCTAAAGTCGTCTTCGCTGACGGGCGGTTGGGCCTCCTCGTGCAGCCGGTCATCAACGGCACGCAGGAGGGACAATGAGCGCAGACAGTGTCGCAGGAAATCGGCTTCTCGAATGGTCAGGGCAATGCGCCCGCCAGTCATGGCGGCAACTCCGGGGACAGGCTGGGGCTGCGGAGCGACCGCGGCGTCCACGCGTGCACGATCGCGGCGGTGCTGGCGGCTGGTTTCGGTAACAGAGGTGGCTAACGCGACCTGTTGCAGCGCACGCTCGTCAACGTGCAGTGTGCGCGACAACGTCTGGCGATAGTGATCGCGCTCGACGGCATCGGCGACGTCGTTGATGAGGGGCATGACCTTGCGGACGATGTCGGCCTTGGCTTTGGCGTCGTCGAGGTTAGCCTCAGCCGCCAGGGTGTCGATGACGTAGGTGACGATGGGTTTGGCCTTTTCGACCAGCCGGGGCCAAAGCGTCGGATCGCGACGCAACAGGTCGTCGGGGTCGGTACCAGTAGGCAGTGTCAGGACGCGGATGTCAGCCTTGAGGCGCCCTTCGTGGTGCACGAGGCCGCGCGCGTCGAACCGTATGTCCACATCGCGGTCAAGCGTTTCACGGGCCACATCGAGGCTGCGCATCGTGGCCTGTACGCCGGCGGCATCGCTATCGAGAGCAATGACAAAGCGTCGCGTGTAGCGCTTTAAGAGCCTCAGCTGCTGTTCAGTCAGGGCGGTGCCCATCTGCGCGATGATATTACGGAAGCCGGTTTGCCAGCCCTGCATGACGTCCATGTACCCTTCGACGATCACCGCCTGGTGTGCCTCGCGAATGTGGCGGCGGGCCACATCGAGCCCAAATAGGAGGCGGCTCTTGTCAAAGAGGTCGGTCTGGGGTGAGTTGAGGTATTTGGGTATGCCGTCGGGATCGAGCGAACGGGCGCCGAAGCCGACGACCTGCCCCTGGGGATCACGGATGGGGATCATCAGCCGGTTGCGAAAGCGATCGTAGCGTGTGCCGCGGTCGGGGTTCTCGGTGAGCAGGCCGGCGGCGAGGAGATCGTCGTCAGCGTAGCCTTGTGCGCTAAAGTGGGTGCGGCAGGCATCCCACGACTCGAGGCTGTAGCCGAGCTTGAAGGCAGCAACGGTCTCCTCTTCCAGGGCACGACCGTCGATGTAACGGCGCGCGGTCTCTGCCTGGGGTGAGTAGAGGAGCAGTTGGTGGAAATAGTCGGCCGCGAGAGTGAGCAGATCGACGAGCCGCCTGTCTTCTTCTTTCTGTTGGCGCGCTGCAGGGCTTTCGTCGAGGGTCACACCAGCGCGCTGCGCGAGGACGCGCAGTGCTTCCTTAAAGTCCCCCCCCTCTTTCTTCATGACGAAGGAGAACAGGTCACCGCCTTCGGCGCAGGCGCCAAAGCAGCGCCAGGTCTGCGAATCAGGGAAGACGACAAATGCCGGCGTGCGTGTATTCTGATGAAAGGGGCAGAAGCCAGTGTACGACTTGCCGGAACGGCGCAGCTGCACCGTCTCGCCGATCACGTCTACAATGTCAAGCCGACTCTTGATTTCGTCGGTAACGCTCATTGGCTCACCGAAGGACTGGATAGAATCGGCGTGATTATACATGAGCACTGCCGATCCAGCGATAGTCGATTGGCGCCGGCGTGGCCCTTTCTACCGCGTTTACTGAACAACCTGCAGGGGATCGGGCATAAAGATGAGAATGAACAGCACGAGGGCGAAGAGGGCAAGCAGCCGGCGGGGGCGGTCGAGACGGGTAACATCGTCGAGGGGGACAGCGTATTGGCGCCCGAGGAGGAAGAGGAGGCCGCCCCAGACCCACCACATGGTGACGTTGTAGAAGAGTGCAAAGGAAATGAGGATCAAGATAGCCGGCCAGAAGACGGCTGCGGCGCGCCGGCCGAGCAAGGTGTAGAGGATGTGGCCGCCGTCGAGCTGACCGACGGGAATGAGGTTGAGCGCAGTTACCAACATTCCGACCCAACCAGCCCAGGCAACCATGTTAAGCTGGACGTCGAGACCACCGGAGGGCAACCAGCGGCCAAAGATGAGGAGCTTGAACAGGCCGTAGAGGATGGAGTTACCTTCCTGGTAGTAGATGCCGGAGGGAGGCGGCCCGATATCTGAGGTTGCCAGACCATAGAGCAGGACAGGAATGGCTACAGCCATGCCGGCGAGGGGCCCGGCAACACCCATGTCGAGTAAGGCACGGCGGTTCTTCAGCGGCGCTTTCAGACGGATGATAGCGCCCATCGTGCCGATGGGTGAGAGCGGGAAGGGAATGAAGTAGGGCAGGGTGACGGGCGCGCCGTGGTAGCGGGCGGCGATGTAATGGCCCATCTCGTGAGCCCCGAGGATGCCGAGAAGGCTGAGGCTGAAGGGCCAACCGAGCCAGATTTCGCGCAGCAGGTTCTGGCCGGTGAAATCTTCGTGATAAGCCGCACCAGTGAGGAGGGTCGCCAGCACGGTGAGGACAAAGAGGAGGAGGTTGAGCTGCCAGCGGGATGAGGACGGCCGGAAGACGGCCGGTATGGCGACGATCATCGTGTCGTTGCCCTCGCGGCGGATTAATGGGGTATAGCCGTGGCGCTCAAAGCGGCGGCGCAACTCGTCGTAGCAGTCTAGGGGTGCGCAGAGGAACTGGCCTCGGAAGAGGAAATGGTCCTCTTCTGGCTGGTTGTAGGCCGTATCAAGGGCAACAAATAGCCCATCAAGCTCCTGGCGGAGTGCGGCAGCGATAGTAAGTTCCATTTAGATTTTATCCGCCGGCCTGTTTGGTTGGCTCTCTACCAGGCTCTGCGTCGGGTGGGATCTCATCTGTGGATAGTAACGGTCTTCAGGAAAGGGAGAAGGACGGGGCTCAGATCTCGGCCTGTTCGTCTTCGTCGTCGCCCCAGCTAATGATCCAGATACAGGCGCCAGCAACGAGGATAGTGACGACAATGAGCCAGAACCACTGGCGCGCTTCCAGTCCGACATCGCGCGCTTCATAAACTAGGATGAGAACCATGCCGAGGCCAAGGGCGAACCAGGCAGTCAGGTTGGGGTGTGCGTGAATCCATGTTTTGAGACTTTCCATGTGTCAGTTTCACCTATACGAAAGCGCTGCGCCGCTTCTCAGCGGATGCGGACGCCGCGCAAGATCTTCCCCACCAGGCGGGTCCCGGCCGGCTGGGTCTCGGCGATGACGTCGCGCCAGGCGCGACGTAGCTCGCTCTCGCGCAACGGGCGGTAGCTAGACTGCTGGAGTAGTTGCTGAACCGGCGCCGGAGCATCAGGCGGCAGAAAGACGAAAACAACCTCGCAGATGAGCTCGCGCGCCGACTTTTCTACCTCAGCCAGGAGAGCGGGCCCACTGGTGAGCGCCGCCTCAATGGGATGGGTGTAGATCTGGTCGATGGCAACCGCCGTCGTGCTGTGCGTGCTCCAGCCGACGACCATATTGATGTCTACCTTTTCCTGGGCGATGAGATAGCTGCGCTCGCTCAAGGCCATTAAGAGATCGGCCCGTTTCATCTGCATTGCGCCGCCCGTGGCGCGTTGGATGAGGAGCAGGACGGCGGCGACGTCAGAGGGCCGGGCACGGCGAACGCGAACCGAGGGCGAAGGAGCAAGCGAAGCTGCTGCTTTCGCGGCGGGTTGTGGCGCGACAGCATCGGGCCGGGGTCGTGGCGCAGGCGACGGGGCCGCTTTTGTCTGTGGTGGGCGAGCACCGTCGCCAGTGTGCGTGACGATGCGTTCCCACGCGCGCTCAAACTGGGAGCGGGTGGTAGCCATCGTGCCATCTGTGTCGATGACGACGTCAGCGCGGGCGACCTTGGCTTCCTGAGGATTCTGGGCGTTGACGCGCAAGGTTGCCGTCTCCACATCCATGCCACGGCAGATGACGAGCCGCTCGATCTGTGTGCGGCGCGGCGCTCTCGTCACCCAAATCTGATCGACCAGGGTGACCAACTCGCCTTCGAGTAGCTTGATGGCCTCGATGACGACGACGCGGGCCGGGTTCTCATCAATCTGGTGGTAGATGCGCTTGCGAACAGCCGGGTGTAGTATCTCCTCCAGCCGGCGCAGCGCCTGGGGATCGCTGAAGACAATGGCGCCGAGAGCGGTGCGATTGATGGCGCCGTCGTGGCGCCGTACCTCCGGGCCAAAGGCGGCGACAACTGCCTGCTGTAAGGCGGGTTCGGTTTCAAGGAGCTGGTGGACGACCTTATCGGCGTCAATCGCCAGCGCGCCTTGCTCGGCAGCCATGCGCATGACGGCCGATTTACCGGTCGCGATGTTGCCGGTGAGGCCGATGATAGTCTTATCCGGCCATTGTTTGCTCATGCGCTAACTCTTCCCACGCTTCTATGAGTTCTTCGAGGTGGCTGACGGTCGCGTTGTATTCTATGCTCAGGCTGTGGATCTTGCCAACGTCCTCGGCAGCCGAGGCTTCCTGGAGGGCGGCGGCTAGTTCGTCGACGTTCGCCTCTGTCGCCGCGATTTCGGCCTCGAGCTTCTGGACGCGCTCGCGCAGCCGGCGCAGCTCGTTCTTGCTCAGGCCGTTGCGCTCATCGCTGCCAGAACCGGCGTCCTTCGCCTGCTGGCCGGAAGGCTCTTGTACCGGCGCCGAAGCCTCTTCGCGTGCAGCCAGATATTCGCGATAGGGACCGGGAAAGACGTGCAAACCGGCGTCGCCTTCATCAAGCTCCCAGATCTGGGTTGCCAAACGATCGACGAGATAGCGGTCGTGGCTGACGAGCAGAATCGTTCCCTGGAACTGCTCGAGCACGACCTGTAGCACTTCCTGGGCGGGGATGTCGAGGTGGTTGGTAGGCTCGTCGAGGAGCAGGAAGTTCGCATCATCGAGGGCTAGCAGCGCAAGGGCCAAGCGGCCGCGCTCACCGCCGCTGAGGGCGCTGACCGGCTTAAATACATCGTCGCCGCGGAACAGGTATTGGGCCAGGTAGCTGCGCGCCTCGCTGAGGTGCATCTCGCGCCGGCGCAGGAGTTCCTCGAGCACGGTGAGCTCGGGGTTTAGCTGGCTGTGTGCCTGAGCGAAATAGCCGATGTGCAGGCTGGCGCCTAACAGCACCTCGCCCTCCAGAGGCGGGATCTCGCCGAGGATGGTGCGCAGAAAAGTGGTCTTACCGGAGCCGTTTGGCCCGATGAGCGCCGCACATTCGAGGCGGCGTAGCTCGAGATCGTCGGCGCGAAAGAGCGGTGTGCCCGGATAACCTACGAGTAGGTCGCGGGCGCGTAAGACGATATTGCCGCTGCGCACGGCCGCGCGCAGGGCCAGGTTAAGCTGTGGCGGCCGGCCGCTGGGAGGCCGCAGCTCCTTAATCGCGGTCGCAGCATCGGCTACGCCCCAGTCATCGCTGCTGATATCCAACTCGGCAGTGACGCGGCTCCACTGCTTGCCCTGCACGGCCTGCAGACCGCCGGCGTGGACCGCCTTCAGCTCGCGGGAAATGCGCTTGAGCTTCCCCTTTGCCATCTGGGTACGCTGGCTGGCGATGTTGCGGCGAATGTAGTCCAGCTCCTTCTCCATGCGCTCCTTGAAGGCGTCAAATTCCTGGCGCCGGCGCTCCCAGCGTTCCTGCCGCTGCTGGGTATAGGCGCTGTAGTTGCCGCGGTAGACTTCGATGTTGTCGTGGCCCATTTCCCAGATGGTGTTGACGACCCGGTCGAGGAAGTAGCGATCATGGCTGACGAGGAGGACGGCGCCATCCCAGCCGCGTAAAGCCCCTTCGAGCCACTCGATAGCCTGCACGTCGAGGTGGTTGGTTGGCTCGTCGAGAATGAGGAGGTCAGGCCGTTCAAGCAGCAAACGGGCCAGCAAGACGCGCGTTTTCTGACCGCCGCTGAGATGTTGGAGGGGAAGTTGCCACCTGTCTTCTGGAAAGCCCAGGCCGGTGAGCACCTGGCGGATGCGGATGTCGTACTCGTAACCGCCAGCGAGCTCGAATCGTTCCTGGACGCGACTGTAGCGTTCGAAGAGCTCATCGGACAAGGCGTCGCTGGCCATCTCTTGTTCCATCGCGCGCAGCTCCGCCTCCTGAGCGCGCAGGCTGGCAAACACGGCAAGCATTTCCTCGTAGACGGTGTTGTCGTGCCCGGCGAACGCCTTTTCGGCTTCCTGCGGCAGGTAGGCTATCGTCGCATTGCGGGCAACGTGCACCTCGCCAGTGGCCGGACGGGCCAACCCGGCAAGGATAAGGAGCAAGGTGGTCTTGCCAATGCCGTTGGGCCCGACGAGGCCGATCTTGCCATCGCTAGGGATGCTAATATTGACGCCGCTAAAGAGATCGAGCGCACCAAACGACTGGCTGACGTTGTTAGCGGTTAATAAGGCCATAGAGGGTGATTATACATGAAGTACAGCAAGAAAAAGCCCCTCGTTAGGAGGGGCTTATCATCTGCGAACAGGGGGTGTACCGGCTAGTTCAGGTACTGCCGCAGGTGGCCGGCGAAGTTTGGATGGCGCAGCTTGCGCAGCGCCTCTTTCTCCAGTTGGCGAATGCGCTCGCGGGAGAGGCCAAACATCTCGCCGACTTCCTTTAAGGTACGGGACTCGCCATCCTGTAGGCCATAACGGAGACGCAAGATGCGGGCCTCGCGCGGCGTTAACTGATCGAGGATGTCGCCGATCTCTTCGGTGAGCATCGTCTGCGCGACCATCTCGGCGGGCGGCGGCGCTTCCGAATCCTCGATGAAATCGCCAAGCTCGGCGTCAGACTCGTCGCCAACCGGCCGTTCGAGATGCACGGGCTGGCGGCTGGTACGCAGCATCCACCGCACGCGATCGGCGGGCAGGTCCATTTCAGCGGCGATTTCTTCGGCGGTTGGCTGGCGTCCAAACTGCTGCTCG
>JAVVFG010000103.1:0-11226 GCA_032260445.1 Anaerolineae bacterium | reverse complement strand
CCGTGCGGTTCTCCTTCTCGCGCGAGACAGAGCTGAGCATATAGCCGCTGCTCATGGTGATCAGGAAGAAAAAGATAAACAGGACGATGAACGGCACGAACTCGGCCACAGCCGATCCGCTGCCCGCCGTCTCCCCTTCGGCGGCCACTTCCACCGGCGCAATATCGTGACCAGCCACGTAATTGAGCGGCCCCTGGATAGCACCGGCGAGGGCCGGATCACCGGTCAGGTTGTAAGCCAGCAGATAGGAAAAGAGGCTCTCGCCTACATTGCTGAACGGGCTAAACTCGGCCTGGATCAGCGTCATCTCACCCGTTTCCGCAAAGTCCGCTGGTAGCACGGCGACCATGTTGATCTGGCCAGCGGCCAGCGCTGCCTCGGCAGCCTCGACAGAGACGAAGGGGCGGAACGCCTCCGCCGGGAAGCCCGGCGGTAGCTCGCGAATCACCCCGCCCTGATCGACGTAGCCCAGCTGCTGCATGCCGGCGTCCGTGCCCAGCATCATCTCTTGCCCGCCGGCATCGCCGGCGAGGACGAGCGTGCCGACGTTGAACAACAGGATCAGCGCCGGAAAGGCGATCGTCGTGATCCAGAAGCTGCGTTTGCCCAGCAGGGTTATGACTTCCTGCCTGATAATCAGGTAAATAGTGCGCATCGTCTTAAGCCTCCATCCCGCGCAGCGCGGCAACCACCTCGCGCATCGCCACGCGCTGCCCGTAGCGCAGCATTCCCAGCCGGAAAACGCGCGCGGCGAGCCAGATCGTGGCCGCGGCGGTCGCTACCAGCAGTGTCCAGCTCGTAACCAGCTGCCACGTGGGCACCCCGGTCACCCCCCAGCGCATCGCCACCGTCATAAACGAGGTCGTCGGAAACAACGTCAGGAAAACCAGCAGCGGGCTGTTCGGGTTGGAGAAGATGAGGACGAGAAAGAAGAAGGGAGCGATGAACAGCAGGTTGAGGATGCCCGCGATCTGCTGCCCCTGCTGTAGCTCCGTCGTCGCGCTGCCAATGACGGTCATCATCCCCGCGATCAACGCATATGACGGCAGGAAGTACAACACCATAACCGCCACGAACGACCACGGCATCGTCAGCGCGCCCGGCAGCTCGACGAAACGGGAGGCAACGATGACCGTGACGGCGACCGCCAGCGCCCACAATGTGATCTGCGTCAGCGCCACGGCAATCAGCCCCAGCGCCTTCCCGCCGATGAGCTGTAGCGGGTTGACGCTGGTGATCAGGATCTCCATCGTGCGGTTCTCTTTTTCGTCGCCGACGATTTGCAGCAAGAAGCCCGACGAGCCCATCACCGCAAAGAAAAAGAAGAAGCCGCCGACCAGCGGCAGCACCACCCCGGCAAACGCGTCACGGCCCAGCTCGCGCCCCGTGTTCAGATCGCGCACCGTCACCTCTGGTCCTTCGACGAGCCATGCCTGGGTCGCCGGCGCGATGTTCGCCTGGGCCACCAGGTTAGCGCGTACGAAGTCGGCAAAGTCGCTTCCGGCTGGCGCCTCACCCATATAGTAGCTGTCGATCTGTGGGTTCTGCGGGTAGCCGGCCGGAAGCACGTAATAGCCCTGGATCTCGCCTGCCTCCAATGCAGCCCGTGCCGCTTCTTCCTCGGCATAAGGGATCAGCGCGATACGGTCCTCCATATCTTCTAGGTAGGGATCGGCGTACAACGCTTCGTTAAGGAACCCGGCGTGATCGACGTAGCCTACCGGTGAATTATTGCGCTCGCTCAACGCGGTAATCGCGCCGACGAGCCCGATGACGACGATCAGCGCCGGCACGCCGAGGGTGGTCAGCAGGAAGCTGCGCGTGCGCACCCGCTTCAGATACTCATAGCGGGCCATGAGCCAGAAGTTACGCATAGTCCACCTCCCGCGCCTCCTGCGCGTCGCCGTTGGCCGGCTGTTCCTCCTGCACCACCGTCACGAAGATGTCTTCCAGCGAAGGCTCGGCCACCTCAAAGCGGTTGATCGTCACGTCCGGCAGGGCTGCCAGCGCGCGGAAGACCTCCTGCGGGCTGACACCGGCCGCCAGCGATAAATGCCAGCTGCTGTTCTCGCGGCGCACGTCGAGGACGCCCGGCAGCTGGTCGAACGGCCCTTCGCCGTCCAGGGCAACCGCATTGCCGGCAAAATCGCGCTTAATCTCGGCGACCCGGCCGTAGAGCACCGAGACGCCCTTGTTAATCAGGACGATGCGGTTACAGAGCGCTTCCACCTGGTGCATCTGGTGCGTGGACATGATGATCGCCCGCCCGGCCTGCCGCTGCTCTTCAAAGATCTCCTTGACCAGCCGCGTGTTCACCGGATCCAGGCCGGTGAACGGCTCGTCGATGACCACCAGATCCGGCTCATGGATCAACGTGGCGATGATCTGCGCCTTCTGCTGCATACCCTTGCTCAGCTCCTGCACCTGCTTATGGCGGTGCTCCCACAGGTCGAGCCGCTTGAGCCACGGCTCGAGCCGGGCATGCGCCGTCTTGTCGTCAAGCCCCTTCAACGTGGCGAGAAAGAGCAGCGTCGGCTCCAGCTTCTGGTCCTTATACAGCCCGCGCTCTTCAGGCATGTAGCCAATGCGGTGCTTGTGCTCCTCACGAAATGGCTCGCCAAACAGCGCAATGTTTCCGCTGTCCGGCTCGAAGATATCCATCATCATGCGGATGGTCGTCGTCTTGCCCGCGCCGTTGGGACCGAGCATCCCGAACATTTCGCCAGGAAAGACTTCGAAGGAGACGTCCTGAACGGCCTGCACGCGGCCGAAACGCTTACTCACCTGCGAAACGGTAACAAGTGCCATGATATCCTCACGGAAACTACTAAACGCCATTGCTGGCGGGGCGGTTCACTGAACTGGCAGAGAACGGTCACAACCGTTGCCAATACCTATACGTGACTAGCACGCACGAGGTTGCCTGGCTGACTCCATTCGATAGTAACAGATCTGCCCCTCTTTGCCCTCATCCACGAGACCGATCCTACCCTGGTCACCTGACCAGGGCTCGCCTTATACACACATCCAACGTTGCTGTGCTATAGTGACGCGAAGTCTCAGGCGAAATGTGAAGAGGAGTGAGCATGAACGGCAAGGTCATCGAAGTTAACCAGGCAGATTTTCAAGACACGGTGTTGGCGCGCTCGCGCAATATTCCCGTGGTCGTCGATTTTTGGGCGCCGTGGTGCGGTCCTTGCCGCATGTTAGGTCCCATCTTGGAACGGCTGGCCAATGAGCCTAACAGCAACTTCCTGCTGGCCAAGCTGAACACGGACCAGAACCAGCAGATCGCGATGCAGTACAACATACGGGGCATCCCCGCGGTGAAAGCCTTCGTCAACGGGCAGGTCGTCGATGAATTTGTCGGCGCGCAGCCGGAGCCGATGGTGCGCCAGTTCATCCAGCGTGTCGTCGCCCAGGCGCCGCCGCGCCCGCAGCGGCAGGCACGCCCCCAGGCGAAACCCCAGCCTGATGGCGATCCCGCGCGGCGATTAGAGCAGGCGCTCGAGCTCCTGCGCCAGGGCAAGGGCTGCGAAGCGGAGCGTTTCCTGCAGAACTTCCCCGGCGGCACCGAATTCAGCCGCGCCAGCCAGCTCCTGCCGCTGGCTCAATTCCTCTGCCGCCCGCTGCGCACCGGCAAGGCCGAGGCCGACAGCCAGCTCGATCAGGCCGGTAGCGCCCTCCGCCGCCGCGACTACAGCGCCGCCCTCTACAGCTTGCTCGCGGCGCGCACGCAGAGCGATTCCGCCCACAAGAGCGACGTGCAGGCCATCCTCCAGGGCGTCTTCGGCCTGCTCGGCGACAGCGACCCGCTCGTCGCCCAATACAAGAGCTACGTGCAGTAGCCGTGGCCTGGGCACAGCGGGAGATCCGCCTGCGCGCCCGGCCGCGCGGCTTCCACTTGGTTACTGGGGAGATTGTCGATCAGCTGCCGGAGCTGCGTGACTTTCGCGTTGGCCTGGCCCACGTCTTCATGCAGCACACCTCCGCCTCGCTGGCCCTCAACGAGAACGCCGATCCCACCGTGCGCGACGACATGGAGCGCTACTTCGACCGGCTCGCCCCCGAAAACGCCGCCTATTTCGAGCACACCGCCGAGGGCCCCGACGACATGCCGGCCCACCTCAAAGCCGTTCTGCTCGGCAGCAGCCTCACGGTTCCCATCCGCAACGGCCGGCTCGCCCTCGGCACCTGGCAGGGCATCTACCTCTGCGAGCACCGCAACCACGGTGGCGCCCGCCGCCTGCTTATCACGCTTCAGGGAGAAACGGGCGGCGACTGAGCGCGGCCTCCCGCCCAGCCAACTTCACAACCGGCGGAACCAACCGCCGCCGGCCGGTGTATATTAGAGTGATGACCGTCTCTGCAGAGGAGCGTCACGACGCGATAGCGCCGCGCGCGGCGGCAGACCCGGCCGAAGCGCATCTGGTCGCCCGCGCCCGGCAGAACGACGCGGCTGCCTGGGAGACGCTGGTGCGCGCCTACGAGGCGCACGTCTTCCGGCTGGCCTATCTCGTCCTGCGTGACGCCGCCGCTGCCGAGGATGTGGCCCAGGAAACGTTCGTGCGCGCCTTCCTCTCCCTGGCGCAGTTCGACGAGACGCGCCCGCTGCGGCCCTGGCTGACGCGCATTGCCGTCAACCAGGCGCGGAACCGGCGCCGGGCACGCGGTCGCTACCGCTCCTATCTGGATCGCTTGCTGCGCCGCACCCAGCCCAGCGGCGATGTGAGAGGGCGCGGCGAGCAGCGACTGCAGGCCGCCTGGCAATCCCAGCAGCTTGCCGGGGCGGTGCGGCAGCTTGGCGACATTGCCCAGGAGGTCATCTACCTGCGCTACTACCTGGACATGTCCGAGGCTGAGATGGCCGAGGCGCTCGACGTACCAGCGGGAACGGTCAAATCGCGCCTGCACCGCGCCTTGCGGCAGCTGCGCGACGTCGTCAAGCAGGACTTTCCGGAGCTGGCTGAAGGATGATCGAAAACGCGGAAGGGATGGACAAATTCATGGAGGAGTGGGAGCAGGACGTACGTGCCCTGGCGCAGGCGCACCCCTACCCACCAACGCCGGACATCGCCGCGGCGGTACGGCAGCGCCTGGTAGGCCGCTCTCCTGTACGCCGTCCCGCCCGCCCGGCCTGGCAGCGCCCGGCGCTCGTCTTCGCCGCCCTCCTCCTGGCCCTCGCGCTCGCCCTTTCTGTCCCGGCCGTGCGCGCCGCCGTGCGCGAGTGGCTGCAGATTGGCGCTGTCCGCATCGTCCTCACGCCGCCGGCAACGGAGCCGGCTGCCAGGGCCACGGAAGCAGGAGAATCAGCCGTGGCGCCAACCGCGATGGCTACCCTCCCGCCTAGCGACTTCCTGACGCCAGCCGAGGCGCGGGCGCAGGCCGGCTTTGAGCTGCGGCTGCCCAGCGCTGCACCAGCCGGTCGCCCCCCGGACGGCCTCTACCTGCACAAGCTGCCCGGCGAGCCCGCCGCGAATGTTGTCATCTCTGTCTGGGACGATCCCGATCGCCCGGGCGAGCCGCTGCTCAGCCTGTACCAGATCGAAGGCCCCACCTGTTGCATGAAGGGCGCTTGGGCTAGCGGCGGCACCGAGACAACTGTCGGCGGCGAGCCGGCTTACTGGGTCGAAGGCCCCCACCCGCTGCAGCTGGGTCAGGGAGAAAGCTGGCTGCTCGTGCCCGGCGCGGTGCTTGTCTGGACCGACGACACCTTCACCTACCGCCTCGAAAGCACCCTCTCCCTCGCAGAAACCATCCGCATCGCCGAGTCGGTCGACTAAAGGACAGGACAGGTTTCCTTGGTCTTCTGGACGAGGGTGGGTAATGCGCCAGGTGGGGGTTCGAAACGCGCAGCCAGAATACGACACGGCCGGCGGGGGGCGTCAGTGGCGGCGCCATCCATGTGTTAGCATGCCAACATGGCCAAGGTGGCCAAGGTGGCCAAAATGATCACTTTTTTGCAGGCAGATTCGGGGACAGGCGAGGCAGTTTCTGACAGGGGTAGGGGGTTGCAGCCCGCCGTCAGGTTCAAAACCTGACCTACCACGTTTCGGCAAAACGCGCCGTAAATAACCAACTTCCAGGAAAGAATGGAACCTCTAACGCCCGGCTGGTGTATTTCAGGTTGTACGAAACTCACGAACCCGGAGGAATAAGATGGCGAAGAAAGTGACGGCAATCCTGCTCCTTGCGCACCTCCTGCTGGCAGCGCCCGCCCTCGCCGGCGGCTGGGTCGTCATCACCCTCGACGAGCTGCCCGCGGTTCGCGCCGGCGAGCCGGTCACGCTCGGCTTCATGGTCCGCCAGCACGGCGTACGCCCTATTGACGGCGTCGAGGTCGTCGTCAGCGCCCAACACCTTGCCAGCGGCGAGCGCCTGGAATGGACGGCGCAGAAAGGGAAGGAAACAGGCCACTTCATCGTCGAGGCCCTTTTCCCGCAGCCGGGCGCCTGGCAGTGGCAGGTCACGGCCGAACCGTTTGACCAGATAACGGAGCTGCCCGCACTGGCCGTCCTGCCGGCAGCGGTGGCAGGCGCACCAGAAGAAGCCGCCGGGATGAGTGGTGTGCTCCTGCGCGTCACGGGCGTTGGCTTGCTCGCTATGGGCGCCTTGCTGGCTGTCGTGCAACGGCGCCGGCCGGGCCTCTTTCTGGGCATAGGGGGCGCCGTGTTGCTGCTGATCGCCCTGGTCACAGCACCGGCCCCGGCCGAACAGGTCGCGGCGGCCCCATCTACCCAGAACGTGGCTGAAGCCGGCGCGGCCTTGTTCCAGAGCAAAGGCTGCATCACCTGCCACCGCCACGAGGCGCTGCCCGCGGGCAAAAGCCTGGCCATGGGCCCCGACCTCACCAACTACCAGCCCGACCCCGCCTTCGTGCGGGCCTGGCTGCGCGACCCGACGGCCGTACGCCCGGGGACACAGATGCCCAACCTGCATCTCGACGACGAGGAGATTGAGGCGCTTCTCGCCTTCCTCACAGAGAGCCGCGTTGCAGAGGTGGCTGGTCGCGAAGCCTGTCCGGTAACACAGCCGCCTTCACCCGCCTTCGAGCCGCCAGAGGGGCCGGGTGACCGGCTGCGCGAGGACCCGCTCTGGTTCTGGGTTGGCTCGCCCGAGCTCTGGACGACGCTTGAAGCGGATGGCCTGTGGACAGACCTGCCCCATGACCAACATGGTTACACCCAGAAACGGCCTTTCTGGAGCGAAGGGTATAACTGGCGGGAAGAGCAGGATCCGGAACTCGTTTTGACCGGGCGGCGCCTCGACGGGGACGCCGTTATGACCGACACGGGCGCCAGCAACGCTTACCATCCCGATTATGGCTCGATGATCATGACCGGCTTCGTGCTGCCCGCCTCCGGCTGCTGGGAGATTACCGCCGAATACAAGGATGCCAGCCTCAGCTTTGTCGTCTGGGTAGACGGCTGAGCACCCTGTTGCTATTCATCTGAATCAACGAAAACCTTGCATTCCAGACGTTGCTGTTTATACTATAACTGAACATCTGCTCAGATACTTTGTTAGTCAGCTACGAGGAGCACAACATGCCCACATCCCACATCGTTCGCGACGGCCCGCAGGGTCTTCCTGAAGACCTCCTGGAAGAGATGGTCGAGACCTTCAAGGCGCTGAGCGACCCCACGCGAGCGCAGATCATCTTCCTGCTCACCAAGCGGGAATACAGTGTGAATGAGTTGAGCGAGCTGGTGCCCGTGTCCGCGTCCGGCGTCTCGCACCATCTGGCCAAGCTGCGCGCCATCCGCCTGGTCAATGCCCGCCGTGACGGCAACCAGATCTTCTACTCCATTGACGACGCCCATGTCGGCGCGCTCTTTCGCGAAGCGCTCTTCCATCTTGACCACGTACGCCAGAACCTGCCAGATCATCCCGCCTACTTTGAGGCGCTGGCAGAATAGCGAGGAACAACCATTATGGCCCACGACGCCGAAGACTTTACTTTGCCTGACAAGGGATACGAGTCCGCCAGCAAGGAGCAAGATCACACAGACCGCGACGAGCACGCTCATCCCCACCCACACCCGCATGACCACGACGCGGATCACCACGAGCATCCACAACCGCACGAACACGAGCACGACAATGGTCACGACGAACACGCACACGACCATGACGATGGAGACCATCACCATGCTCATGGGGACGACCACGGCCATTCCCATGATCATGGAAAAGGCGTGATCGGCTGGTTTCGCACCATCTTCCACTGGCATGGGCACGAGCAATCGCACGGCGCGCTGGCGGCGGATCAGGCCGTGCTGCATACGCAAGAAGGGATCCGGGTGGTATGGTTGGCCCTCGCCGCGCTGCTGCTGACGTCAGTGCTTCAGGTCGTCATCGTCTTGATCAGCGGCAGCGTCGCCCTCCTCGCCGATACCATCCACAATATCGGCGACGGGCTCAACTCCGTGCCCCTGCTGATCGCCTTCTATCTCGCCCGCCGTGTCGCCACGCGCCGCTACACCTACGGCTTTGGCAAAGCCGAAGACGTCGCCGGCGTCTTCATCGTCCTTTCTATCGCCGTCAGCGCAGTCGTCGTCTTCTGGGAATCGTTCAAGAAGTTCGTCGAGCCCGAGCCGATGACCAACCTTGGCTGGGTCGCCGCCGCGGCGATCATCGGCTTCCTCGGCAACGAAGCCGTGGCCATCCTCCAGATCCGCACCGGTCGCAAGATCGGCTCCGCGGCACTGGTCACCGACGGCCTGCACGCACGCACCGACGGCCTCACCTCCCTCTCCGTTCTTCTCGCCGCCGGCGGCACGTGGATCGGCTTGCCCATCCTCGACCCCATCGTCGGCGTTCTCATCGGCGTGGCGATCCTCTTCATCACGCGCGACGCGATTGTGGCGATATGGTACCGTCTGATGGATGCTATTGAACCCGAGTACCTCGAACAGGCCGAACGCGCGGTGCAGGCGCACGACGCCGTCGAGGAGCTGCGCCGCCTCCGCCTGCGCTGGGTCGGCCATCGCCTGCACGCCGAAGTGGTCATCGCCGTCGATCCCGACTTGACGACAGCGCAAAGCCATGAGATCGTTGAAGAGGTCCGCCACAGCCTGTTCCACGAGCTTCCCACTCTCGCCGAGATCATCGTACACGTCGAGCCCTGGTCGGAGAACCAGGACGAAGTTCACGCGCAGACCCGCTGGCACGAGCCGGTGCCGCAATCGCTGCGCGACTAAAGAGGATAACAAGAGCGCCGGTGAAACCGCTTCTGGATGTCCGTAATCTGACAACACACTTCGAGACACGTGACCGCACGATCTACGCCGTCAACGACGTCTCGTTCGTCGTACATCCAGGAGAAGTCCTCGCCCTGGTGGGCGAGTCGGGTTCGGGCAAGAGCGTCACGATGCTCTCGGTGATGGGGCTGGTCCCCCAGCCGCCCGGCCGCATCGTCGCCGGCGAGGTCTGGTTCGAGGGCAAAAATCTCCTCAACTACGGCAACCGCCAGATGCAGCACATCCGCGGCAAAGAGATCGCCATGATCTTCCAGGACCCGATGTCCTCTCTCAATCCGGTGCACACTATCGGGTACCAGATCAACGAAGCGCAACGCCTCCATCTTGGCTATGACGCGGCCGAGGCGCGCCAGCGTACCCTCGAGCTGCTCGACCTGGTTGGCATTCCCACGCCGGCCGCACGTGTCGACGACTATCCGCACCAGTTTTCTGGCGGCATGCGCCAGCGCGTCATGATCGCCATGGCCCTTGCCTGCGAGCCGAAACTGCTGATCGCCGACGAGCCCACCACCGCGCTGGACGTCACCGTGCAGGCGCAGATCGTGCGCTTGGTCCAGCGCCTGCAGCGCACCTTCGGCATGGCCGTCGTTTGGATCACCCACGACCTGGGCGTCGTTGCGGGCATCGCCGATCGCGTCAACGTCATGTACGGCGGCCGTATCGTCGAAGACGGCCGCGTCGGCGACATCTACGCCCGTTCGCGCCATCCCTACACCGCCGGCCTCCTCAACTCGGTCACCCGCCTCGACCGCGTGACGGCCGGCCAGTTGCGCGAGATCAAAGGCTCGCCGCCCGACTTCGTCGCCGCGCCGGTGGGTTGCGCCTTTACGCCGCGCTGCCCCTTCGCCACCGAACAGTGCGCGACCCACACTCCCACGCTCGTCGCCACCGACGTGGCGCACCTGCGTGTTGCCTGTTGGCATTGGGAAGAACTTGCCGGTACCGGTATCACCACTGGCCCTTCAGCCGCCCCTTTAGAGGCCCCCTCAGGGGCCCCTTCCGGCTCCAACGGCGCCGGCCAGAACGGCTACCTGGTACAGATCGAAGGGCTTAAGACCCACTTCCCCATCCGCCGCGGCATGTTGCAGCGGCAGGTCGGCGCCGTACGCGCTGTCGACGGCGTCGATCTCGCCATCCGCAAAGGCGAAACAGTCGGCCTCGTCGGCGAAAGCGGCTGCGGGAAAACCACCCTCGGCCGCACCGTGCTCCGCCTCTACGAGCCGACCGCAGGCTCCATTCGCTTTGACGGGCAAGAGCTGACCGCGCTCAAACCCGACCAGATGCGTCGCGCCCGGCGCCGCATGCAGATGATCTTCCAGGATCCCTTCTCCTCGATGAACCCCAACATGCGCGTCTGGCAGGTCGTCGGCGAGCCCCTCCACGTCCACGGTATCGGCAACCGCGAGGAGATCCGCGCCCGCGTCGCCACCCTCCTCGAGCAGGTCGGCCTCAACGCCAGCCACATCGACCGCTACCCGCACCAGTTCAGCGGCGGGCAGCGGCAGCGCATTGTCATCGCCCGGGCTCTGGCGCTCGAGCCCGATTTCATCATCTGCGACGAGCCTGTCTCTTCCCTCGACGTCTCCGTGCAGGCGCAGATCATCAACCTTCTCAAATCGCTGCAGGAACAACTCGGCCTCACCTACCTCTTCATCGCCCACGATCTCGCCGTCGTGCGCCACATCTCCGATCGCGTCGCCGTGATGTACCTCGGCCGCATCGCCGAGCTTGCGGACAAAGAAACACTCTACCGCGAGCCATTGCACCCCTACACGCAGGCCCTGCTGAGCGCCGTGCCCATCCCCGACCCCGTGGTCGAAGAGCGGCGGCAGCAAATGGTGCTCGAGGGCGATCTACCCAGCCCGTCTGCGCCGCCCCCCGGCTGCCGTTTCCAGACGCGCTGCCCGCTGGCGGAGAAAGGGTTGTGCGACGTCCAAGAGCCCGATTTCCGTGAGGTGCGGCC
>JAVVFG010000102.1:0-11237 GCA_032260445.1 Anaerolineae bacterium | reverse complement strand
GGGTCTCTATCTGGTGCTCCTCTTTCTGGTGCTGGGCGCTGCCGCTATCTGGGCGGCGATCGCCTACACTGCGAGCAACCGGCCTTACGGCTATGCCGGTTTCGGCGACCTCTTTGTCTTTGTCTTCTTTGGCCTGGTGGCGGTGAGCGGGAGCTACTTCCTGCTGGCGCACCGCCTGCCGCTGGAGGTCGTCCTCCCGGCGATTAGCGGTGGTCTGTTCTCTGTCGGCGTGCTCAACATCAACAACATTCGCGATGTGGAATCGGACCGGCAGGCGGGCAAGTTCTCCATCCCCGTGCGCGTCGGACCGCGCCGGGCACGCCTGTATCACTGGTTTCTCCTCGCGGGTGGCTTTGGCGCGGCGCTGCTTTATGTGCTGCTGACATACCGGTCGCCGTGGCAGCTACTCTTCTTGGTCACCGCCCCTCTCTTCCTGCGCAATGGGCTCGCCGTCGGGCGTAGCTACACAGCAGCCGAGCTCGACCCGCTCCTCAAACAGATGTCGCTGACGACGTTGCTGTTTGTGATCACCTTTAGCCTCGGCCACATGCTGGCGTAGAGCGCGCCTAGATGCCGCCAAAACGGGCCATGAAGAAGCTGTCCGCCCATCGGCCCCCGCCGTAGGCATGGTAGCGGTAGGTCCCCTCGATCTCGAAGCCGAACTTCTCATAGAGGCGCACGCCGGCCGGATTGTCGGTGTTCACTTCCAGTTCGATGCGGCGCAGGTTCAGCCAGTTGTCAGCGAGGTCGACCATCGCCGCCATCAGCGCGCTGCCCACGCCCCGCCCCCAATAGTCTGGGTGGACGCTCATGCCGAGACCGGCGCTGTGCGCCTGCCGCGGACGCGTGTGCGGCATGAGGGTAGCGATGCCGACCACTTCCCGAGCACTGACCGCCACCAGCCGGTGTATCCCGGGTGGCGGGTCGAGGAGGCGCTTGCGGGTGAGCCAGGGCGCCTGGCTCGGCAGCTGTAGAGTCGTCCGCGCGACGCCGGGATGGCGGAAAATGTCGTAGAGCGCCTCCATGTCGACAGGATGTGGCGGGCGGATGCGCAGATTAGGCAGCTTTCCTGCCCGGGGTGGTCCACCTGAGGTAGCCGGCTCTGGCGCGGGTTGTGTGGGCACCCCTCGGAGGCGTGCCGTCATGATCTCGTCTTGCCACCGCCCGTCGCCAAACGCAGCACGCTGTTTGACACCTTCACGCTCGAAGCCCAGTTTCTCATAGAGGTGGAGCGCGGCGCTGTTATCGGTGAAGACGCCCAGCTCTACGCGTTTGAGGCCTAACCAGTTGTCGGCGATGTCTAGCACTGCGCTCATAAGCTGCGTGCCGATGCTGTGTCCCCAGAAATCAGGATGCACCATTAGCGCCACGTGCCCGGCGTGCGCCAGGCGGGGATTCCCGTGCTGGCTGAGAATAGCGGCCCCGACTGCCTGCTCGTCCACGACTGCGGCGAGATAGTGACGAAACGGATCCTCCAGGTTCACGCGTTGCTCTGTTTCCGAAAACTCCATACTGGGCACGAATAGCATGCTGCGGGTCACGGTGGGTTGCATGGCGATCTCGTACAGGTCGGGTGCATCTTCCGGCCGTACTGGGCGGATTTCTACGTCAGGTTGAGCCATCGTCATTTCTCCGGCCGGGCGGCGTGCTGTCGCCCTTACATCCTGAAGGTGCCGTAGCGACCCTCGGGGAACGGCGCTTTGACGGCAACGGCGAAGGCCAGGCCGAGCGCCGTGCGCGTCTGTGCCGGGTCGAGGATGCCATCGTCCCACAGCCGTGCCGTGGCATAGTAAGGGTTACTTTCTTCTTCGTATTGGGCAAGGATGGGCGCCTTGAACTCGGCCTCAGCGGCAGCCACCCCCGGTTTGCTCAGGTCGGGCAGGCCGCGCAGAACTCGCTCCTGCCCCACGGTCCAGAGCACATTGGCGGCGGCTTCGCCGCTCATCACACTGATGCGGCTGTTGGGCCAGGTGAAAAGGAAGCGCGGGTCGTAGGCGCGCCCGGACATGCCGTAGTTGCCGGCGCCGTGGCTGACACCATGGAAGAGCGTGATGCGCGGCACGTTGACGTTGCTGATCGCCATGACCATCTTCGCGCCGTCCTTGGCGATGCCGCCGTTCTCGTACTCCTTACCGACCATGAAGCCGGCGATGTTCTGCAGGAAGAGCAGCGGGGTGCCGCGCTGCCCGCAGAGCTGGATGAAGTGGGTCGCTTTGAGCGCCGATTCGCTGAACAGCAACCCGTTGTTGGCGACGATGCCGACGGGGATACCGAGGATATGGGCGAAGCCGCAGACGATGGTCGTGCCGTAACGCGCCTTGAACTCGCTGAAGCGCGAGCCATCGACCAGGCGGGCAATCACCTCGTGCACGTCGTAGCTCACCCGTGGATCGGCCGGCAGCACGCCATAGAGCTCTTGCGGGTCGTAGAGAGGGGCTTCTGGCGCCTGGAGCTGGACACGCATGCGCGGCTGGCGGTTGAGCTGGCTGGCAATCTCGCGCACTTGCTGCAGCGCCGTCGTCTCATCTGTTGCGAAGTGATCGGCGACGCCGCTGATGCGCGTGTGCACGTCGGCGCCGCCGAGCTCCTCGGCGGTCACTTCTTCGCCGGTCGCCGCCTTGACCAGTGGCGGGCCACCGAGGAAAATGGTGCCGTTGCCCTCGACGATGATCGTTTCGTCGGCCATCGCCGGGATATAGGCGCCGCCGGCAGTGCACGAGCCCAACACGGCGGCAATCTGCACAATTCCCTTGGCCGACATACGCGCCATGTTGTAGAAGATGCGGCCAAAATGCTCGCGGTCGGGGAAGACGTCGGCCTGCAGGTGGAGGAAGGCGCCGCCGGAATCGACGAGATAGATACAGGGTAGCCGGTTCTCCTCGGCGACATACTGCGCGCGCACGTGCTTCTTCACGGTCTCCGGGAAATAGGTGCCGCCCTTCACGGTGGGGTCATTAGCGATGATCATCACTTCCTGGCCAGCGACGCGACCAATGCCGGTGACGATGCCGGCCGCCGGTGCTTCGCCATCGTACAGGCCATAACCAGCTAGCGGTGACAGCTCAAGAAAGGGACTCTCCTCGTCGAGGAGCGCCTCGATACGTTCGTGCACGAGCAGCTTGTCGCGCTCGCGCTGGCGGGTCACGACGCGCTCCGGCCGGTCAAAGGCGGCTGTCTGTTGCCGCGCGTGTAGCTCTTCGGCGAGCGCTTTGTTGTGCTCGTAATTAGCACGAAACTCAGCGCTGTTCGGATCGACGTGGCTGGTTATCTGGCTCATCGCGTTGCTGCTCCGTGTGGATAGGCTTGTCTTTGGACGGTAGAATTATGCCTGAACTATGCCAGGATCTCCAATAATGGATGAGGTGACAGCAGGAATGGGACGCGAAGAGCTAGCAGCATACATCGCCGCCGAGAATATTGACGCCACGATAATCGAGCTGGATGAGCCCACGCCGACGGTGGAAACGGCGGCAGAGGCAGTTGGCACCCACCCGTCGCAGATCATCAAATCGCTCCTTTTCCTGATCAAACGGGAAAATGGCGAGTTCGATCCGCTCCTGGTGATCACCAACGGGACAGATCGTGTTGACTATGTCGCCCTGGCGCGTTTCGCGGGGACGTCGCGCCGCAGCATCCGCATCGCCAACGCCGAGCAGGTAGAGGCGCTGACGGGATATCAGGTCGGCGCAGTGCCCCCGTTTGGGCACAAGCAGCCGCTGCCGACGCTGCTAGATGAAACAGTGCTGGAGCAGGACGTGATCTACGGCGGGGGCGGCACGTCGCATGCCCTGATGCGCGTGAGTGTGGATGAGCTCAGGCGTGTTCTTCCTGACGCGGCGGTAGCCGCCGTTACTCAGTCGAGCACGACCTCGTGATCCAGCGCCTCCCATGCCGCGCGTTCGCCCTGCAGATGCCAGTCAAAGAAGGCGCGTGTGTAATCATTGATGGTCGCCAGCACCACGTCTGCGTCGTTCTCGCCAGACAGGCCAAGGCGGGAGGTAAACGGGCTGAAGAGGGGGATGTCGGTGTAGTCGAAGTGCTCGGTGCCGGGTATGGTGACGAGGTAGGCGCTTTCGCCGCTGCTTTGGTGGAGCTCCCTACCGCGTGCGGCGTTCTGCGGGCCGAGCCACGCGGGCGCGCGCAGGGAGAGGAGGGGCGCGCCAGGCCCACTGGCGACGATGCTGTCGTCTACCGGCTCGATCCAGCCGTCGAGGGTGACGACGGCCCCGCAAGATGGTTCGGCGGCACAGACTTCGATGGCAGCGGCGGCGCCTGTCGAGTGGCCCAGGGTGCCCAGCTGCTGCAAGTCAAGCAGTCCCGCCAGCCCATTGCCGCCCTCTCTCCAGGTGGCAGCTTCATGCAGCAAAAAGCGGACGTCGGCGGCCCAGGTATCGACCAGGCGGCTGCCGCCAGCGATGGTCGTTTCTCCCTCGGGAAAGACGCGGTCACCGTCATAGAAAACGGCACGGCCGTCCGGGAAGACGGTAAGGATGTTGCCGTAGGTGTGGTCGATGCTGGCGACGACGTAGCCGTGGCTGGCAAGCTCGCGCAGCAGCACGCTGTTCTGCACCCGCAAGCCGCGCAATCCGTGGCTGAATACGAGCAAGGGATACGGTGCGCCATCGCGCGCGGGCAATGCGTCCTGGTAGACGCCGGTATCGATGAGGTTGAGGTGGCCGAAGAGGAAGCTCGGCAGCCCCAGCCGTTGGGCCAGCGCCGGGGCGGCGATGTCGAGGTGCTCGATCAGGGCAGCTTTCTTGTCGTCAGGGCCGGGTACAGCCGGGTACCAGAACTGGACCATCGTCTCGCGCACGTCGTCCGGCGCATCGCTATATAGTTCCAGCCGCGACGCATCGCGCAGGCTGAAGGAGATCGTGCCGACCAGATAGGGACCGCCGGCGGGGGGCAGGGTGACGACGGGGAAAGCGTAGGCGAGCAGCGCGGCGAAGATGAGGGCGAGAAGGACAATCGAGCCGGCAAGGTGCCGGCGCCAACGGCCCGGCCGGGCGGCGCGTGACGCCAGCCGCGACAAAGACCAGAGGAGTAAGACAACCAGCGCTACATAGGCCGGCAGCATCTGCCAGCGATATCCTTCGCGGAGCACATGAGCGAGCGCGACAAGCGCTGCCAGCCACGGCAACAAGAGCAGCCAGCGATGCCTGCGGCCGAACCAGAGGCCAAGCAGCGCGCCGAACAACAGCAGCAGGGTAATCGTTTCCAGGGGACGCATGGCGACTCCTCGTTGCCGTGGTGGTGCAGGCGTGTGGCCCGGCTAAGGCGCCAGCACTATGGGATCGGTCCGGGTGAACAGACGCTGCCGGAAGTAGAGGACGGCGAGCACGAAGACAAAGGCGAGCAGGCCGCCGAGCAGGAAAGCGAGTAGTTTCTGGTTGGATTTCATCGGTTCACGCTCTCTGGGCTCGTTTAATCGAGAAGTAGACCACAGATGGAGACGAGGGAGTTGTCTTGCTCGTCGGCAGGGCAGTGATCGTAGGCGACGACGGCGCCCGCGGCGCCGTCGAGGTAGCGCAACATCAGGTACGTTGCCGCAAAACCACAAATGCGATGGCGGTCGCCTGCAGTGGCGATCTCCTGGTAAAAGCGGGCGTGATCACCAGTGCTGACGGCATCCAGCAGCCGGGCATCGCTCTGCCGCAACCGCTCGCGCCGCGCGCCGTCCATCACAAATGGATCGCCAAAGCTGGGTCCGACGTGGGCCAGGTCAACCGAGGCGACGACAAAGACGCGCCGCCCGGCCGTCTCTGCCTGCAGCGCGTCGACAAAACGATTCAGCGTACGATCGCGGCCAGGATGGAAGCCGTTGCCGACAAAATACTGGAAAGAGCCGGTCAAAACGGGTACCACGGGTGGGGGCGCCTGGCCAAGCTGCTGGTAAACGTAGTGAAGCCAGACGGCAGACAGCTCGACGGAATGCTCGTGGCGATGGTTGAGTTCCAGCGCAAAGGTCTGCTCCGGGCCAATCGCTGCCGCTAGACGGGCGACCAGCTCGGGGTCGGTTGGCAGGACCCCATAGGGCGTGGCGTAGGGCACCTCTGTCAGGGTCACGCTGCCCGGCCCGCCGCTGTGGTCGGTGCCCAGGATGAGGACGAGATCAGCCCCGGCCAAGGCCGCGTGGCTGTGGCGCCACACGGAAGCGTAGACATGACCGCCGCGCTGGTAATCGATGTGGGGCGAGATCAGCGCGCGCCCGCGCCAGCGGCGCTCCGTGGCGGGGCCCGCCTCTGCTTCATACCTGGCGAACAGGCTGTTTAGCTCGTCGGGGGCAGAAGGATAACCCAGGCCGGCGAGGCTGGGGAGCCGGAAGGGCTGCGCGCGGTAGGCGGCGAGGTGCTCGTTCTGTTGCTGCCGTGCTCGCTCGTTGTCCAGGAGATATGCGTCGTCCAGCTCTTGCAGCGTCGTGGTGATCAGCTCGGCCGGGACTTGCTCGGCGACCAGCTCGCCAAAGGCGCCATGGAGGGCGGCGAGATCGCGACTGCCGTCGAGCAGGGGTAGTATTTGGGCCAGCGCTACGGGAAAGATTAGTTGTCTGTCGCTCAGCTGCAGCGGATCGCGCAACAGCCACATCTGCTCGCCTTGATAAACGACTGGTTGGAAATCAAGCGGGCGCAGGGTAGGCCGTGTGGACAAAACCCATCTCCTGTTATATCGTGATGCCTCTGAAGTATGCAGAGATTGAGGTGAGAATGCAAGCTCCCCGGCGGGCCGTCCAGGTGCGCCTGGTCCTGGGTATCATCGTCATTTCGTTGTTCTCTGGTTGCAGTATGGCCGGTGCGGTGGACCAGGGCGACCCTGTCGCGGCGAGCAGCGCCCTGTCGCCGCCAACGGCGACGGTGCCGGCCGCCACGCCGACGCTCGCCGTCGAGCCGTCGCCCACGGCGGCGCCGGAGCCGACCCCGACCATCCCCCTGTTCTCCGGCCAGCCGAGCATCGGCGACCCGTTCACCCCGGATCTGGGCAACACGGGGTACGATGTGCAGCATTACGAGCTGGACCTGGCCCTAGACCCGGCGGCGCGGCACGTCGAAGGGAGCACCACGATTCAGGCGGTGACGACCGAAGAGAGCTTGCGCCAGGTGTCGTTCGATTTCATCGGCTACGAGATCGGCGCGGTCACCGTAGACGGCACGCCGGCAAACTACCGGCGTGAAGATGGCAAGCTGTGGCTGGAGTTCCCGCAGCCGCTGATGACGGCAGGGAGCCCTTTTACGGTGACTGTCTACTACGGCGGAACGCCGGAGGAAGTCGATTCGCCGTACATCCACTATGCGGACTACCTCGGCCTTGTGTTTCTGCCGAACAACACCTTCTACACCATTTCCGAGCCGGACGGGGCGCGTTACTGGTTCCCGGCAAACGACCATCCTCTGGACAAGGCGACGTTCCGCACGCGCTACACGGTGCCGCGCGGCATCGCGGCGATCGGCAACGGGCAGCTTGTCGATAGCGAGCTGAGCACGATGCCCGATGGCAGCGATGGTACGACGTTTATCTGGGAGCTCGACGCGCCGATGGCCACGTATCTGGTGCTGGCTGCCGGCGGCCATTACACGCGCGTCACCGACGAAGCGCCGAACGGTGTCCCGCTCGTCTTCTACTATTTCCCCGAAATGGAAGAAGAATATCTGGATGCGGTCGACGTGACCGGCGAGGCAATGGTCTGGCTGAGCGAGCGGCTGGGTCCCTACCCGTTCGCTAGCTACGGGCAGGCGACGTACTATGCCATGGGCATCTCCATGGAGATGCAGGCGATGACCTTGCTGTCGTACCAAATGCTCGACGAGACGACGGTCGTACACGAGCTGGTTCATTGCTGGTTCGGTAACTGGGTGGGGATCGATAGCTGGGGTGACACCTGGCGCAAAGAGGGGCTGGCGACCTACCTCGAGCTGCTGTGGCGGACGCGCAACAACCCGGCCGAGCTAGACACGCTCATTGCGGAGATTGAGGAAGAGGTGGCGGAGAAGGGAAACAGCTACCCGCTCGATTTGCCGCCGCAACACCGGATCATGAGCTTCGACAGCTACAGCCGCGGCGCACTATTGATGTCTGCGCTCCATCAGGAGGTGGGTGATGAGGCGTTTTTCGCCGGGCTGCGCCTGTACATCGAAAACCACGGCGGGGAGAGCAGCGATCACGAAGCTTTCCAGGCAGCACTGGAAAGCGCCTCCGGAAAATCGCTGCAGGACTTTTTCGCGCGCTGGCTGGCGCATCCGTAGCACGGATTAGCGGCGCGCCCGTTCAAGCAGCATACTTTTCCATACCGCGTGCCGGTCGGCATCGCTGCTGAAGGTCAGGTAAACAGTGCGCGGGATCGTGTGGCTGGGCGGCGGCTCGTCATCGTCGCCAACGTACCGGTAACTCGGCTCGTAGACAAACTGCGGCCCCCACGAGGCGAGGAAGTGTAAGGCAAGCGCCTTTTGCCGGTTGCGCCCGTAGAACAGATGCCCCGGCTGGATTCTCTCGACGTTCTCCGGGTCGATGATCTGGTAGAGGAAGCGGCCTGGTGTCTGCTGCACCATGATGACATGCTGCCCGAGCGGCACGCGCCAGTACTCGGCGGGCCGCGCCAGGACATAGTCTTCGCGATCGTGGAGGCTAAAGATGCCTGTGGCATGTAAGGCAATGCGATGTTCGTTGCGCGGCGCCGCAAACGTATCGTCCAGAGCCATTTCTGTGTCAGGAACGAAATGTTTGTAGCCCGCACGCCTGGCCACAGTGTAGAGGAGGAGCAGCAGCGGGGTGAGGGCAAACAGGGCGACGATCAGCGGGAAGGGCCAGCCCCTTCCCAACCCGGCAACAGCTAAGATGACGGGCAAGATGACGAGCCAGGTGCGCCACGTCACGCCGAACAGGCGGCGCTGCCGGCTTTCGTAGAGGATGGCGTAAAGGCGACCCAGTAGAATCATCGCTGTCTGTTACAGCCGGCTCATGACAGGGTGGCAGGCGCCGCGACCCTGGCGATGACCGCTTCCATTGCCGCGTGGATCTTGCCGTTGCTGGCGATCATATCGACGTGCGCGTCAAGCTGGAACGGGTCGCCGTCGATCGCCGTGACACGGCCGCCGGCTTCCTGCACGAGGAGCACACCGGCGGCGACATCCCAGCTGCTCAGCTTGTACTCCCAGTAACCGTCAAGCCGGCCGGCAGCCACGTAGGCCAGGTCGAGGGCGGCAGCGCCACAGCGGCGCAGTCCGCGCGCGCGCTTCAGAAAGGCGGCAAATTGGGCGAGGTTGTCCTGGTCGCTGGTATGGCGGTCGTAGGGGAAGCCGGTCGCGAGGAGGCTGTGCAGAAGTTCGGTGGCCGCGCTCGTCTGCAGGCGCCGCGCCGGCTGCCCGCCCGCCGCCAGCCAGGCACCGTGGCCCCGGGCTGCGTGAAAGGTCTCGTCACGCAGCGGATCATAGACAACGCCGGCTAACGGCTCGTTTCCTTGCCACAAGGCGAGCGACACGGCAAAGACCGGAAAGGCATGGCTGAAATTGCCGGTGCCGTCGAGCGGGTCGATGATCCAGGTAGGCGTGCTGCCGGCGCCGGCGCTGGCGCCCTCATCCCGGGTGCCTTCCTCTCCTAACACCAGGTGGTCGGGGAAGGCCGCGCGCAGGCGACGGGTAATGAGCGCCTCCGCCGCGTGGTCGTATTCAGTAACCAGATCGATGTCTGTGCTTTTCGTTTCGAACTGGCGGGCTGTGCCGTAGCCCTCGCGCAGCAGGGCGCCGGCTTCGGCAGCGATGGTCATGGCGGTTTTCATAATGTGGTCAAGATGCATGAGCTTATTGTAGACGGGATAGGGCGGCAGGGAAAATGGGCTGCCAGGCTTTAGAGCGATTTCTTAGACGCGAGCGCGCCGACGAGGTGTAGCCGCCGCTCTGGTGGCAACCGCTGACCGAGCCGCTGGGCGACGGTAAAGAGGGTTGGCGTAAAGGCCAGGTAGGTCGGATCCTCGATGGCCTCTAGTTGGACCAGCTGCAATCCCTCGCGGGCAGCCAGCGAGGCGATTGTCGGCCGGCTGTTGGCGCGGTAGTAGGCGGGAAAGGTGTCGCCGCTCGTGCGCCCATAGAGACGGCGCACGAGCCAGCGCTGGCCCTGACCGGCCCGCCCCAGCAAGCGGTTGAGCAGCGCCAGCGGGTGCCGGCGGTTGGGCGTGACGAAGATAAACACGCCGCCCGGTCGCAACACACGCGCCAGCTCGGCGAAATCCGCCGCCGGATCGGCCAGATGTTCCAGCAGCCAACTGGCAAAGGCGATGTCGACGCTGTCGCGCGCCAGCGGCAGACGGGCGCTCGTCGCCTGCGCGCGCGGCAATGGCAGGCGGTGTTCGCGCAGCGAGGCCAGATCGGGGTCGATGCCCACGATCTGGCGCAGCGGGTGCTCTAGCTGCTCGACCAGTCCCCCGCGCCCGCAGCCGAGGTCGAGCAACCTACTCTCCGGCTGCATGTAACGGCGCACCAGGCCGGCGTAGAGTTCTGTTGCCGGCTGCCAGCCGGGATGCCGGGCGCGGTAGGCTTCGCGGAGGCGGTTTTGTTGGTCGAGGGATAACATTAGTGGGTGCCGATAACACTTTCGTAAAGGGCCATCAGTTCAGCCACGTGCTCGGCTGTCAGCCGCGTCGGCTGAATTGCCGCGCGCAATTGGGAAAGAAGCGCCGGATCGGAGATTAATCGCGCGAGGGCGGCGCGTAGGGCGATGGCGTTGCCGGGTTCGAAGAGGAGGCCGTCCACTTCATGCCGAATCATGGCAGGTAAGGCGCCAATGTTAGAAGCAACGATGGGCACAC
Source organism: Anaerolineae bacterium (assembly GCA_032260445.1). Lineage (GTDB taxonomy): Bacteria > Chloroflexota > Anaerolineae > Promineifilales > Promineifilaceae > JAAYYY01. The sequence continues at coordinate 445 of JAVVFG010000102.1, read as the reverse complement.
GGGCCGCAAACAGCTCTTGAATCGTCAAGGGTGACACCTCATACCATAGTGTTGGCAGCACGGCGACGTCCACCTCGTCCAGCAGAATCGACCACAGCTCGTCGCGCTCAATCCGGCCGGCGAAGGTGATACCAGGATGGCTGGTCCGTTCCCGGAGCATGGCAACGTATTCGGGAAATTTGTCCAGGTCGCCATACAGGGTGAGCCTCACCTGACCCGCCGGGAGCCCATTTAGGGCATCGACGAGCACGTGCACGCCCTTTTGGTGGGCCATGCTGCCGACGTAGATGACGTTGAGTGGTTCGCCCGCTGAGCGCGGCGGGCGCGGTGCGGCGTTGAGGACACGCGACGGAACGTCGATGCCGTGGGCAATAACGGTGGCTTTCGCCAGCGGCATCCCCAGCTTTTCGTAAGACTCATAGACAAAGCGGTTTGGGGCAATGAC